>NZ_QURH01000224.1 GCF_003428695.1 Actinomadura logoneensis
ACGAGGCGCACGGCCGACCGGCCCCGGCGGACCAGCCGCCCGCCAGGGGACGCGGGAGCCGCGCCGTCTCGCGGCGGATCACCGCGGTCGCCGTCGCAGGGGCGCTCCTGCTGGGCGGCGCGGCGGCCCTGCGGCTGCTGGAGGACGAGCCGGACCCGAAGGTGCCGCCGCTCGGCGCGCCCCTCGTCCCGGACGGGTCGCTGGCCGACGCCAGGTCCGGATGGGACGCCGATGACTGCGGTGTCTTCGGCGCGCGCGGATTCGAGATCAGGAGCGGCAAGGACGGCCCGGACTGGTGCGTCGCCCCGCACGAGTCCTCGGCGCCGCACTCCGTGGCGGACGTGCGGGTGCACCTGGCGGGCGCGTCCGGCCGCGGGCCCTGGCAGGCCGGGCTGCTGCTCCTGGCCACCGACGACCGGCACTACGCCGTCCTGCTGCGCTCGGACGGCTCGGCGCGGCTGGTCAAGGAGACCCCGGACGGCGACACGAGCGTCCTCGACAGGGTCCCCGCCCACTCCTACGAGGCGGCGTCCGAGCCCGTCCGCGTCCAGGCCGAGGTGCGCGTCGAACGCGGCCGGACGACCGTCCGCGCCTGGCTGGACGGCGACTACGCGCTCGGCGCCGACGACGAGGACGCCCCCTTCACCAGGGGGCAGACCGCGCTGATGGTCGACCCGATGGACAGCGCGCCCCGCGCGGGCGACTACGTCCTGGCGCGTTTCACCCGCTTCGCCCTCAACCGCGCCCGCTGAGAGCGCCGCACGTCCGCGCGTCCCAGCATCTGGAACCAGGTACGTATCGCGGCGTGCCGTCACCTAGAGTGATCGGGTCCGTTTTGCCCATGCGACAGGATCACTTCAGGCATGTCCGAAAAGAGTCCAGACCGTCCGGGTGAGCTGCGCGCCGGGCTGCGCCGCCGCCACATGACCATGCTGGCCATCGGCGGCGCGATCGGCGCGGGCCTGTTCGTGGGCAGCGGCCAGGTGATCAGGACGGCCGGCCCGGCGGCGATCCTCTCCTACGCCGCGGCCGGGCTGCTGGTGCTGTTCGTGCTGCGCGCGCTCGGCGAGATGGTCGTGGCGCGGCCGGTCGCGGGCTCGCTCGCCGAGTACGCCCGGATGGCCCTCGGCCCGTGGGCCGGCTTCACCATCGGCTGGATCTACTGGTACCTGTACGTGATCCTGGTCGGCGCGGAGGCGGTCGCGGGCGCGGCGATCCTGGCGTCCTGGGTGGACCTGCCGCAGTGGCTGCTCGCCGCCGCGCTGCTGACCCTGATGACCTGCGTGAACCTGGTCTCGGTGAAGTCGTTCGGCGAGTTCGAGTTCTGGTTCGCCTCGATCAAGGTCGCGGCGATCGTCGTCTTCCTGGTGCTCGGCCTCCTGTACGTCCTCGGGCTGTGGCCGGACTCGCCCGGCGGCCTGCACAACCTCACCGCGCACGGCGGCCTGGTCCCGAACGGCGTCACCTCGGTCTTCTCCGCGATCGTCGCGGTCATGTTCGCGTTCGGCGGCACCGAGATCGTCACGATCGCCGCCGCCGAGTCGGCCGAGCCGGGCCGCGCCGTCGCCCGCGCCACCGGCAACGTGCTCTGGCGCGTCGCCCTGTTCTACGTCTTCTCGATCTTCCTGGTGGTGTCGATCCTGCCGTGGAACGACGCCAAGGTGCTGACCAGCCCGTTCGTCAGCGCCCTGGACCGGCTGGACGTCCCCGCCGCCGGGACGGTCATGCAGGCGGTGATCCTCACGGCCGTGCTGTCGGTGCTGAACTCGGCGATCTACGTCTCGTCCCGGATGCTGCACGTCCTCACCCGCGACGGCGACGCCCCGGCCGCCCTGACCAGGATCAGCCCGCGGGGCGTGCCGGTCCGCGCGATCCTGCTCGGCACGGTCGCCGCCTGGGGCGCGGTCGTCGCCTCCTACGTCTCCCCCGACCAGGTCTTCAAGTTCCTGATGAACTCCATCGGGACCGTCCTGGCCTTCGTCTACCTGGCGATCCTGCTCTCCGAGCTGCGCCTGCGCCGCCGCCTCGAACGCGAGGACCCGGCCAGCCTCACCTACCGCATGTGGCTCTACCCCTACCTGCCCTGGCTCTGCGTCCTGGCCCTCGGCGCCGTCCTGGTCTCGATGGCCTTCATGCACGAGCTGCGCTCCCAGCTCTTCGCGTCCCTCATCAGCCTCGCCGCCGTCGCCGCGATCTACCCCCTCCGCCGCCGCTTCGGCTCCCGCCCCCCGGTCACCACCCCACCCCCCATCCACCCCCACTGAGGCCCGACTTCGTCCACAGAGCGCATACAAACCTGCAACGGCGCCAACGCCTCAGGAAAATCCAACGTCCTGGACGCTCTGATCTACATGCTCTTCTGCATCAGAACGTCCCAGACGGAATGGTCACCCACCAACGGCGTCCCCCGAGCACCCTTCAAACCGGCGACAGAAGATCCTTCGCTCTACGAGCTCGACTTCGCCTGGACGGCATCCGATACACATACGGCTTCGAGGTCGACGGCAAGGCGATTCGCTCCGAATGGCTGTTCTCCTTCCCCCATGGCAAGCCCCGCCGCCTCTTCGAGCGGAACGGTCCAGGAAAGGGCGATTATGAGTTCGGCCGCGCCCTGACCGGACCCACCAGCCAGATAGCAAAACTCACTCGGCCGGACTCTCTGTATCTCTCATCCGCCGCCAGCAATAGCCATCCACTCCTCAGTGCCATCTACAAAGCTCTGACGACGAACATTCATGGGGTTCGACAGGGCGACCGGGACACACGTTTCGAGGCTATCCGTCATCTTCTCCTCAATGAGCACGGCTCGCAAATTCTGGCCAGACTGCTCAAGGTGGCAGATCTCGGTATCGAGAGTGCTCACATCGAGGAGACCGAGGTTCCCCCTGCCATCCAGCAAGCGGTCGCTCGCCTTGGCGCGGAGCTGGGCGAGGTAAGAGTCAATCTCGCCCACAACCATGCCGATGAGATCTTCCTCGTCCACTCCAGCGCTCCGGCCGTCCGCTTCGGCCTGGACGAGGAGAGCGACGGAACCGTCGAGTGGCTGACACTCATCACCTATCTCCTGATCAGCCTCTCCCTGCCCGGGGTCCTCGTGGTGGACGAGGTGGATGCGAGCCTGCATCCCCATCTCTCCTCGGCCGTGATCCGCATGTTCAAGGATCCAGAGATCAACCGGCATGGATCCCAACTGCTCTTCGCCTCCCATGACACCACGCTCCTCGGCACGCTGCTCGACGACAAGATCCTCGATCGGGACGAGGTCTGGTTCACCGAGAAGGGTGCGGACGGAGCGACGACCCTCTACGCGCTCGCGGAGTTCAAGCCGCGCAAGGACGAGAACGTCGAACGCGGATACCTCCAAGGCCGCTATGGCGCTGTCCCCTACCTGAGTTACGCGGAGATCCGGCGGATCTTCCAGAAACCTGGCGTGGAGTCGGATGAGCCGAGGACGCACCCCCAGTCCCTCACTCGCAAGACCAACACCAAGAGAGCGAAGAACCGGCTGCTCATCGTCTGTGAAGGAGAAGTCACCGAGGACGAGTAGTTCGAGGGCATCACCCGGCTTCACCGGGCGCCGACGGTGCGGGTCGAGTGCGTCGGCATCGGACGCGATCCGCTCGCGACCGTGAACCGTGCCCTCCGGCTGCGCGAGAACTCCGAAAAGGCCGCGCGGACCAAACGCAACTCGTTTGTTTCTGAAGATCGACCATGTCTGGTGTGTGGTCGACGTGGACGACCACACCACACTGGAAACGGCGCTCCACCTTGCGAGGCGAAACGGCGTGCACCTGGCCGTCTCGAATCCGTGCTTCGAAATCTGGCTGCGCTGGCACCATCAGAACTTCACATCCCGGACGAACCGCTTCGACCTGCCAAAGAAGCTCGACTCGCACATCCCCGGCTACAGCAGGAGGAAGGCCATCCCTGGCGACTTCCCCTTCGAGGACGACTATGAGAACGCGAGGGAGCGTGCCCTGGGCTGCGACCCTGAACACGACAAGCCCTGTCGGCGCGGCCAGAACCCCTCGTCCAACGCGTGGCTCGCCGTTGAGGCCATCCGCGGCGAGGGCCGGAAGCGCTGAGGGTAGCGAAACGGCCCGCGTCCAGGGGGACGCGGGCCGTTCGTTTTTTGACTGGGGTCAGGATCTACGGCGGCGGAAGAAGGCGCCGACAGCTTGGAAGAGCAGCACGATCGGCAGCAGGAAGACGAAGAAGAACATGTGATAGGTGCCGCCGGAGAAGATGAAGAGCAGGTAGAAGGCGTAGCCGGACATTCCGAGGCCGACCACCGCGTAGATGATGCGGTCCCGGGCGGTCGAGCCGAGGCCGGTCGCCGCCGCGACCAGCATGGCGATGCCGCTGACCGCCATCAACACCACGTACCAGGAGAACGCGGGCTCGGCACTGAAATCGAGGTTCACAGGCATTCCAGGGGGTTGTTCCGAAAGTCGGGCAACAATAGCGGAACGAACAACCCCCTGCGCGTCTGCCGTAAAGCGGCTATTCAGGGTCCTCGAGGTCGCCTTCCAGGTCGAGGTAGGTCTGGCGGAGGCGGGCGAGGGTTTCGGGGTCGGGGGACGCCCAGAGTTCGCGGTCGGCGGCTTCGAGGAGGCGTTCGGTGACGCCGCGGAGGGCCCAGGGGTTCGACTTCTCCATGAAGGCGCGGTTCTCGGGGTCGAAGACGTACTCCTGGGCGAGGGTCTCGTACATCCAGTCGTCCACGACGCCGGCGGTGGCGTCGTAGCCGAAGAGGTAGTCGACCGTGGCAGCGAGTTCGAACGCGCCCTTGTAGCCGTGGCGGCGCATGGCGGCGATCCAGCGCGGGTTGACGACGCGGGCGCGGAAGACGCGGTGCGTCTCCTCGGCGAGCGTGCGGGTCCTGACCTGGTCGGGGAGGGCCGAGTCGCCGACGTAGGCGGCCGGGTTCCGGCCGGTCAGGGAGCGGACCATCGCGACCATGCCGCCGTGGTACTGGAAGTAGTCGTCGGAGTCGACGATGTCGTGCTCGCGGGTGTCCTGGTTCTTGGCGGCGACCGAGATGCGGCGGAACGCGGACTCCATGTCGGCGCGGGCCTCGCGTCCGTCCAGGCCGCGGCCGTAGGCGTACCCGCCCCAGACGGCGTAGACCTCGGCGAGGTCGGAGTCGTCGCGCCAGTTGCGGGCGTCGATGAGCGGGAGCAGGCCCGCGCCGTACGCGCCGGGCTTGGAGCCGAAGATCCGGGCGGTCGCGCGGCGCCAGTCGCCGTGCGCGGCGTGGTCCTCGACGGCGTGGGCGCGCAGGAGGTTGCGGTCGGACGGCTCGTCCAGCGCCGCGACCGCGCCGATCGCGTCGTCGATGAGGGCGATGACGTGCGGGAACGCGTCGCGGAAGAAGCCGGAGATGCGCAGCGTCACGTCGATGCGCGGGCGGCCCAGCTCGGCGAGCGGGACGATCTCGAAGCCGGTGACGCGGCGGGACGCGTCGTCCCAGGTCGGACGGCATCCGATGAGCGCGAGCACCTCGGCGACGTCGTCGCCCTGGGTGCGCATCGCGGACGTCCCCCACACGGTCAGGCCCACGCTCGACGGATACTCTCCGGTGTCGTCCAGGTGACGCCGGATGAGCGAGTCGGCGAGGGCGACGCCGACGTCCCAGGCGTTGCGGGACGGGATGGCCTTCGGGTCCACCGAGTAGAAGTTGCGGCCGGTCGGCAGGACGTTCACCAGCCCGCGCGTCGGCGACCCGGACGGCCCGGCGGGCACGTACCCGCCGTCCAGCGCGTGCAGCACCGCGCCGATCTCGTCGCGCGTGGCGTCCAGCCGGGGCACGAGTTCGGACGCGGCGAACTCCAGGAGCCGCACGACGTCCGGCACGGCCTCCCCCAGGACCTCGGCCGCGATCCCGGGCGCACGGGCCGCGTCCCAGCCCGCGTCCTCCATCGCCTGGACGAGCCGCCGCGCGGTGTCCTCCAGGATGTCGATCACATCGGACGCCGTCCGCCCGCCAAGAACGTTGACGACCGCGCCCGGCTCGGCGAGCAGCGCCTTCTCGTCCAGCCCGTGCGGCGCGGCGATCGCCGCCCGCAGGCCCGGCATGGCCCCGGCGACGCCGCCCCAGACCTGCGTCGCGCGCAGCACGGCGAGCACGAGGTTGACGCGCGCGCCGTCCCGCGGCTCCTGCCCGAGGATGTGCAGGCCGTCCCGGATCTGGACGTCCTTGATCTCGCACAGGTACCCGTCGATGTGCAGGATGAAGTCGTCGAAGTCGGCCTCGTCCGGCATGTCCTCCTGGTGCAGGTCGTGGTGCAGCTGCGCGGCCTGGACGAGCGTCCAGATCTGCGCCCGGACGGCCGGCAGCTTGCCCGGGTCGAGATCGTTGACGGTGGCGTACTCGTCCAGAAGCTGTTCGAGTTTGGCCAGGTCACCGTAGGTTTCGGCGCGGGCCATCGGCGGCACCAGGTGGTCCACGACCGTGGCGTGGGCGCGGCGCTTGGCCTGCGTCCCCTCTCCCGGGTCGTTGACGATGAACGGGTAGACGAGCGGCAGGTCGCCGAGGACGCCGTCGGGGGCGCACCCGTCCGACAGCCCGAGGCCCTTGCCGGGCAGCCACTCCAGCGTGCCGTGCTTGCCCAGGTGGACGACCGCGTCCGCGCCGAACTCCCGGTCCAGCCAGCGGTAGGCGGCCAGGTAGTGGTGCGACGGCGGAAGGTCCGGATCGTGATAGATCGCGACGGGGTTCTCGCCGAACCCGCGCGGCGGCTGGATCATCAGCACGACGTTCCCGAACCGCAGCGACGCGAGGACGATCTCGTCGCCGTCCACGTACAGCTCGCCCGGCGGCTCGCCCCAGTGCTCCCGGACACCCTCGCGCAGCGGCGCCGGCAGCGCCTCGAACCACGTCCGGTAGGACGGCAGCGGCACCCGCGCGGGAGCCTTGGCCAGTTGCTCCTCGGTCAGCCACTCGACGTCGTGCCCGCCCGCCGCGATCAACGCGTGGATCAGCTCGTCGCCCGTGTCGGGATCGGCCCAGAGCGAGTGGTCGCCGCCCAGGTCGTACCCGGCGTCCGCCATCTGCCGAAGCATCCGGACCGCCGAGGTCGGCGTGTCCAGCCCGACCGCGTTGCCGACCCGCGAGTGCTTCGTCGGATACGACGACAGGACGATCGCCACCCGCTTCTCCGCGTTCGGGACGTGCCGCAGCCGCGCGTGCCGCACCGCGATCCCGGCGACCCGCGCGGCCCGCTCCTCGTCCGCCCGGTACACGGGGATGCCGTCCGGGCCGAGCTCCTTGAACGAGAACGGCACGGAGATGATGCGGCCGTCGAACTCGGGGATCGCGACCTGCATCGCCGCGTCCATGGGGACGAGCGCCGCGTCCGACGCGTCCCACGCCTCCCGCGACGACGTGAGGCAGAGGCCCTGGATGACCGGAACGTCGAGTTCGCCGAGGGCTCCCGCGTCCCACGAGTCCTCGTCCCCACCGGCACTGGCATCGGCGGCGACCGCCCCACCCGCCGCCAGCACGGTCGCCACGATCGCATCGCTCTGGCCCAGCAAGGCCATCAACTCCGGGTCGGCCCCGCGCAACGACCCGCAGAACACCGGCAGCGCGTTGGCCCCGGCGCGTTCGATCTGCTCGCACAGCACGTCCACGAACGCCGTGTTCCCCGACAGCTCGTGCGCGCGATAGAAGACCACACCGACCGTTGGACGCCCCTCGACCCGCGCGTATTCGCCATGCACGCCGAACGAGGGCATAGCGGCCGGAGGCTCGAAGCCCTCCCCGGTGAGGAGCACCGTGTCGGACAGGAAGAGCGCGAGCTGCCGCATGTTCTCCACGCCGCCCTCCCGCAGGTAGGCGAGCGCTTCGGCGGCGACGCCGGGCGGCACCGTGGACGACGCCATCAGCTCGGCGTCCGGATCGGCCTCCCCACCGAGGAGGACGACGGGGAGACCGCTGCCCACCAGCGCGTCCACCCCTTGGGGCCAGGTCTTCCGTCCGCCCAGCAGCCGCACGACGACCACATCGACGTCCTCGGTCAAGGCGGGCAGGTCGTCCACCGGCGTCCGGACGGGGTTGGCGGTCGCCCACCCCGCGTCCGCCGCGCGCGCGGCGAGCAGTTCGGTGTCGGCGGTGGACAGCAGCAAAGCACGCATCGCGATGCCTCCAACGGGGTCCGCGCCCCGGCTCGGGTGAAGGGCCGCGACGGCGCGGAGTCTCCTGGCTCCCGGATCGGCGCCCCCGCCCCGGCCTTCCGGCGTCGCCGCCGTGGCCATGCGCGAGGGGGGACTCCCCGGTGACAGTTGCGGGACAGCTCCGGATTCGCACCGGATTCCTCGCCCGCCGTCGCCGCGCCAGTCTACGGACCCGCCACCTTCCCCTCACCCCCGCGATTCCAGTGGCCCCCGCGCGGGACAGGGCGTACCCTTCCCTGTGTCGGCGAGTGGGGAAGCTCGACCGGCCGGAACGCCCGTCCTCACCTAGCCGAGGCCGGGCGTTTCGCTGTGTTGAAACAGTCCCGGCCCACTCCGCTCGCCCAAGGGCTGTGTTGATCGCAGCCCGGGCCCACTCCGCTCGCCCAGGGGCTCGCTACGTGACCGTGCCTGGGCGAACGCGGCATCGCTTCGCGATCTGCCCGGCTCCGCTCGCCTCCGGCTTCGCTTCCCCGGGCAGGTCACGCGTTCGCGCGCGTGGCTGAGGCCACCATGAAACGGGCCCTCGGTCTCAGTGCGGCCAGACCAACCGATTGACCTCCGGACGCTTCAGCATCTCGACGACGTCCCGCCCCAGCACCTCCACGGCCCCGGGACGCTCGGCCGCATCGACCATCGCGTACAGGACGTCCGCGAAGGGCTGCTCAGCGAGAGCCCGGAGGCAGACCGCCATCTCCTCGTGCTCGTCCGCCGCGCCCCGGGCCAGCGCGTCCCGAAGCACCGCCCGACGGACGTGAAAGGCGGCCGAGCGCCCACGCGGCAGCAGCTCCCGATTCAGTCCGAAGACTCTGATGGTCTCCGCCCCGATGGCGCTGCGCGGCTCATAACAGCCGGTGGTCAGTCTCAGCCAGAGATGGTCGCGGGGGTCCTGCCGGCTCGGATCGACCAGCAAGCAGCGGCCGGACGTGTCGCAGGGGTACTGCTCACGCTTCTCGTTGCTGTTGCAGTGGGAGCAGGCGAGCAGATGATTGAGCCAGTCGAACGCGCGTTGCGGAGCACGGGTGATGGGCTCGAAATGGTCGATGCTCGTGCCTCTGCTCTCCCCGCAGTACATGCACTGGCCGAGTCCCGCCGCCATGAGGGTCAGGTGACCGAGGAGGGACGACCGGGTCGAGCGCGCCCCGCGCCATTTCGTTCTGGCGACACCGCCGTCCGGCTTCGCCGTGGCCAGTTCACGGGTGCGGCGGTCCAGGTCACTCGCCAGATCCGGCGGGAGCTCAGGCCGGACGAGCGGGATCAACGCTCATGGCCGAGCCGCGCGGACACCTCGTCCACTCTCGCCATCAGCGAGCTCGTGAGGAGCTCACGCAGCGCGCGGAACTCCTCGACCTCGGCTTCGGTGGCCTGCCCGTCGAGCACTCTGGCCTCCAGGTCGCCGAGCCTGCGGCGCAGCCGCTCGGCCTCGGCGGAGTAGGGGGTTTCAACGCCGAACAACTCTGACAGAACCGCGTCGTCGCCGCTGCCGTAGACCACGCGGTGGTACAGGTCCTCGTCCACGACGCGGGGCGGCTCCGGCTCGTCCGGCCCGGGGAGCCGGATGAGCCCGCCGGGATCGGCGTTCTGGCAGATGTAGGGGCTGTGCGTGGTGACGATGAACTGGATCTTCGGGAAGTGCGCCTTGAGCCAGCCGCCGATCTTCTTCTGCCAGCTCACGTGCAGATGGGCGTCCACCTCGTCGATGAGGACGACACCCGGGTACGGCAGCGTGGGGACGCCGTCCCGCTCCTCGATCTCCAGCGTCCCGAACGAGGCGTGCATCCGCCGGACGATGTCCACGACGAGCGCCCCGACCGTCCGATACCCGTCACTCATCCGCCGCAGCGGCATCTCCCGGCCGTCGGCCTGCCGCACCCAGAGCCCGGCCGAATCCACTCGCACGATGTGGAACCCGTCCGGCAGAAGACCGTCTCCGAGCAACCGGAGCACGATCGCCACCAGCTCGGCGGCTCCTTCCTTACCCTCCAACTGCCGGAGGTGTTGGCCGATGAGCCAGCTCACCCCTTCGACCAGCGTGGCGTCCTCATCGAACAGCGTCCGCCATCCGCTCTCACGCGTTGGACGGTCGAGATCGTGAAGACCGACGTCCGGCTGCGAGTGACGACGGAAAGGGCCGTAGCCGAGCGTCATCCAGTCATTGGGGTGAAGCGCCCAAGGGCCGCCGAGATCGGCCCGATTGGGCCTGGAACGCGGCATCGGGGTGACCGACCATCCGGGCTCAAGCTCGCCCTTGCCAGTGCCCTCGCCCGCCTCTTCTCCTGGACCTCCGAAATCCACCCACCATTCGACGCTGAGCCGCCCGCTCTCAGGCCAGCCCGACTTGTACTGCGGGCGATGAAAGAAGGACACGGACACATTCGGGGGCAACCTGTGTTCTTGAAAGTCCGAGACCCAGGACTCCGCTGCCGCTGAAGTAGTCAGCAGCGACGGCCCGGCCCCGGCGAGCACGACCGATTGCAGCAGGGTCGTCTTCCCCGCTCCGTTCCGTCCGGCCAGAACCGTCCAGCCCGCGTACGAACCATCAGGCTGTTGAGGGAACCCGATGTCCACAGCGCGAGGGCCGTCGAAGCCGCGCACACCGGACATCGTCAGCCGGGTGACGTACATCTGGCCTCCGAGCCTCTAAGCGAACGTCCTGCGTCGCCACTCTAGAAGGTGGCAGGCCACCGGGCGTGGTCAGAGGAGGGAGAAGCCGATGGCCTTGCCTACGCCGGGGCGGGAGAAGGTCGTGGTCGGGTAGACGGCGCAGCGGCCTGCGGTGAGGGCGTGGACCATCGAGAGGCCGCGGCCGTCCGTGCTCAGGTTCTCGATGAGCGCGTCCAGGTCGTCGTCATCGAGGACGGGCGGCGGGCGCAGCAGGTCGGGGACGCGGCCGAGGAACGGGTCGGCGTCCGCGATCTCGCACCAGACGGGACGGCGCGACGAGCCCGCGAACAGGACGCGCAGTTCGAGCGGCGGCTCGGCGTGCTGGACGCCGTTGGCGGCGAGTTCGGCCGCGACGAGTTCGAGGTCGTTCACGCCGTCCTCCCCGGTGCCGGCCCGTACGAGCACGTCCCGGACGATCTCCCGCGCCCGCCGTTCGGCCCGCGCCGGATGCAGCCGCCACACCCGCGCCGTCCACGGCCCGACCCCGAACGTCGCGATCCCCGGTTCCACCACCATCCGCCCCGCCACCGTCCTCCCGATCCCGCTTCTCCGCATCGCACACCACCTCGCTCATCCGGATCCTCATGTGGCCATCAGTGGGATTCGACTCGGACACCCTCGAATGATCACAGTCGGTAGTAAGTTCGTTGCTTAAAGCTTCCATCTCGTGGTGCGCTCGGGCAACGAGTTGCAGCACTGGAAACACCCCGGATGTCGTGACGACGCGACGAGGAGGCTGCGATGGCCAGGAAAGCGGCGACCGCACGTGGCAGAACGCTCGGTGCCGAGCTTCTCGCGTTGCGCAAACATCGAGGACTCACTACGCGGGCCGCGGCCGAGCGCATCGGCTGGACGGCGGCGACCCTCAACCGCACGGAGAACGGGCTGCGAGTGGCGACTGCCGAGGAGGTCGCAACGGTTCTCGGCGCGTACGGCGTGGTGGGCGGTGAGCGCGAACGTCTGCTCGCCCTGGCCCGGGACGCGGAAACGCCAGGCTGGTGGGAACCCGGCGACAGCATCTACCCCACACCGCTCAAGGCGCTGATCGGTTTCGAGGCTCAGGCAACCCGTATCACGAACGTGGAGATCTCCCTCGTTCCCGGGTTGTTGCAGATTCCGGAGTACGCGCGCGCCGTGATGCTGGCATCCGGCATCCCGCCCCTGGAGATCGAGACACGGGTCGCGACACGCATGGGGCGACAGGCGATCCTCAGTCGCCCGCAGCCGCCGAAGCTCCTAGCAGTGATCGACGAGGCCGCACTCCTGCGCCCCGTCGGCGGACGACACGTCATGACCGAGCAGCTGCACCACCTGCAACGACTTGCCAGGAAACCGAACATCGAAATCCGTGTGCTACCGCTCGACGCGGGTGCACACTCCGCCCTCGCCGGCCCCTTCACGATCCTGGAGTTCGGCCGTGCCAACCCCCTCGTGCACCAGGGGGGCAAGAGGTCCATCAGCTTCGTAGATTCTGCTCCTGAGGTTGCGGAATTCGTTGCAAGCGTGGATACCCTGAGGAGGACATCGCTTCCTCCCGACCGGTCGGTTGCCCTGATCGCGAAGATCATCGCCCTTAAGGGGAGTTGAGTATCTGTGACGAACAACAGCGACCTCACCTGGCGCAAGTCGTCTCGCAGCGATGAAGAGTTCAACTGCGTCGAAGTGGCGAGCCTCAGTGCGGCCTCACTCGCGGTCCGTGACTCCAAGCGTCCGGATGGCGGAGTTCTCACGCTTGACCGACAAGCGTGGGACGCCCTCCGCACTGCCCTCAGCAGGGACAGCACCGCGTGAGCGTGCCGCGCATGGCGTGGCGCAAGTCATCCCACAGCGACGAAGAGGTCAACTGCGTCGAGGTGGCGCGCATGACGAGCACCAAGTTGGCCATCCGCGATTCCAAGGCTCCCGACGATCCCGCCTTGACGCTCGACCGGGGCAGTTGGCTTGCGCTCCGCTCGAAGCTCAGCACCACCGGCCTGGTGTGATCGCGCAGTCCCTGGACTGACGCAGGGCATCCCACAGTGGGGACAACGGGGACTGCGTCGAGGTGGCGGGCATGCGTGCCGACTTCCTCGCCGTTCGCGACTCCAAGCGTACGGACGGTGGGGTACTCATGCTCGATCGGGATGTGTGGCACGCACTCTGCGGAGCGCTCACAAAGGGCGGCACCGCGGTCGTCACCCGTTGATCGGCGTGCCTGGCTGGTGCACGGCCGGTAGAGGCAGCCGCCGTCGTCCTTCCGCGAGGATGCGCGCCTGAGCGGCGATGGCTTGATGCGCGAGCTGCAGCTGGAGAGCGACGGCCACCGCATCCGCCGGTTTCGGCGTCGGATCGGCCGCACACAAAGCTGGGTGTCGATGTCGGAGAACGGCCAGGTCGTCCTGGACTCCATCACCCTCATCAACGCCGGGGCCACGGCCCTCGAGATCGACCTTGCCCGGCTGGCCTGGCTCGGTCGCAATCCCGCCGAGGACCGTG
The DNA here is from genome assembly GCF_003428695.1 of Actinomadura logoneensis. Taxonomy (GTDB): domain Bacteria; phylum Actinomycetota; class Actinomycetes; order Streptosporangiales; family Streptosporangiaceae; genus Spirillospora; species Spirillospora logoneensis. Next base: position 13,315 of record NZ_QURH01000224.1, read on the forward strand.
GGATCGTTCCTCCGAAGGCGGCTTCGCGCGCGGTTAGCCCGATGGCCGGGTGGCCATGGCTCGTTCGTAGAGGTCTCGGGCCTGCGGGTTGGCCAGGTGGCGGCGTAGCGCGGCGAGCATGGTCTGGTAGTGCTTGTCGCACCAGCCGGACTGGACGGCCGGGTAGTCGTCGAGCATTCGTCCCCAGTCCCGGCAGGCTTCCTCCAGCCGCCCCACCGCGAGTTTCCGCTCGGCGAGGGTTCCGCGGTTGCGGACACGGACTCGCTTGTAGGCAGGGGGCCTGATGCGTAGAGAGCGTTCCAGGGCCGTGATGGATCCTTTCAGGTCGCCCAGCTCGAACGACACCTGCGAGACGTGGTAGCTCATCGCGGCGGGATCGTAGGAGCCGAGCGCCTTGGCCTGTGACTCGGCGTGTTCGAGGGCGGTCTCGGCTCGCCGTAGGTGGGTCAGGGCTTTGGCGCGGGCGCCGGCCTGCGCGGCGGCGTGCGCCTGCTGCCCTGTCAGGAACGCACGCAGCCTAGGCCCGGCCTGCGGGGAAGCCGCTGCGGCGGCGTCGGCCAGGTGTAGCGCCGTCGTGCTGTGATGCAGGTCCACGGCCTGTACCGACATGCCGCGCAGCGTGGTGCAGTAGGTCAGGTGGTCACCGGCGTACCCGGCCAGCTCCAAGGCCTGGCAGTAGTAGCGCTGCGCGACTCCTTCGACGCCCTCGTCCATGGCCATGTAGCCGGTGAGGTAGCAGTGGTCGGCGGCGGCCGACATCATCTGGCTGCGGATGTCCTCGCGCGCCTGTGCCCGCAGGTAGGGCGCGATCGTGTTGACCAGGAACGCCGCGGCGAGGGGCCGCACCGCCTTCCCACCGAACTGGTCATCGAGCGAGGACAGGTGGTCGGTCATCTTCCGGACGGCGTCGACCTCGCCGGGGCCGATCCGGGTATGGGGGTCACGGCGTAGTCGGTCGAACCGCCCGGACACCTCCGACCAGCCAGGGATGGCCAGGGCCGCCGAATAGAGGCCCAGGCCGAGGACTGCTCGCCTGCTCGGGTCCATGTCCGCACCCCCAAGATCCACCAGCCTCGTCACGATATCCGCGGCCGGTGCGGGCTCGGTCTGGCAGGGGCCCAGGCCGGCGGCGGACAGGGTGATGGGGCGTTGGAGGCGTCGGGCGAGCGCCTCACACACCAACGGCCGGACGGGTGCCCGCGGGAGCGTCCCCGACAGCCAGTGGTGGACCGCGGTGTTGTCGTAGTTCAGCTTCAGTCCGGCCTCGCGGCCCAGGCGGTTCACCGCGTGCGCGAGCTGCCCGGGTGTCCATCGCGCCTGGTCGATGAGCGCGGCGAGGGCGGTGTTCGGCGGGCGGTCGCTGCGGCCGGCCATCGGCGGCTCCCCGAACTTTTCAGCACTTTCAGCCTTTGCTCCAGCCTCCCCCCTTCAACGGGACCGCGGAAGCGTTTTCACTACAGCCAAGGCCACTTCGACGGGAGCAATCCCGCCCCAGGAGCCCCGCACAGCAGGGACCTCACGCCGCGCTGACGTGCGGCTTAGAAGAAAACGACCTAGTCAAGCGACTGTTCACGCCTGAGCCGGCGGCTCGCTCGGGCAGCATGGCCGGTCGATACACCAGCAGCCGCCTGCGCCGCTCAGGCCGCAGCAGGCCACGATTCGGGAGGACGCCGTCATGACCGTCGACACACTGGAGAGCGCGAACCTCCGCAACCGCATGGTCGACCAGCTGATCGCCGACCAGGCGGCCAAGGGCCTCACGCTCCCTGCGTCGGTGGAGGCGGCGCTGCGGACCGTCCCCCGGGAGCTGTACGCGCCGAACACCCCGCTTCCCGAGGCGTACGCCAACTCCGCCATCGTGACCAAGCGGCGCGGTGAGGAGAGCATCAGCTCGGTCTCGGCGCCGTTCCTGATCGCCGAGATGCTCGGCCAGGCGGTGGACGCCCTGGACGGTCTGAAGGGCCGGCACGTGCTGGAGATCGGGTCCGGCGGTTACAACGCCTCTCTGCTGGCCGAGCTCGTCGGCCCGGCCGGATCGGTGACCACCGTCGACATCGACCCGGAGGTCACCGACCGCGCCTCGGCGTGCCTGGCCGCGGCCGGCTACCACGACGTCAAGGTCGTGTGCGCCGACGCCGAGCACCCGGTCGAGCCGGGCCGCCGCTACGACCTGATCATCGTCACCGCCGGAGCCTGGGACATCCCGTCGGCGTGGCGGGAGCAGCTCACCGACGGTGGCGTGCTCGTGGTGCCGCTGCGCACCTTCGGACTGACCCGCTCGTGGGCGCTGCGGCGGGCAGGCCAGGAGCTGGTCAGCCACAGCCACCGCCAGTGCGGGTTCGTGTCCGTTCAGGGCGCCGGAGCCCACGAGGTCCGCTACCTCGACATCGCCGACGGGGTCCACCTTCGGCTGGACGAGGACCAGCAGGTCGACCCGGCGATGGTCACCGAGCTGATGCTCCAGCCCCGCCGGCAGGCATGGGCCGGGTTCAGCCTGGCGCCCCGCACGGTCCTGGCGGACCTGGACCTGTGGCTGGCGACCCGGCTGGTCGGTGAGGCGGACGAGTTCGTGATCCTGACCGCGCAGGAGGCCGCCGTCGAGTCCGGCGTCGTGGCCCCGGCGTGGCGGTTCGGCACACCGGCCACCGTGGAGACCGGCGCGTTCTGCTACCGGTCGGAGCTCCTGTGGACCGGCCAGAAGTTCGACGTGGGCGCGATCGCACACGGCCCGCACGCCTCGGCCGCAGCCAAGCGGATGGTCGAGCACATGCGCGCCTGGGTGGAGGCGAGCAGCCCGTCCCCGGCGCTGCGCGTGTTTGCGGCACAGACTCCCGACGGCGACCTGCCGGCCGGGACGGTCCTGGACAAGCGGCACAGCCGCCTCGTCCTGACCTTCACCCCCACCGAGGAGAAGGGACTCTCCTGATGGACACTACCGAGCACGACTACCAGCTGGACGTGCGTCTGGTCGACGCCGGGCCCGCCGCCAGCGGCCACGCCACCAACACCGACGACGGCTGCGGATCGGGCAACACCGGCTCCAACGCCTGCACGGGCGGCAGAGACTGACCTGATCAGACACCAGCAGCATCGTTCGTCCCGGGGGCCCGGCCTGCTGAAGGCCGGGCCCCCTTCTTGGAATTCGGGAACGGTGGACTCAGATGCGCGACCTTCCAGCCTCTACGACGTTCTACGCGACCGAGGCGGCTCTGATCAGAGTCGCCGCCTACCCCCTGGACCTGCATGTCCCGCCCTGGCCGGACCTGACCTGCGATCAGCCGGACGCGTGGCTGATGTGGCTGCGGGAGGTGTGGGAGCTGCCGGGCTTCGCCGAAGCCGTCACCTGCGCGACCCCCTCCTTCGCCACCCAGGTCACCCGAGTCCTGGCCGGAGGGGCGCTCCCCATGCGCCGCCTGCGCCGCGTGGTCGAGACCACCGTCCGGTACCTGCTGAGGTGGACCACCCGCGCGACGCCGTTCGGCCAGTTCGCCGGCGTCGCCCCCGTCGCGTTCGGCGACCACGCGGCGGTCCGATGGGGCCAGCAGCACCGCGACGCCGTCCTTCCCGACGGGCGGTCCATCACCAAGTGCGCCACGGCGGCCGAGGACGACCTTCCGACGCTGCGGACCGTGCAGGTGGTGACCAACGCCATCGGGTATCGCCGCGGCAAGGCATGGGTCGTCCCCTGCGCCCGGGCCAAGGACGGCCGCCGGTGGGACACCGAGATCAAGCTGACCGAACCGGTACAGATGGCCCTGGAGACCGCCCGCTCCCCCATCGCGTTTCCCGAGCTGGCCGCCAAGGTCGCCCCTCATGTCGCCCATGGCACCGGCGAGGCCGAACAGTTGTGTCGCGCGTTGGTGCAGGCCGGGGCGCTGCTGTCAGCGGTCCGGCCGCCCATGACCGTGACTGACCCCACCGCGCATCTGGCGAACCACCTCCCGGCGGACGCCCTGCCCGGACCTGGCGGCCACGCCTCGGTGGACCGGCGCGTCGACTGCTCGGCGACGCTGCCCCCGCCGGTCGTCGAGGAGGTGTGCCGGGCCGCCGACGCCCTCGTGGCCGTGGCACCGCGCCTGCCGGGTTGGGTCGCCTACCACGAGGCGTTCATCGAGCGGTGGGGGCCGGGCGCGGCCGTGCCGCTCCGCGAGGTCGTCACCGTCTTGGGGTTCCCTGCCGGATACCGGGGATCCACCCGTCGAGAGCTCCCGCTGCTGACCGCCCGGGACGCGCTGTTGGCAGACCTGGCGCAGCGTTCTGCGCTGGACGGCTGCGCCGAGATCGTCCTCCACGATGACCTGATCGCGGCGCTGCGCGGCAACGACGACCGTCCTCCGATCCCTCATACTGAGCTGCGGTTCGCCCTGGCCGCCGACACGCTCAACGACCTGGATCGGGGCGCGTTCACGCTGACGGTGTTAAGCGGCGCCCGCCATGCCGGAGTCGCTGCGGCACGGTTCCTGCATCTGCTCACCTGCGCTGAACGGGAACGGTTCCGCCGCGTCTACAGCACCCTGCCGACCGCTCTACCGGGCGCGACCACCGTGCAGCTGTCGGCGCCTCCTCTGGAGCCCCGGCTCGCCGCGCTCGCTCGCACTCCCGAGCTCCTGCCCGTGCTGCCCGTCGGCGACTTCCAGCCCGCCCCGGCATGCACGCTGGAGGACCTGGCGGTCGCCGGTGACGGCGACCGGTTGTGGCTGGCGTCCCTCGCCACGGGCCGCCCCGTCGAGCCTCTTCTGCTGAACAGCGTGCTGCTGCCGTCCCTCCAGCAGCCGATCGTCCGGTTCCTCGCTGAGATCTGGACGGCCTGGACAGCACCGTGCGCGCCGTTCGACTGGGGGCGCGCTCGCGAACTCGCGTACCTGCCCAGGATCCGGCGGGGCCGCACCATCCTGCATCCCGCCCGCTGGACCATCCACCAGGCTGACCTGCCCGACCGCACCGCGTCATGGGCGCGTTGGCGCAGTGCCTGGGACCGGCACCGGATGTCGCGACGTCTTCCTGGCCAGGTGCTGATCGGTGACGACGACGTCCGGCTGCGCCTGGACCTGGACGACCCCGCCCAGGCGGTGCTCCTACGCGACCAGCTCGACCGGCATAAGAGCGCCGTCCTCACCGAAGCCCCCGAGCCGCCCGGATGGCTGGCGGGCAGGCCCGCCGAATTCCTCATCACCCTCGTCGCCACAGGCCCCCGCCCCGTACCGCGCCCGGCCCGGCCTGTCATCACGCTCCAGCACCGTCCCGCCCGATCGCGCTGGTTGGACGCACGACTCTTCGGCACAGCGGAGGCCATCCTCGCCGAACTCCACCGGGCACCGCCCAACTTCCCGGCAGGCTGCTGGTTCCTGCGCTATCCCACCCCAGCCCCTCACGTGCGGTTTCGGATCCCGCTGGCCGATCCCAGCCAGTTCACCCCCGTCGCCCAAAAGATCGCCGAGTGGGCGGAACACCTGGACAAGGAGGGCGTCCTCACCGACTACGTCCTTGCCACCTACCGGCCCGAGGCCCGCCACGGAAGCAGGACGGCCCTGGCTGCGGCCGAAGCAGTGTTCGCCGCCGACTCCCGCGCCGTCCTGGAGCGCCTGGCCGGCGACCGGCAGGCGGCCACGGCCGCCGGGATGATCGCGATCGCCGACGGATTCACCGAGGACGGCGCCGCCTGGCTCGTCGAGCATGTGCCGCATCGCAGCGGCCCGCGCCTGCCCCCGGCCCAGCTGTCGCGCGTCAACTCCTTCGGCCCGCAACCCGAGCTCGCCGCTGCCCTGAAGACCTACCGGGCCGAGGCCGACCGGGACGGCCTGGACACCGACCAGATCCTCGCCGACCTCCTGCACCTGCACCACGCTCGCGCGATCGGCGTCGACTCCGTCTCCGAGCGGGAATGCCTGCGCCTCGCCCGCGCCGCCGCCCACAGCGCCCTGGTCCGCAGGCCATCATGAACCCAGCCCAGAACCTTGCCGAGGGAGCCGTCGGCGTCGCCCTGCTCCACTTGGAGAACGGCTGCTGGCAGGACGCGTTCACCGCTCTGGAGGCAGCCGTCGCCGACGGCGTCAGCATCGCCGACGGTGCCAGTCTCTACTTCGGGGCACCCGCCCTGGCGTTCGTCCTCGCCGCAGCCGATCATCCCGGCCTCGCCCGCGCCAAGGCCACCGCGGCAGCAGGAACGGCGCTGGTGACCCAGCGACGCCTGGAGGCCGCTCATCGCCGCATCGACCACCGTCAGCACACCCCCTACGGGGAGTTTGACCTCATCCGGGGCCTGACCGGGCTGGGTGTCGCCCTACGCCGCATCGGTGACCAGGCACTGCTCCGCGAGATCTTGGCCTACCTGGTCCGACTCACCGAACCCATCCACGGTCTGCCCGGTTGGTGGTGCCGCACCGGCCCCAACCGCACCCGGCCCGGCCCTGCGGGCGGCCACAGCAACCACGGGCTGGCCCATGGCATCACCGGGCCACTGGCTCTGCTGGCACTCGCCTTGCTCGACGGCGTCGAAGTCGACGGGCAGCGCGCGGCGATCATCCGGATCTGCGCGTGGCTGGACCAGTGGGAGCACAGGGACGACAACGGCCGGTGGTGGCCGGAGATCGTCTCCCTCCGCCAACTTGAGCAGGACGGCGCCGGGCTCGGGGGACCGACGCGGGCATCCTGGTGCTACGGCACCCCCGGCATCGCCCGCGCCCAGCAGCTCGCCGCCCGCGCCTTGGACGAACCCGTCCGCCAACGCGCCGCCGAAGCCGCGTTCACCTCGTGCCTTACCGACCCCCGCCAAGCCGACCGGCTCACCGGCCGGGGACTCTGCCACGGCACCGGCGGCCTCCTGGCGACCGGCCGGCGGGTCGCCGCTGACGCTCCCACCCCGGTCCCGCTCACACCTTTGCTGCTGCGGCACCAGCGCGCCACCGCCGCCCCCGACGAGCCGGACGGCCTCCTCGACGGAGCCGCGGGCGTCGCCCTGGCCACCGCAGGCGTCACCTCGTCCTGGGACGCCTGCCTCCTGCTCTGCTGACTCCCCTCAAGGAGAGACGACCATGCCCGACACCAACTGGACGCAGGTCAACCTCACCTTCCCTGGCAACAGCGCCCGCGAGCGCGAACTCAAGGCCGTCGCCCACCTGCGCCGGATCCTGCCGGACGCCGAAGCAGACGGCCTCATCGCCGCCTGGTTCTTCACCCGCAAAGGACACTGGCGCATCCGCTACCTGCCCGCTGCGGACGCCAGCACCGGCCCGCCCGTTCACCGCCTCCTCACCCAAGGCGTCGAGGCCACCAGCGACATCTACGAGCCAGAGACCCACGCCTTCGGCGGCACAACGTCGATGGCCATCGCGCACCAGCTCTTCCACGCCGACAGCCGCCACCTCCTCACCTACCTCAGCAGCAGCACCGACAACCGCCGAGAGCTGTCCATCGTCCTGAGCACCGCCTTCATGCGCGCCGCCGGCCTGGAGTTCGGCGAGCAAGGTGACGTCTGGGCCCGGATAGCCGACCAGCGCGCGCCTCTGCGGACGGACCGGCCGCCCGCCTCGACCTGGGCGACGTTCACTGGCAACGTCCGTGAGCTTCTCCTCGGCAACCTCCGCGGCGACGACCTCACCACCACGTGGGTCCAGGCGTTTCAGCGTGCGGGAGAACAACTGCGCCACCTGCGAGAGCAAGGCCACCTCACCCGCGGAATCCGCGCCGTAGCCGCCGAACACGCGATCTTCCATTGGAACCGGATCGGGATCCTGGGCCCCACCCAGGCAGTCCTGGCCCGCGCCGCTGCAGACGCTGTCTTCGGCGAACGACCCCGGGTGAGCGAGCAGTAGAGCGTACGGACGGTGGGGTACTCATGCTCGATCGGGATGTGTGGCACGCACTCTGCGGAGCGCTCACAAGGGCGGCACCACGGTCGTCGGCCGCTGATCGGCGTGCTTGGTTGGTGCGCGGTCGGGAGAGGCGGGCGCGGGCTCGGTTCGGGTGGGTGTTCTACCGGTGTGGTTCGGTGGCGAGGGCTCGTCTTAGTGCTTTGACGATCTGGTCGGCGTTGAAGCGCTGGGCGGCGGCGGTTTCCGCCTGGTCCAGGGCTGAGGCCAGTTCGTCGGCGCGGGCCGTGCGCAGGATGGCGATGAGCCAGGCTTCCAGGTCGTCCGCCGACTCCGGGAGTTCCAGTTGTTCCGGGGTCGGCGTGAATACCGCACGTCGTGCGCCGGACGGGCGGGGCGCCTGGGACGGGTCCAGCGGATCGGGTGGCGGTGCGGCCGGGTCGGGCCAGCCGGCTGCGGCGGAAGCGTAGGGCCCGGGCTCCAAGCCGACGCGGAAGGGGTGCACGCACACCGGGAAGCCGGTGGCGATGTCGACGCGGTAGCCGCGGTCGCGGTCGAAGCCGTAGCGGGCCCCGGGGCGGTCGACGACGTCGAACTCCCCCAGGGCGAGCTTCTGCGCCGGGCAGATCACGCAGCAGTCGTCCGCCCACTCGGGACGTCGAGCATCGGCCACACCGTCAGGATGTCAGCCGTCCGGCGGGGGTGCCGGGCGTGTCGGGCGTGTCGGAGAGCGCGCCGGCCGAGTTCTTCAGGCGGAGGGTCATCTTTCGCGGCGGTCGGCGGTGACCACGGATTCGAGGAGGCCGGGGAAGGCTTCCTCCACCTCGTCGCGGCGGAGGGTGTTCATGCGGGCGGTGCCCGCGTAGTGCTGCCGGATCAGGCCCGCTTCGCGCAGGACGTTGAAGTGGTGGGTGGCGGTGGACTTGCTGACCGTGAGGTCGAAGCCGCCGCACTTGATGGCGTCGTCGGAGTCCCAGAGCCGGGTGACGATGCCGCGGCGCACCGGGTCGACGAGGGCTTCGAGGATCTGCTGGAGCGTCACGTCCCCGAGGGACGGGTGGGGCGGGGTGCGGTCGTCCATGGCCCCATCGTACGACAACCATCGAAGTTTGACATCCATCGAACTTAGGCGTTCACTGATCACCGTCGGACGGACGAGACGAACGAAGGACGGTCCACGATGGCCAGGACGGTGTTGTTCCACGAGCTCGGCGGCCCCGAGGTCATGCGGGTCGAGGACGTCGCGGTCGGCGAGCCGGGGCCCGGCGAGATCCGGATCCGGGTGGACGCCTTCGGGCTCAACCGCGCCGAGGCGCTGTTCCGCGAGGGGCGGTACATCGACCCGGTGAAGAGCTTCCCCGGGAAGCTGGGATACGAGGCGGCGGGCGTGGTGGAGGCCGTCGGCGAGGGTGTCGACGGGTTCGAGGTCGGCGACGCGATCAGCACGGTGCCCGCGTTCTCCCAGAACGACTACGGGATCTACGCCGAGCAGGCGATCGTGCCCGCCCATGCGGTGCTGCACCGGCCCGAGTACGTGAGCGCGATCGACGGCGCGGCGGTGTGGATGCCCTACGTGACCGCGTACGGCGGGCTGGTGGAGGTCGGGCGGATGCGTCCCGGGGACACGGTCGTGCTGAACGCCGCGTCCAGCAGTGTGGGGCTCGCGGCATTGCAGGTCGCCGAGCGGACGGGCGCGACCGCGATCGCCCTGACGCGCGGCGAGAGCAAGAAGGAGGCGCTGCTCAAGCACGGCGCCGCGCATGTCGTCGTGACCGACACCGAGGACATGGTGGAGCGCGTCCGCGAGCTGACCGACGGGCGGGGCGCGGAGTTCGTCTTCGACGCCGTCGCGGGGCCGGGCGTCCTCGACCTGATGAAGGTCGTCGCGGCGGACGGGATGCTGATCGAGTACGGGATGCTCAGCGGGCAGCCGACGCCGTTCCCCGGGTTCGACCTGGGGATGCCGCCGGTGAACATGCGGACGTTCACGATGCGTGAGACGTCCCACGACCCGGAGCGGATGCGGCGGGCCGCCGCCTATGTGAACTCGGGCCTGCGGACGGGCGCGTTCCGTCCCGTCGTGGACCGGACGTTCGAGCTGGCGGAGATCGTCGAGGCGCACCGCCACATGGCCGCGAACAACCAGGTCGGCAAGATCGTCGTCACCGTCGACCGCTGACGTTCCGGCCCACCAGGACCGCGATGGCCGCGGCGAGGACGGCCATCGCGGGGAAGCCGAACGGGACCGGGTCCTCCGGGGCGACCACGCTCTGCGGCAGGCAGAGCAGCGCGATGAGCACCTCCAGCACGACCGTCGCGATCCGGACGCCCCGCCCGGCCGTGAGCTTCCAGGAGCAGGCCGCGACGGCCGCGGCGAACGCCGCGACGACGAGCCCGAAGACCACGATGAGCGGTGCGAGGCCGGCCGTCAGCTCGTCCGAGGACTGCGTGCCCTTCGAGCCCTCGACCAGCAGGATTCCGGCGGGGACGGCCAGGAGCACGGCCTGAAGGGCCAGCAGCACGCGGGCCGCGGTGAGGGTCCGGCCGGAGTGGGTGACGCGGTGGTCGGTCGCGGGGGTCATGCCCCCACGATTCCCCACCGGCCGCCCTTCTCCCACCGTCCGCGTACTCAGAGACGTACTCAACGGCGGGGACGTGCTCAGCGGCGGGGACGTGCTCAGCGGCGGGGACGTGCTCAGGCTCGCGGCAGGACGCGGCCCAGGCGTTTGACGTCGCGGATGATCGGGGTCGTCTCGATGCGGGCCACGCCGGGGAGCGCGGCGGCGCGGTCGGTGAGGTAGCGGTAGAGGTCGTGGGCGTCGCGGCACAGGACGCTGGCGGCCAGGTTGGTCGCGCCGGTGGTGGCGGCGGCGAACACGACCTCGGGGTGGGACGCGAGGGCCCGTCCGGCGGCGTCGAGGTCGGCCGGGGCGGCCGTCATCCACAGCCGGGCGCCGTGGCCGAGGCCGACGAGCCGCGGGTCGAACTCGGCGTAGAAGTGAAGCGCGCCGAGCGAGCGCAGGTGGTCGACGCGGCGGCGGACGGTGGACGCGGACCAGCCTGTCGCGGCGGCGAGGTCGGGGAGGGCGGTGCGTCCGTCGCGGGCCAGGACGTCCAGGAGGGGGCGGTCGTCCGGGGAGCACTGCGGGATGTCGGACGGGTCGGCGGCGAACTCGGGCTGCGGGCCGAGCGCGGCGGCCTGTTCCCGGGTCAGGGCGTCCAGGAGGCGGATCGGGCTGGGCGAGCCGTAGAAGACGTGCAGGACCGAGTGCGCCGCGACGTCCACGACGCGGCTGGTGCGCGGGAGCTTGTCCAGGAGGAGCCGTTCGGCGTCGTCCGGGGTCGCGGCGCGGGTGATGCACTGCACCTCCGTCCCGCCGGACACGAGCTGGACCCAGGCCGTGTCGGTGCGGCGGGCCAGCGCCTCGGCCACGGGCGGGGCGGCTCCGGGGGCGCAGCGCAGGCGGAGTAGCCAGCGGCCGTGGGCGAGGTACCCGGCGGGCGGGACGGCGACGACGCGCAGCAGGTCCGCCGAGCGCAGGCGGCGGTAGCGGCGGGCGACGGTCTGGTCGGAGACGCCGAGGACCTCGGCGATCCGGTTGAACGGCGCGCGGCCGTCGAGTTGCAGCGCATGGATGACCTGCCGGTCGAGATCGTCGATATCCACCGACTCAGGGTAGGAGATGTCGAGATCCGCTCATTTCCCCGCCCTTGCCTGGTGGCGCGCCGGAGGGCGGACGAGAGTCGCCCCGTGATCGACGGAACGACTCGGAAGGATCCGGACATGGGCAGGTGGGGACCGCTGACGGCCGTGTGCCTCGGCACGTTCATGCTGCTGGTGGACGTGAACATCGTGACGGTGGCGCTGCCCGACATGGCGCGCGGCCTCGGCGCGGATTTCGGGGCGCTGCAGTGGGTGATGGACGTCTACGCGCTCGCGCTCGCGGCGCTGCTGATGGGCGCGGGGACGCTCGCCGACCGGATCGGACGGCGGCGGCTGTACGTGGGCGGGCTGGTGGCGTTCGCGGCGTCCTCGCTGGTCTGCGGCCTCGCGCCGGACGCAGCAACGCTGGTCGCGGCGCGCGCGGCGCAGGGCGTGGGCGCGGCGGCGATGTTCGCGACGACGGTGGCGCTGATCGCCGCGTCCTACGAGGGACGCGACCGCGGAACGGCGTTCGGCGTGTGGGGAGCGGTGAGCGGGGCCGCGTCCGGGATCGGGCCGATCCTCGGCGGGCTGCTCACGCAGCATCTCGGCTGGCGGTGGATCTTCCTGGTGAACCTCCCGGTCAGCGCCGTCGCGGTCGCGGTGACGCTGCGGAAGGTACGCGAGTCCCGCGATCCGGACGCGCGCCGGCTGGACGTCCCCGGGATCGCGCTGTTCGCGGTCGCGGCCGGCGCGCTCACCTTCGGGCTGACGCGCGGCGGCGGCGAGCTGTGGACGTCGGTCGCGGTCTCGGTGGTGGCGTTCGCGGCCTTCGCGGCCGTCCAGCGGCGTGCCGCCTCTCCGACGCTCGACCTGGGGCTGCTCCGGCGGCCGGCGTTCGCCGGGGTGATGATCGGTTCGCTGGCGATGTCGGGGACGGCGTTCGCGGCGTTGATCGACACCTCGCTGTGGCTGCGGGCGGTGCTCGGCCTGTCCCCGATGGAGGCGGGCCTGGTGATCCTGCCGCTGCCGGCGGTGTCGTTCGTGACGTCTCTGCTGGCCGGACGGCTGCTGCACGGCGTCCCGGCCCGCTGGACGGTCGGCGGCGGGCTCGCCCTGATCGGTGCCGGCGGCTTCGCGCAGGCGTTCCTCACGGCGGGGTCGGGCTGGACGGCGCTCGTGCCGGGGCTGGTCCTGACCGGGCTCGGGGCCGGGCTGGCGCTGCCGAACGTGACGGCGGCGGGGGTCGCGGCCGTCCCCGCGGAGCGCGGCGGGATGGCGGCCGGGGCGGTCGGCGCGCTGCGGCAGCTCGGGTACGCGCTCGGCGTCGCGGTGCTCGGCGCGGTGTTCCGCTCGGCGGTGCCCGGCGACCCGGCGGTCTCGCACGACGCGGCCGGGTTCGCCGCCGGACTGTCCGCCGCGTACGCGACGGCGGGGACGTTGGCGCTGGTGGCCGCCGTGAGCGTCCTGCTGCTCGTCCGGGACCGTGAGCGGGACCGGGACCGGGGCCGTCCCCCGGCGGCCGGCGCGGACGGCCCGCCGCCGGTCAGGAGGCCGCTGCGTAGCGGTGCATGACGACGCCCTCGTCGAAGGTGCGGGTCTCCAGCAGGCGCAGGCCGAGCCGCCGGTCCAGGCCGGGGAACAGGGACGTCCCCCCGCCGAGGACGACCGGGTGGACGGCGACCCGCACCTCGTCGAGCAGGCCGAGGCGCGCCAGCGAGGTCGCGGCCCGAGCGCCGCCCATGAGGAGCAGGCCCCGGCCGTCCTGCTCCTTCAGCTCGCGGACCTGCGCGCCGAGGTCGGACCCGATGACCCTCTCGGCCCACTCGGCGTCCTGGAGCGTCCGGGAGACGACCATCTTGCGGGACCCGCGCCAGACCGGCGCGTACCGGACGACGTGCGGGTGGTCCGTCCTGGACTCGGCGTCCGGCCACCACGACACCATCATCTCCCAGGTCACCCGGCCGTACAGGGTGATGTCGTTCTCCTCGTTCAGCTCGAACGAGTAGTCCGACAGCTCCGGACCCATGACCGGCCAGTCGAACTCGCCCTCCGGCCCCTGGACGAAGCCGTCGACGGTGGTGTGGACGAAGTAGGTCAGCTTCCGCATCGTGGTGCTCCTTCTCTCCGGTGCCTTCACCTTTGAGTCGGAGCCGCCCCGGCGTCCTGCACATCGCTTCCGCGTCCGGTACGGATTTCTTCCGCCGGTCTTTGCGGTCGGTCTTCGCGGCCGGTTCTGATGCGCTCGGACTTCGCGGTCAGTCCCTGCGGTCAGTCCCTGCGGTCAGTCCCTGCGGTCAGTCCCTGCGGCCGGTCGCGGCGATGCCGACGCCGAGGCCGATCATCATCAGGCCGCCCGTCCCGCCGATCATCGCCAGGCGGCGCGGGGAGCGGGCGAGCCAGGTGCGGGCGGACGCGGCGGCCAGCCCCCACACGCTGTCCAGCACCAGCGCGAGCAGGCAGAAGATCACGCCGAACAGCGCCATCTGCACCTGGACGTGCCCCGCGCTCCGGTCCACGAACTGGGGAAGGACGGCGGCGAAGAACACGCTGGTCTTCGGGTTGGTGACCCCCACGACCAAGCCCTGCCAGAAGGCGCGCCGGTCGGTGCCCTCGCCGTCCGTCTCCGCGAGCGCCTCGCTGAGCCTGCGCCGCTGCCGCAGCGCCTGGACGCCCAGGTAGACCAGGTAGGCGGCGCCGACCAGCTTGATCGCGTTGAACAGCAGCGCCGACTCGGCGACCAGCGAGCCGACGCCGAACGCGACGGCGGTGGAGAGCGTGAGCGCGCCGACCTCGTTGCCGATGACGCTGGTGAGGGCCGTCCGGCGGCCGTGGGCGAGCGCGCGCCCGACCACGAACAGGACGGACGGCCCGGGGATGAGGATGATCGCGACGGCCATCGCGCAGAAGGCCAGCAGACGTTCGGGGGACATCATGGCGCGAGAGTACGCTTCGCCCGAATAGTCCGGCGAGTGGGTTTTGACTGGTGAGACGCCCTCTCGGGTCGCTCCCACGACTCCCCGGAACGGCCGCGCGATCCCGGAACGACCGCATGTCCCCGGAACGACCGCACGTCCCCGGAAGGGCCGCACGTCCCCCGGCACAGCCGGGAGGCCCGGCCCGGCGACGTGAGAAGCGGGCCGGGCCGGGCCGTCGCGAGGGTCAGGCGGGCTGGTGTTCGGGGGCTCCGGCGCGGACGGAGTCCGCAGTGCCGTGCTCCTCGCGGGCCGCCGTCCGGCGGGCCAGGAGGCTGGACGCGACGACCAGGCCGAACCCGCCGACGCCGAGCAGTCCGCCGACCCATCCCGTCGAGGTGTAGCCGAACCCGGCGTTGATCGTGAGGCCCGCGAGGAACGGGCCGATCGTGTTGCCGAGGTTGAACGCCGCGATGTTGGCGGCGGACGCCAGCGTCGGCGCGCCCTTGGCGACGTCCAGCACGCGGAGCTGGAGCGGCGCGACCGTCGCGAACCCGGCCGCGCCGAGCAGCAGGATCCCGACGATCAGCGTCGCCCGGTCGTGCGCCGCCGGGATGAACAGGAAGGTCAGCAGGGCCGTCACGCCGATCGTCCCGTACAGCGCGGGCATCAGGGCGCGGTCGGCGAGCCGTCCGCCCAGCAGGTTGCCGGCGAAGACGCCGACCCCGAACAGGATCATCACGACGGGCACCGCGCCCTCGCCGAACCCGGCGACGTCGGTCATGGTGGCGGAGATGTAGGTGTAGACGGTGAAGACCGGCGCCCAGCCGAGCACGGCCATGCCGAGCGCGAGCCAGACCTGCGGGTTGCGGAAGGCGGCCAGCTCGCGGCGCAGCCCGGTCTCCGGGCGGGGCGTCCGCGGGACGAGCGCGGCGACCCCCACCAGGCCGATCACGCCGACCACCGCGATCGCCCAGAACGTGGAGCGCCAGCCGTACTGCTGGCCGAGCCACGCCCCCGCCGGGACGCCGAGGACGTTGGCGATGGTGAGTCCGCTGAACATGAGGGCGATCGCCCCGGCCCGCTTCTCGGGCTTGACCAGGTCGGCGGCGACGACGGCCCCGACCCCGAAGTAGGCGCCGTGGGAGAAGGCGGCGAGGATCCGGCCCACCATGAGCACGCCGTAGGACGGCGCGGTGGCCGACAGCACGTTCCCGGCGATGAACAGGCCCATCAGCGCGAGCAGCATGCCCTTGCGCGGCAGCCGCGCGCCGAGCGCGGTGAGCAGCGGCGCGCCGACGACGACGCCGAACGCGTACCCGGAGACCAGCAGGGCGGCGGTGGGGATCGACGTGTGGAAGTCGCGGGCCAGGTCGGGCAGCAGCCCGTTCGGGGAGAACTCGGTGGTGCCGATGCCGAAGGCGCTGATGGCGAGGGCCAGCAGGGCGAGAGGCATGGGGATCCTTCCGGTTAGACTTGGTGGCGTACGCAGGTAACACGCGGAAGCATTAGTTGCACGCGCTGGTTATTTGCACACGCCGACTATATGCGTGTGCAAGTAAAGCCCGTCAACCGGGAGAGGGGTGAGCCATGTCACACGACGCCCAGATGCGCGCCGGGGGCTGGCGGACGCTGGCCGCGCTGCACGCCCGTATCGAGGACGAGATCGAGCGTGCGCTGCAGCGGGAGCACGGCCTCGCGGTGAACGAGTTCTGCGCCCTGCACCACCTGTCCAAGCCCGGGACGGGGAACATCCGCATGCAGCAGCTCGCGGACGTCCTCGTCCTCAGCCAGAGCGCCACCACCCGGCTGGTCGCCCGCCTGGAGGAGCGCGGCCTGGTCACGCGCGCCCTCTCCACCGAGGACCGGCGCGGCATCTGCGCCCAGGCCACCGACGAGGGCCGCGCCCTCATGCTCCGCGCCACCCCGACCCACAACGCGGCGCTGGAGTCCGCCCTCGCCGGGGCCGCCGACCTCCCGGAACTCAAGCCCCTCGTCGCCGCCATCGAGGCCATCGGCGGCAACGCCTGACCCACCTCCTCCGCCGCCCGACTCCCCTACCGGCACCGTCCGGGGGCTCTCCGAGAAGTCCGCGTGAGGTCAGGGGGCACCAGGCCGCTTGACGATCAGCCGGCGGGCGCTTGGGCGGACGGTCGCCGAAGCGCCCGCCGGAGTCGTTTCGGCGGACGCTTAGTGCGCTGGCTGGTCAAGGATCGGTGTGGCCGCCGGCAGGGCGGCCGACTCGTCTAGTGCGCGGGCTGGTGGAGGACGGGTGTGGCCGCCAGGAGGGCGGCCGTCTCCGCCGCCGTCGCGGCGATGGCGTCGGCCGAGCCGAGCGCAGGGGCGTCGGCCGCGTCGAATGCGGCAGCCCCGGCCGCGTCGAATGCGGCAGCCCCGGCCGCGTCGAATGCGGCAGCCCCGGCCGCGTCGAATGCGGCAGCCCCGGCCGCGTCGAGTGCGGCGGCCTCGGCCAGGTCGAGAGCGGTGGCCGGCAGGTCGTCCACGACGCGTCCGTCCGCAAGGACGTGCGGCGGCCTCGGCCAGGTCGAGAGCGGTGGCCGGCAGGTCGTCCACGACGCGTCCGTCCGCAAGGACGACGACGCGGTCCGCCACCCGCCGCGCCACCCGCAGGTCGTGCGTCACGAACACGATCGCGAGGCCCTCGTCCCGGCGCAGTTCGTCGAGCAGCGCGAGGACGTGCGCCTGGGTGAGCACGTCGAGGCCGGTCGTCGGCTCGTCCGCCAGCAGCACGCGCGGCCGGGACGCCAGGGCCCGCGCGAGCGCGACCCGCTGCCGCTCCCCGCCCGACAGCGTCGCCGGACGCCGGTCCGCGAGCCCGGGATCGAGTCCGACCCGGGTGAGCAGCGCCTCCACGTCCCCGTCCACGGCCGTGCCGTCGGCGGCTTCGGCGGCCTCCGCGACCACCCGGCGGACGGTGTGCCGAGGGTCGAAGGAGGCGAGGGCGTCCTGGAAGACCAGGCCCGTGCGGCGGCGCAGGGCACGCCGCTCGCCGTCGCGCAGGGACCACACGTCGCGACCGTCCGCGACGACGCTCCCGTCCTGGGGACGGTCCAGGGCCGCGAGCACGCCGACCAGCGTGGACTTCCCGGACCCGCTCCGTCCGACGACCGCGACGGCCTCCCCCTCCCGGACGTCGAGGTCGATCCCGTCGAGCGCGACCGTCGTCCGCCCGCGCCCGTGGCCGCCCAGCACGCGCCGCACTCCGCGCAGCGACAACGCCGCGGCTCCCTCTCCGCCTCCGCCTGCGTGGGTATCAGGAACGTCCGCGTCCGCGCCTGACACGTCCGCGTCCGCGCCTGACGCGTCCCGGTCCGCGCCTCGCGCCGTCCCTCCCGCGTCCGACACCGAGCGGTCCGCGAGCGGTGGACGCGGCGGTGGTTCCAGGCGGGCGGCGGCGACCAGGGAGCGGGTGAAGGTGTGCTCGGGGTCGGCGAGGACGGTCCCGGACGGGCCGTGCTCGACGACGCGTCCACCGGTGATGACGGCGATCTCGTCCGCCCAGCGGCCCGCGACGGCGAGGTCGTGCGTGATCAGCAGGACGGCGCGGCCCTCGTCGCGGGCCTGGGCGCGGACGGCGTCCAGCACCTCCGCCTGCGTCACCGGGTCGAGCGCGGTGGTCACCTCGTCGGCGACCAGCACGTCCGGGCCGAGGACGGTCGCGAGCGCCAGTGCGGCGCGCTGCGCCTGCCCGCCGGACAGCTCGAACGGCCGCGCGTCCCACACGGCGTCCGCGTCCAGTCCGCAGCGGCGCAACGCCTCCCGCCCCCGGTCCCGCAACGCGTTCCCGGTCGCGTCCTGGGAGCGGTGGGCGCGGAGGGTCTCGGTGAGGTGGCGGCCCACGGTGATCGTCGGGTTCAGGCTGGCCGTCGCGTCCTGGAAGGCGTAGCCGACGCGGCTCCCCCGGACGGCCCGCAGCTCCCGTCCGGACAGCGACAGCAGGTCGGGGCCGCCGTCGAGCGTGATCGAGCCGCCGACGCGCACCCCGTCACGGTGCAGTCCGACGATCGACCGCGCGGTCAGCGACTTGCCGCTCCCGGACGGCCCCACCAGCGCGACGACGCGTCCGCGCGGCAGCACGAGGTCGAGCCCGTCCACGACCCGCCGCCCGGCACCCGCCGCGGCCCGCCTTCCGAGGAAGCGGCGTCCGGGGCCGGTGCCGTCGGGGACGTCCACCGTGAGTCCGCTGATGACAAGCGCGGCGCCCACAGGCCCGCCCGCGGAGTCGCCCGCAAGCCCGCCCACAGAGTCGCCCGCAGGCCCGCCCACCGAGTCGCCCGCAGGCCCGCCCACCGAGTCGCCCGCAGGCCCGCCCACCGAGTCGCCCGCAAGCCCGCCCGCAGGCCCGTGCGCCAGGGAACTGTCGCTCACCAGGCCCTCCCCTCGCCGCGCGCGAACGCCGAGGCCAGCACGTTCACCGCGAGGATCGTCGCGACCACGCACGCGGCCGGGAACGCGACGGTGTACCACTCGCCGGTCAGCAGGTGCTGCTGCGCCTCGGTCAGCAGGTTCCCCCAGCTCGGCCGGTTCGGCGGGACGCCGAGGCCGAGGAAGCTCAGCGTGGACTCGGTGAGGATCGCGTGCCCGACCTCGAACGCCGCGATCGACGCGATCGGCGGCAGCGCACCGGGCAGCAGGTGCCGCCGCAGCACCTGCCACCGCGAGAGCCCGAGCGCGTACGCCGCGCGGACGTACAGCCGCTCGCGCTGGCTGAGCAGTTCGGCGCGGGCGGTGAGCGCGACCGGCATCCAGCTCGTCGCGGCGATCGCGACGACGACCGTGCCGAGGGACGGTCCGAGCAGCGCGGACAGGGCGAGCGCGACGATCAGCATCGGCACCGAGAGCAGGACGTCCGCGACCCGCGAGACCGCGGCGGACACCCACCGCGGGCCCGCGGCGGCGACGGCCCCGAGCAGCACCCCGGCCGCGACCGTGACCGCTCCCGCGAGCAGCCCGGCGGCCAGCGACGTCCGCGCGCCGTACAGCAGGCGCGCCCACAGGTCGCGGCCGAGCAGGTCGGTGCCGAGCGGATGGCCGGGCGAACCGGGCGGCAGTCCCGTCGCGCCGGTGTCCGTCGCGATCGGGTCGTGCGAGGTCAGCAGCGGAGCGGCGACCGCCGCCAGCGCCATCGCGGCAAGGACGAGGCCCGCCGCCCACATCCCGGGCCGTCCGGCGGGCATCCGGAACGCGAGCAGCCCGCGCCGCGAGGGGCCGACACCGGCATCGGCACCGGCATCGGCACCGGCATCGACACCGGCATCGACACCGGCATCGACACCGGCACCGGCGCCGGGACCGGCACCGGCCCGCGCATCGGTGAGGTCAGTGCGCATGGGCGGGCTCCAGCTTCACGCGCGGGTCGAGCCAGGCGACGGCGAGGTCGCCGAGGAGGTTGGCCGCGACCACGATCAGGCCGGTGACCAGGACGATCGCCGTGAGGACGGGGTAGTCCTGGCTCTGCGCGGCGAGGATGGCCTGCCGTCCGACGCCGGGCCAGGAGAAGATCAGTTCGGTGGCGTACGCGCCCGCGACCAGGCCGCCGACGCCCACGCCGAGCCGGGCCGCGAACGGGACCAGGCCCGGACGCAGCAGGTGGCGCGGCACGACGACGCGTCCGGGGAGGCCGCGCGCGCGGGCGTTGTCGACGTGCGGGGCGGTCCGGAGCCGTCCGACGCCGGTCTCGACGAGCCGGGCGTACGCGCCGAAGTGGTGGCCGAACGCGAGCGCCAGCGCGGGCAGCACCAGGTGCGGCAGCAGCACGCCGGCGGTGACCGGGCGGCCGGGCTGGGACACCCCGCCGGACGGCAGCCAGCCCAGCCACGCGGAGAAGATCCAGAGCAGCAGCAGCGCCACGACGAAACCGGGCATGCCGCCGACGGCGAACAGCGCGGTCTCGATGCCGCGCCGCAGCCAGGCGCGGCGGGTGAGCGCGGCGGCGAGGCCGACCGCGACCGCTCCGACGACGCTGACCAGGACGGCCGCGCCGGTGAGCAGCAGCGTCCACGGGACGGTGTCCGCGAGCACTTCCGACACCGGGCGGCCCGTCTTGTAGGACGTGCCGAAGTCCCCGTGCATGGCGTCGCGGACCCACCGTCCGTACCGGACGGGCAGCGGGTCGTCGAGGCCCATGGAGTGCCGGAGTTCGGCGACGGCGGCGGCGCTCGGCGGACGTCCGCCCGACCGCGCCTCCAGGATGTTCGCCGCCGGGTCTCCCGGGGCGGTGTCCAGGAGGGCGAAGCACAGCGCGGACAGGGCGGCGACGACCGCGAGGGCCGTCACCGCCCTGCGCCTCAGGACCAGGACCACTTCTCGGCGTTCCAGAAGAATCCGTAGCCGTGGTGGCCCAGCGTGCGCTGCTGCGGCCCCTTCAGCGTGGTCGGGACGGCGTTGTCGGTCTTGAGGTAGGAGATCCAGACGAACGGCGGGTCCTCGGCGAGCGCCTTCTGCAGGTCGGTGTAGGCGGCCTTCCGGACGGCCGGGTCGTCGGTGTCGCGGCCCCGGGCCAGCGCCCGGTCCACGTCCGGGTTGCTGTAGGAGCCGTAGTTGGATCCGCCCTTGGCGAGCGCCTCGCTGGACGAGAACGGGCCGTAGACCGAGGAGTCCGGGTCGTAGGGGGTGCCCCAGCCGACGACGAACGCGTCCAGGTCGCCCCAGTGCTTGCGCACCCAGTCGCGCGGGCGCGGGTTGGGCCGGACGTCGAATCCGGCCTGCTTGAGCTGGGTCGCCGACACGTTGAGGATCGCGACGCGCGCGGAGTCCTCGGCGAACGTGGTCAGCTCGAAGGCCACCGTCTTGCCGTCCTTGGCCCAGAGGCCCTGCCCGTCCTTGGCGTATCCGGCGGACGTCATCAGCTGCT
Organism: Actinomadura logoneensis; assembly: GCF_003428695.1. Lineage (GTDB taxonomy): Bacteria > Actinomycetota > Actinomycetes > Streptosporangiales > Streptosporangiaceae > Spirillospora > Spirillospora logoneensis. The sequence goes on from NZ_QURH01000224.1 coordinate 34,555, forward strand.
CGACCTTGGCCGGGTCGTGGGAGAACGGCGCGGGCTCGGACTTGTAGGGCGACTCGTCCAGCGGTCCGGTCGCGGGGCTGCCCTGCCCCTTGAGGACGCTGCTGACGATCGCGTCGCGGTCGACCGCGAAGTTCATCGCCTGCCGCACCTTCCGGTCGGCGAACACCGGCTTGCGGAAGTTCAGCATCAGCGCGCGGTAGTCGGCGGTCGGGTAGGTCTCGACCCTCACCCGCTTGACCTTCCCGACCTGCGCGACCTGCTGCGGCTGGACGTGCGCCGCGTCCACCTCGCCGGTCTTGAGCTGGATGAGCCGCGCGCTGTCGTCCGGAACGTACTTGACGACGATCTTCGGCAGTTTCGGCCGGCCCTCGTAGTACCCGTCGAACGGCACCAGCTCGGCGTACTGGCCGGGCTTGTAGGTCGTCAGCCGGAACGGCCCGGCCCCGACCGGCCGCCGCCCGAAGTCGGCGTCCGTCAGCTTCCTGCCCTGCAGGACGTGCTGCGGCAACAGGCCGACCGACATGGCGTCCAGCAGCGGCGCGAACGGGCGGCTGAGCTTGAGCGTCGCGGTCGTCGCGTCCGGGGTCTCCACGGACGCGACCGACGCGAAGTTGCGCGACAGCGGGACCTCGGCCCCGGCCCGCTTCATCTCCTCGATCGTGAACCGGACGTCCGCGGAGGTGAGCGGCTTGCCGTCCTGCCAGGTCAGGCCCTTGCGCAGGGTGAAGGTGTAGGTCCGCCGGTCGGGCGAGACCCGCCACGACTCGGCCAGGCCGGGCACCACCCTGTTGGCGGCGTCGTGGCGGGTCACCCCGCGGAAGACCATCTCGGTGACCGGGTCGATGTGCTCGTCCTGGAGGACGGGGTTCAGCGTCTCCGGCTCGTCCCCGATCGCGTAGGTGAACGTCCCGCCGGACCTGGCGGCGCCGCTGCCGCCGCTGCCGCCGGCGCCCCCGCAACCGGCGACCGCCAGGGCCGTCGCCACCCCCATGACCAGCGCTGACTTTCGCATACGTCTCCTAGTTGCATATATCTCGCAACAAGGACCCTAGCAAGGGAGCGCCCGGGACGCCGAGTCGGCGACCACTTACCCCACCGTCCGGATGCATGCCGGGCGGCGACTCACCCCCGCAGGTCGGGGCGCAGGGCGGAGCGGCGGATCTTCCCCGTGGACGTGCGCGGCAGCTCGGCCAGGAAGTTCACCGTCGCGGGCACCTTGTGCTCGGGCAGCCGCGTCCGCGCCAGGTCCAAAAGCTCGGCGAGCAGCGCCATCTCGTCCGCGCCGCCGATCGCGACCGCGTAGGCGTGCAGGCCCCCGGCGGACGAGCCGTCCGGCACCACCGCCACCTCGACCAGCCCCGGATGCTGCCCGAGGATCCGCTCGACCTCCAGCGGCGACACCCGCCGCCCCGACACCAGGACCTGGTCGAGCACCCGCCCGTGGTGGTGGACGAACCCGTCGCCGTCCACGTGCACCAGGTCGCCGGTGCGCAGCCAGCCGTCCTCCGACAGCACCTCGGCCGTCCGCCCCGGCTTGCCGAGGTACCCCAGCATCACCGACGGCCCGCGCACGTACAGCACGCCCGGCTCCCCCGGACGGGCCACCCGCCCCTGCCCCGCCTCGCTGCGGACGGAGATCTCGTACGGCTCCAGCGGCACGCCGAGCGTCCCGCGCCGCCGCCTCTCGACCGTGTTCGACACGAACGTGTGCCCGACCTCCGTGCTGCCCAGCCCGTCCAGCACCGGGCAGCCGAGCACCCGCTCGACCCGCGCCGCCAGGGCCGGCAGCAGCGGCTCGCCCGCCGACGCCGCCGCGCGCAGCGACCCGAACGCGCGCC
>NZ_QURH01000227.1 GCF_003428695.1 Actinomadura logoneensis
CTCCGGCGCTCGCGGGCCGCGTGCTCGGCGAGCTGGGCCGCCGCGAGGACGGCCGTGACCGCCGCCAGCCCGGCCCCCGCCGACAGGTGCGCCAGCGGCACCCCGACCGCGCAGGCGACGGCGGCGGCGATCCGGATCCGGGACGGCCCGATGCCCACCACCCGGCGGAACCAGGCGTCCCCCAGCAGGAACAGCGCCGCGCCCCCGGCCAGCGCGAACGCCGCCCGGAACGGCAGCGGGTGCCAGGCCGCCGCGACGGTGTACTTCACGCCCGCCGCCATGACGATGATTCCGACGATCAGCGGGATGTGCGCGTAGAAGTAGCCGGACATGGTCTTGTTCGCGCGGGTCGCCGCGTCCACCTCGGCGAGCGCGCGCTCGGCCGCCGCGTCGTCCCGGGAGAAGTAGGTCCACCAGATGGCGGCGGCGAGGGCGAGGCCGAGCAGCACCGTCGCGATCAGCCCGGCGGTGAGGTCCCGGTCGCCCGCGCCGACCCCGATCGCCACCACCGACTCGCCGATCGTGATCATGACGAGCAGGCCGTGCCGCTCCACGATGTGCGCCGGCCGGATGTCGAAGCGCCCGCCCGGCGGGACGATGTACGGCTGCACGATCGGCACGATCATGGCCACCGTCCACAGGACGTAGACGGGCACGCCGCGGCCGAGCGTCCCGGCCGCGATGATCAGGAGCGCGGCGAGCAGGTTGGCGGGCAGGACGCGCAGGATGTGCTTGTTGCTCTGCGCGAACAGCACGACGTGCGCGAGCACCAGGACCAGGTACCCGAGCCCCCACACGACGCCGCCGGTCCCGAACCCGCCGGGCGTGGCCAGCGCGATCATGAAGAAGCCGGCCATCCCGGTCAGCACCAGCAGCCGCCGCCCGACCGTCGTCGGCGGGGTCATGTTGGTCAGCCAGGCGTACCCCGCGTACATCCACCACAGGACGCCGAACATCAGCACGACCTCGGCCAGCCCGCGCGGGGTCATGTCGTGCGAGAGCACGCCGGTCAGCTGGGTGACCGCGAACACGAACACCAGGTCGAAGAACAGCTCCAGCGTCGTGACCCGGTACTCCTCCGGCTCGGACGCCACGTCCCGCACCGCCATCAGCGGCCTCTCCCCAGGGGTGTAATGAAGTAATCAGGCATTGTGCCGCCTTCCGCGGCGGCACGACACCCCTGGGAGCCCCGTGTCGCCGGTTATCCGGCGATGTCGGTGCGGTGGTGGGACCCGCGCAGCCGGATCCTGGCCACGGCCTCGTAGGCGGCGGCGCGGGCGGCGGCCTGGTCGGCGCCGCTGCCGACGACGTTGAGGACCCGTCCGCCCGCCGAGACCAGGCGCCCGTCGGCGTCCCACGCGGTGCCCGCGTGCAGGACGTAGGCGTCCGGGACGGCGTTCGCCTCGTCCAGGCCGGTGATCTCGTCGCCCTTCACCGGGGCCGCGGGGTAGTCCTCGGCCGCGACGACGACCGTGACGGCCGCGCCGGGACGCCACGTGAGCTTGTGGTCCTCCGCCAGGCCGCCGAGCGCGCACGCCTGGAGCAGGCCCGCGAGCGGGGTGGCCAGCCGGTCCAGCACGACCTGGGTCTCCGGGTCGCCGAACCGCGCGTTGAACTCGATCACCCGGACGCCGCGCGAGGTGAGCGCCAGGCCCGCGTACAGGACGCCGACGTACGGCGTCTCGCGGCGGCGCAGCTCGGCGACCGTCGGCCGGATGACGGTCTCCATGACCTCGTCCACCAGGCCGGGCGGAGCCCAGGGCAGCGGCGTGTAGGCGCCCATGCCACCGGTGTTGGGCCCGGCGTCGCCGTCGTAGGCGCGCTTGAAGTCCTGCGCCGGGACGAGCGGGACGGCGTCCTGCCCGTCGCAGAGCGCGAACAGCGACACCTCCGGGCCGTCGAGGTACTCCTCGATGACGACCCGCCCGCAGGCGGCGGCGTGCGCCACGGCCGCGTCGAGGTCGTCGGTCACCACGACGCCCTTGCCGGCGGCGAGGCCGTCGTCCTTGACCACGTAGGGCGCGCCGAACTCGGCGAGCGCGTCCCGGACCTCGCCGTCGCTCTCGCACACGCGGGCGCGGGCGGTCGGCACCCCGGCCGCCTCCATGATCTCCTTGGCGAACGCCTTGGAGCCTTCGATGCGCGCGGCGGCCTGGTCCGGCCCGAAGCAGGTCAGCCCGGCCTCGCGGAGCGCGTCGGCGACGCCCGCGACCAGCGGGGCCTCGGGGCCGATCACCACCAGGTCGGTCGCGAGCCGCTGCGCCAGCTCCACCACGGCGGTCGGGTTCAGCATGTCGATCGCGTGGTTGGAGGCGATCTCCGCCGTCCCGGGGTTGCCGGGCGCGCAGTGCAGGGCGGTCACGGACGGGTCGCGTTGCAGGGCGCGGGCGAGCGCGTGCTCGCGGCCCCCCGATCCAAGGACGAGTACTCGCACGTCGCAGGAGCCTAACGGTCGGGGACCCCGCGGGGAACGCCGACGGCGCGGCGCACGGCGGGGTGTGCGGGAGGGGCTTGCGGGAAGGGTCCGCTGTGAGGGGCGTCACCGGGTGTGACGGAAGTGACATGCGGCCGTGTCAACCTCGCTGTTGTCCGCCGCGTCTTAAATGTCGCTGGTAGCCTACAGAGGTTGTGGCCTCACGTCCGGAAGGAGGTGGTCGGGATGAGTCCTGGCGATACGTGCAGTACGCCGGAGAACCCTCACAGTCCGAGCTGGACTGTTCGTCCGACTGCCTCTTCGAGGCGTCCGGCCGCGCCCTCCCCGCGCTCCCCGCTCCTCTAGGACGGGTCGAGCGCGCCTGCGCGTGTGGCCGGGGGTTAGGAGCACCTCATGGCCATGACTCGGGTACGCCCCACGCGGGCGACGATGTCCCTGTTCAAGCCGCGCGGACGCGTCCAGGCGTCCGCTCCCGCGCGCTGCGCCCGGGACAGCGCGGTGATCGACTGGGCCGCCTACATCGACGGGCACCGGGTGTGCACCGACTCGGTGGGCGACGCCGTCCGCCTCGTCCGGGACGGACGGCTCGAACCCGCGCCCGACGCGGGTGAGGAGAGCCCCGGCTTCGTCTGGGTCGGCCTGCACGAGCCGTCGGCCGCCGAACTCCAGGAGATCGCCGAGGTCTTCGGGCTGCACCCGCTCGCCGTCGAGGACGCGATCCACGCCCACCAGCGGCCCAAGCTGGAACGTTACGACGACGTCCACTTCCTGGTGATGAAGACCGTCGGGTACGTCGAGCGCGACCCCGAGGACGGCGAGGTCGTCGAGACCGGCGAGATCATGGTCTTCGTCGGCACCGACTTCGTGGTGACCGTCCGGCACGGCGAGCACGGCGGCCTCGGCATGGTGCGGCGCCGGCTGGAGGCCAACGCCGGGCGGCTCGCCCAGGGGCCGGCGGCGGTCGTGCACGCCGTCACCGACCACGTCGTGGACGGCTACACCGCCGTCGCCGACGCCATCCAGGAGGACGTGGACGAGGTCGAGGAGGCCGTCTTCTCGCCCGAGCGCACCGACGAGTCGCGCCGCATCTACCGGCTCAAGCGCGAGGTGATCCAGCTCAAGCGGGCCGTCGGGCCGCTCGCGGGGCCGGTGCGCAGCCTGTCCGGCCGGCGGTTCGTACCGACCGAGATCAGGGAGTACCTGCGCGACGTGGAGGACCACCTGACCCGCGTCCGCGAGCAGGTCGAGTCCTTCGACGAACTGCTGAACCCGATCCTGCAGGCGCACATGACCCAGGTGACGGTCGCCGACAACCAGGACATGCGGAAGATCTCCGCCTGGGGTGCGATCTTCATGGTGCCGACCGCCATCGCCGGCATCTACGGCATGAACTTCAAGCACATGCCCGAACTGGAGTGGCGGTACGGCTACTTCATGATCATCAGCCTGATCGCGGCGATCTGTTTCGGCCTCTACCGGGGCTTCCGCCGCAACGGCTGGCTCTGACCACCGTCCCGTCCCGTCCCGTCCCGGGACGGGGTCTCAGACGGGCAGCAGCGCGGGCGCGGGGACCGGGAGGCCCCGGGCGCGCAGCACCGCGCGCAGCCGGTCCGGGTGGTCGGTGACGATCGCGTCCACGCCGAGGTCGGTGAGGCGGCCCATGTCGATCGGGTCGTTCACGGTCCACGTGCAGACCGGCAGGCCGAGCGCCTGCGCGTCCTCGACCAGCGCGGACGTGACGAGGTCGTGTTCGGGGGAGAGCACGGTCGCGCCCGCCGCGAGCGCGACGCCCACCGGGTCCTCCGGCGGCAGGCCCGCCAGCCAGCGGGTGCCCGGGAGCAGCGTCTTGCGTTCGAGCAGCGCGACGCGTCCGGCGCCCGGCGCGTACCGGGCGGACGCCGCGAGCACCCGCCAGTCGAACGCCAGCAGCCGCGACCGGGGCAGCAGATCGTGCGCGTCCAGAACCTCCGCCACGGCGGCCGTGAAGCGGTCGACCGCGCGGGCCGTCCAGCCGGGATCGGTCTTCAGCTCGACCGCGAGCCGGACGTCCGGAACGGCACCGAGCAGCGTGCACGCCTCGTCCAGCGTCGGCAGCGGCGTGCCGGGCACCGGCCGCTGCGTCGCGGCGAAGGCCAGCGGCGTCCGGATCCCCGCGTCCACCGTCCTGACCTGCTCGTACGTCAGCTCGCGCAGGGCGCGCCCCACGTACGGGAACAGCGGGTCGCCCGGCACGGCCGGGGCGGTGTCGGCGAGGTTTCCGGGCGACAGCATCTGGTCGTGGTTGCAGACGACCACGCCGTCCGCGGTCATGCCGACGTCGAACTCGATCGCGTGGACGCCCAGCTCCAGCGCGTGCGCGAACCCGGGAAGGGTGTTCTCCGGACGGAGGCCGCGCGCGCCCCGATGGCCGTGGATCTCCACGGTCCCCCCGAAATAGGTCACGACCGAAACCTACCGGGCGGCCCCTGGCCCGCGATGGACGATCGGTGATATACGGCTGAACGGCTCGCGGCCATCCATTCAAAGACGGTCATACGGCTGCGAGACGGTCATCCGGCCTGGAAGGGGCCAGAGGGCTAGAGAAAGGCCGTTGGTTCCGGGAGCCCGGCGGCCCGGAATCCGGACCCCGGTCGCCTCCGCCCCCGCGGAGGCGACCGGAACGGAGTCAGGAGACCAGCGAGCGGAGCTGCAGCGTCTGGTCGCGGCCCGGGCCCACGCCGATCGCGGAGATCTGGGCGCCCGAGAGCTCCTCCAGCGCCCGCACGTACGCCTGCGCGTTCTTCGGCAGGTCGTCGAAGGTCGCGGCGCCGGTGATGTCCTCCTGCCAGCCGTCGAAGTACTCCAGGACGGGCTTGGCGTGGTGGAAGTCGGTCTGGTTCGCGGGCAGCTCGTCCACCCGCTCGCCGTCGATCTCGTAGGCGACGCACACCGGGATCCGCTCCAGGCCGGACAGCACGTCCAGCTTGGTGAGGAAGTAGTCGGTGATGCCGTTCACCCGGGTCGCGTAGCGGGCGATCACCGCGTCGAACCAGCCGCAGCGGCGGTCGCGGCCGGTGGTCACGCCGTACTCGCCGCCGGTCTTGCGCAGGAACTCGCCCCACTCGTCCAGCAGCTCGGTCGGGAACGGGCCCGAGCCGACGCGGGTGGTGTACGCCTTGAGGATGCCGATCACCTTGGTGATCTTCGTGGGGCCGATCCCGGAGCCCGCGCACGCGCCGCCCGCCGTCGGGCTGGACGAGGTGACGAACGGGTAGGTGCCGTGGTCGATGTCGAGGAGCGTGCCCTGCGCGCCCTCCAGCAGCACGACCTTGCCGTCGTCCAGCGCCTTGTTCAGCACCAGCGTGGTGTCGGCGACGTACGGGCGCAGCCGCTCGCCGTAGGCCAGGTACTCCTGGACGATCGGGCCGGTCTCGATCCGCCGCCGGTTGTAGACCTTGGTCAGGACCTGGTTCTTCTCGCGCAGCGACAGGTCGAGCTTCTGGGTGAGGATGTTCGGGTCGAACAGGTCCTGCACCCGGATGCCCATCCGGTTGATCTTGTCGGCGTACGCCGGGCCGATGCCGCGGCCGGTGGTCCCGATCCGGGCCTTGCCCAGGTACCGCTCGGTGACCTTGTCGAGGGCCCGGTGGTGGGGCATGATCAGGTGCGCGTTCGCCGAGATCAGCAGGCGGTCGGCCGAGACGCCGCGGTCCGCCAGGCCGTCGATCTCCTGGAGCAGTACGGCCGGGTCGATCACCACGCCGTTGCCGATGACGGGCACCACGTCGTCCGACAGGATTCCGGACGGGAGCAGGTGCAGGGCGTAGCTCTTGTCGCCGATGACCACCGTGTGGCCGGCGTTGTTGCCACCCTGGTAGCGGACGACGTAGTCGACGTCGCCGCCCAGCAGGTCGGTGGCCTTGCCCTTGCCCTCATCTCCCCACTGGGCTCCGACAAGAACGATGGCCGGCATGCCACTTATCCTTCCCACGACGAAGGCCCCTGATCGCAAGCGCGAAGGGGCCTCTTGCGATCAAATCGTACCCGCAGCGGGGAGCCGAAGAAACCGCACGTCGTGGCGCAGGGGGCTGAAAAGCCTGGTGGGACGGGTCAACCGGGATTTACTTTCCGTTCTCCGCCAGGACCTTCGCCGCCGTCTCGCTGCTGTCGCGCAGGAAGGTGCGGCAGCGCTCGGCCTCGTTGTCCTCGCCGATCGCCGCTGCGGCGCGGGCGAGCGCGTGCAGGCAGCGCAGGAACCCGCGGTTCGGCTCGTGCTCCCAGGGAACCGGGCCGTGGCCCTTCCAGCCCGACCGGCGCAGCTGGTCCAGGCCGCGGTGGTAGCCGGTGCGCGCGTACGCGTACGAGTCGATCACCCCGCCGCGCGCGAACGCGCGGTCGGCCAGCTCGGCCCACGCGCCGGGGAACTCGGGATGGCGCGCGGCCACCTCGAACGGATCGACGCCGTTCTCCAGGGCCTCACGCGCCTCGGGTACGTCCGGGAGTTCGGTCGGTGCCGGCCCGCCGAGCAGGTTCTGGGTCATGCCGGTCATCGTAGGTGGGAACGCCCGCGCCCCAACAACCCGGGTCACCTTCCCGTCGAGGTTCGGGTCGGACCCCCTCTGACGACGTCGGAACGCTGCGGGACGGGGCGACGCGCGCGGCTTCGCGAGCGGCTTCGCGCTGCTTCACATGCCGCTTCGCGCGCTGTTTCACATGCCGCTTCGCGCTGCTCCGGGCACCTGCTCGGCGTTGTCACCGGGCGGAGAGATGGAAGGTCGACGTTCCGCCGTCGTGGACGGTGTGCGCCGACGGCCAGCCGTGCCGGATCAGCTCGATGGCGCCCGTGTTGGTGCTGCAGACCTCCGCCCGGAAACCGGTCACCCCGCGCCGGGCGGCCAGCGGCAGCAGCAGGCGGGTGAGCAGGCCGCCCAGACCGTGCCGCTGCCACGCGTCCGCCACGAGGACGGCCACCTCCGCCTCGTCCGGACGGGACGGCACGCGGGCGTATTCGGCGATCCCGACCATCGCGTCGCCGTGGAGCGCGACCAGGGCGTCCCGGTCCCAGTGGTCGAGCCGGCCGAGCTTCCTCACGTACGGCTCGGGGACGCGCGGCGTTCCTGAGAAGAAGCGCGTGTACAGGCTGCCCTGGGACAGCTCGTCCGACATGCGCCGCAGCCGGGCCTCGTCGCCGCTCCCGAACGGCCGGATCCGAACGTCCGCCAAAGGGTGCTCGGTGAGTTGCTTCACACAACCCATTGCACAGCAACGAGTTTCGTGAAGCAACCCTATGGGGCGGGGCAGGCGCGGGACGTTGGAGCGGAGCGGTCGCAGGAGGCGGTGTCAGGCGGAGCGGACGGCGCCCGGACCGGGACGGGCCTCCACATCCCCCGGGCCCAGGGGCTCACCGCAGGAACCGCAGGTCATCCGGGGGGTCAGCGCGCCGCCGCAGCCCCTGTGCAGGACCAGCGCGGGCGGACCGTCCGGCGCGTAGTGCCGGTCGCCCCACAGCAGCAGCGTCATCATCGCGGGCCACAGCTCGACGCCCTTGCGGGTCAGCCGGTACTCGAACCGCTCGGGCCGCTCCTGGTACCGGACGCGCCGCAGCAGGCCCTCCTGGCACAATCGGGAGAGCCGGTCGGTGAGGACGTTCCGCGCGACACCCAGGGCCTCCTGGAAGTCGTCGAACCGCCGCACCCCCTCGAACGCGCTGCGGATCACCAGCAGCGTCCACCGGTCGCCGACGACCTCCAGAGCGCGGGCGATCGAGCAGTTCTGGTCCTCGTACGTGCGGGGGAGAGCCACGTCCCGAGCCTATCCGGGCACGTCCGCCGCCGAACGGCCCCGACCACCCCACTTCGGCGGCCGGTCCGGTCCGGTCCGGGCCGGGACGCGGTGTGGCGCGGCGGTCAGGCCGTGCGGCGGAACGCGGACGGGGTCCGGCGCCTGGGCGGCGGCCGGACCCCGTCGGAGTGCACGCGGTGCTCTTCGGGCCCGTGGTGCTGCTCGGGCCCGTGGTGCTGCTCGGTCCCGTGGGCTCCTCGGCCCTGCGGTGCTACTTGATCTTCTTGCCGGCGGAGAGCAGGTTCTCGCAGGCGGTGACGATGCGGGCGGCCATGCTCGTCTCGGCGGCCTTGCCCCAGGAGCGCGGGTCGTACTGCTTCTTGTTGCCGACCTCGCCGTCCACCTTCAGGACGCCGTCGTAGTGGCTGAACATGTGCGCGGCCACCGGGCGGGTGAACGCGTACTGGGTGTCGGTGTCGATGTTCATCTTCACCACGCCGTAGGACACCGCCTCGCGGATCTCCTCCAGCGTCGAGCCCGAGCCGCCGTGGAAGACCAGGTCGAACGGGCGCTGCTTGCCGTACTTGTTGCCGACGGCGTCCTGGATCTCCTTGAGCACCTCGGGACGCAGCTTCACCGAGCCCGGCTTGTACACGCCGTGCACGTTGCCGAAGGTCGCGGCGAGGATGTAGCGGCCCTGCTCGCCCAGGCCGACGGCCTCGGCGGTCGCGATGGCGTCGCCCGGCGTCGTGTACAGCTTCTCGTTGATCTCGTTGGCGACGCCGTCCTCCTCGCCGCCGACCACGCCGATCTCCATCTCCATGATCACGCGGGCCTGGCGGCACTGCTCGAGCAGGTCCTTGGCGATCTCCAGGTTCTCGTCCAGCGGCACGGCCGAGCCGTCCCACATGTGCGACTGGAACAGCGGCTCCTGGCCGCGCGCCACCCGCTCCTGGGAGATCTTGACCAGCGGACGCATGAACCCGTCCAGCTTGTCCTTCGGGCAGTGGTCGGTGTGCAGCGCGATGTTGACCGGGTACTTGGCGGCCACCACGCGCGCGTACTCGGCGAGCGCGGTCGCGCCGACGACCATGTCCTTGACGGTCGCGCCGGACAGGTACTCCGCGCCACCGGTCGAGACCTGGACGATCCCGTCGCTCTCGGCCTCGGCGAACCCGCGCAGCGCGGCGTTCAGCGTCTGGCTGGACGTCACGTTGATCGCGGGGTAGGCGAAGCCGTCGCGCTTGGCGCGGTCGAGCATCTCCGCGTAGACCTCGGGGCTGGCGATGGGCATGTTCAGCGTCCTTTCCGGCCGGATCCCGGCGGCACCATGTGCTGTCGTCGTGTTCGGTCCTGGCCCGACCCTCGGGGGTGGGGCGCCACCTCGCCAGTATCTCGGATTGCGCCGATCAGACCACTCCGGGGGCCGGACCGGGGTGTCCAAGGGCAAAACGGTCAACATCCGCGTTCCGCTTTACACCGGCCGTACAGGGGTGTCCGGGTAGGCTCGCGGCGTGGACCTCGCCCTGAACCCTCTCGATCCCAACTCCCTGATCGCCACTTTCGGGGTGTTCGGGATCTTCGCCGTCATCTTCGCCGAGACGGGCCTGCTGGTGGGCTTCTTCCTGCCGGGTGACACGCTGCTGTTCGCGGCCGGGCTCTTCAGCACGGCCGCCGCCGCGCACGGCGCGGGCATCCCGCGGATGTCCCTGCCGGTACTCATGATCGGCGCGCCGCTGTGCGCCATCGCGGGCGCGCAGGTCGGGCACTGGCTGGGCGCGCGGTACGGCCGCAAGCTCTTCGACCGGCCGAACTCCCGGATCATCCGGCCGGAGCACGTGGAGAAGGCGGAGTACTACTTCAACAAGTTCGGCCCGGCCAAGGCGGTCGTCCTCGCCCGCTTCATCCCGGTCGTCCGGACGTTCCTGAACCCGCTCGCCGGGACGCTGGAGATGCCCGCCCGCTCGTTCTTCCTGTGGAACGTCGTCGGCGCGGTGATCTGGACCGAGTCGATCATCGTCGCCGGCCACTTCCTGGGGTCGCGCGTCAAGGGCATCGACAAGTACGTCCTGCCGGTGGTCGCGCTGGCCGTGGTCGCGTCCATGGTCCCGGTCGCCCGGGAGGTCATCAAGGGCCGCAAGAACGGCGCCGCACAGGCCGGTGACGGCGGCGGCGACCAGGACGGCGGCCAGGGCGGCTTCGGCTACGGCGGCGGTTACGGCGGGGGCCACGACGGCGGTTTCGGCGGCGGTGGCCAGAGCGGCGGCTACGGCGCCCCGCAGGGTGACGGTGGCTACGGTGCCCCGCAGGGTGACGGCGGATACGGCGGCCAGCCCGTGAACCAGCCGGGCGGCTACGGCGGCTACCAGGCCGGTCCGCAGGGCGGCGGCTACGGCGGCGGCCAGGGCGGTTACGGCCCGGGCCAGGGTGGCGGTTACGGCGGCCAGGGCGGCGGTTATGGCGCGGGCCAGGGTGGCGGCTATGGCGCGGGCCAGGGCGGTGGCTACCAGGGCGGCGCGCAGCAGCCCGGGCCGCAGGCCGGCTACGGCGCGCAGGGTGGCTACGGCGCGCAGGGCGGCGGGTACGGGGGCGGTCAGGCTCCGGCCCGGGGCGGCTACGGGCACCAGAGCCAGGCTCCGGCCGGCTACGGAAACCAGGATGTTCACGGAAATCCCGGCGGCGGCCACGGCGCTCCCCAGGCGCCCGGCTACGGCGGCGCCCCGGACGCCGGTTACGGCGCGGGCGGCTATGCCGCAGGTCACGGGCCCGGCGCCCCGGCCGAACAGCCGGAAGCCCCGCGCCCTCAGAAGGGTAAGCACCGCGGCGGCCCGGGCAACGGTCCGAACAAGAATGGCCCTGAACAGTCACGCCCGTCGCTCAGCGGCGACAGTTATCGCTAACCTCCGCATGTGGGACGTCATCGGTCGGACCCTCGTGGTCTCGCGCGCATTCTCCTCGCGGCCTTGGCCGTCGTGGCCGTTGTGGCGCTGCTCGTCGTCGGCGGCATCGCGCTGTTCAACGCGGTGAACACGGGGGACGACAGCAAGCCCCGGCAGAGCGCCGCGACGTCGGCGTCCAACGGCGCCGGGCACTCCGGTGACACCAAGGCGGACGCCTCGACGCCGCTGGTCATCAAGGTGGTCGGCCCCGCGACCGACGTGCTGGTGACGGTCGCGGGCTCCAACAAGGTGCTGGCGCAGGGCCCGCTCAACACCGGCGAGGGCCGCAAGATCGACGAGGCGCCGCTGAACGTGGTCGCCCAGAACGGCGGCGCCGTCCAGGTCACCATCTGCGGCAAGGTCCAGCCCCGCAAGCCGAGCGGTCAGCGGGGCACCTGGTTCGTCGGCAAGTGCTGACGGCCGGGCGCCCGGCCCCGCCGGACGCCCGCTGACCACGCCCGCCGATCCCGAACGGTTTCCCGGCCCCGGGCGCCCTCACCGTCCTCGGACGACCTCAACCCGCTCCGGACGGCCTCAACCCGCTCCGGACGGCCTCAACCCGCTCCGGACGACCTCAACCCGCTCCGGACGGCCTCACCGGCCCTCCGGCGGCCTGACGGAGCCTCCGACGACGGCCTGATCGGCCACCCGCCGCCTCGGGCGGCGGAGGTCGCCGACGGTCAGTCGAGGCCCAGGTCGGCGACGGCGTAGGGGTGGCGGTACTCCAGGCCCTCGGCGGCGATCCGGTCGGCCGCGCCGCGCTCCAGGATCGTGGCGACCGCGACGACCTCCGCGCCCGCCTCGCGCAGCGCCTCGACCGCCGTCATGACCGAGCCGCCCGTCGTCGAGGTGTCCTCGACCGCGAGGACGCGGCGTCCGGCGACGTCCGGGCCCTCGATGCGGCGCTGCAGGCCGTGCTGCTTGTCGGCCTTGCGGACGACGAACGCGTCCAGCTTGCGGCCCCGCGCGGCGGCGGCGTGCAGCATCGCGGTCGCGACCGGGTCGGCGCCCAGCGTGAGCCCGCCCACCGCGTCGTACTCCAGGTCGGACGTGGCGTCCAGCATCACCCGGCCGACCAGCGGCGCGACCGCGCCGTCCAGGGTGACGCGGCGCAGGTCCACGTACCAGGACGCGCGGCGTCCGGAGGACAGCACGAAGTCGCCGTGCACGACGGCCTTGGCCTTGATCTCTTCCAGCAGGTCATCACGATCGCTCACGGTGAGCACCTTATTGCCCCGCCCGCACCGGACCGGGCGACGGGGCGCCGGATCGCGGCCTTCACCTGCGGGTCCATGATGGTGGGGTGAGTGCCACCCCGCCCGGCGCGCCGACGCCGTACGCCCCGCCCCCGCCCGCTGGGACCGTCGTCTACCGGGGCGGTGTCCTCGTGGACGGGACGGGCGGTCCGGCCCGTCCGGGGACGAGCGTGGTGGTGTCCGGCGAGCGGATCACCGCCGTCCTCCCCGACGCCTCGGCGTCCGTCGCGGGTGCGCGTGTCGTGGACCTCGCCGGACGGTTCGTCCTGCCCGGACTGATCGACACCCACCAGCACCTCGCCACCCCGCCGGACCGGCCGCGCGCCGAGGCGACCCTGCGCCGCGACCTGCGCGGCGGCGTCACCGCGGTCCGGATCATGGCCGACGACCTGAGGCAGATCGCCGACCTCGCGCGCGCCGCCCGGGTCGGCGAGATCGCCGCGCCGGACCTGCGGTACGCGGCGCTGGCGGCAGGCCCGTCCTTCTTCGACGATCCCCGGACGGCTCAGGTCAGCCAGGGGGAGACACCCGGCGCGGTGCCCTGGATGCAGGCGATCACGCCGGACACCGACCTGCGGCTCGCCGTCGCCCTGGCGCGCGGCACGCACGCGACCGCCATCAAGATCTACGCCGATCTGCCCGGCGAGGCCGTCGCCGCGCTGACCGCCGAGGCGCACCGGCAGGGCCTGCGGGTGTGGGCGCACGCGGCCGTCTTCCCCGCGACGCCCGCCCAGGTCGTCCGGGCGGGCGTGGACTCGGTCTCCCACGTGACGATGCTGGCCTTCCAGGAACCGTCGCGTCCGCTCACGACCTATGCGGACAAGCCCCCGATCGACCACGCGCGCTTCGCGGACGGTTCGCATCCGGCCCTCGCGGCGCTGTTCGCCGACATGCGCGCACGAGGAACGATCCTCGACGCGACGGGCAGCATGTGGGACCCGGAGTCCGCTACAGGGGAACTGGCCGCCGTCCTCACAGCCCAGGCCCACCGCGCTGGCGTGGACATCTGCACAGGCACGGACACCGATCCCGCCCCGGATGCTCCCGGACTCCCTCCCGTGTTGGACGAGATCGCGTTCTTGGCCGAACGCTGCGGTTTCACTCCCGCGCAGGCCATACGTTCGGCGACCCTCGTGGGCGCGCGTGCGCTGGGGGCCGAGAACGAGATGGGGACGATCGAACCGGGCAAGCTCGCCAACCTGCTCGTCGTGGCGGACGACCCGCTCCGCGACGTACGCAACCTGCGCACAGCCGAACTGGTCGTCAAACGAGGACACGCCCACGTCGTCGCGTAGGCGGGCGACGTCCTGAGCTCGCGGGCGACCAGGCGTTGGGGGGGCGGTTCCGAGAGCTCGGCCGCGCAGCCCTCGGGTGATCCGGGAGGTACCGCCGTTGCGCACGGACTTCGGACGGTCCGGGCGTGTACGGTGGGCAACCGGCGGCGGCGCCCCGGAGGAGGACGCAGCCGACCGTGTTCACGGCCCACACGGAGTCAGGATGACGCAGACGTGACGCCCGGAACCCTCGTCCTGCTGCACACGCCGTTCGCGAGCGCGGACGCGTGGGGCGACCTGCCGGAGATGCTGCGTTCGTACGGCCTCGACGTCATCACGCCCGACGTCCCCGACCTCGACGGCGTCCGGTACGTCGCCCGGACGTCGCTGATCATCGCCGCGACCGCGCCGGACGTCCCGCTGGTCCTGGTCGGCCACGGCGCGGCGGGGCCGCTCCTTCCGGCGATCGCGTCCGCCCAGCGCGCGGCGCACCGTCCCGTGGGCGCCTACGTCTTCGTGGACGCCTCGCTTCCGCGCACGGCCCGCGCCACCCAGAACCACGGTCACGACCACGCCCACGCCGCGGAAGGCGCCCAATCGCCGTCACAGGCTCACGCACACGCCCTCGGCGAGGCTTCCGCGCACGCCAACGGCCGGGTGGCCACGCCGAACGGTGCCGTGCTGAACGCCCAGCCGTTCGCGCAGCCGAAGGCCGGCCCGCCCGCCCCGGTGCCCGCCGACTGGCCGGACGCCCCGTGCGGTTACCTGCGCACCCACGCGGACCGCACCGCCGCGCCGTCCGGAGCCGACGCGGTCTCGCACGACCAAGCCGTCCGCGAGGCGTCGCTGCGCGGCTGGACGGTCGTCCAGCACGAGCCGCCGGCCGCCGTCGCCCAGGCGTTGAGCGAACTCATCGCCACCCTCTGAACCGCCACGCTCCGGAGTCGGCACAGCGAGCCCGAGCCGACACGTTCGGAGCGGGTCGGCGCGTCAGGAGTCGGCGTTCTTGAGCAGGTCGTCGAGCATCGCGTCGTAGTCGTCCTCGGGGCGGCCGAGGTCCATCCGCGCGCGATAGCGGAGCCGGAGCAGCGCTTCGAGGCTGTCCTCGGCCAGGGCCGCGTCATCGGGATCGATCAGCTCGCCGCCGGGCCCCGCCGGGACCTTCCGCGCGGCACGGTCGCGCAGCGCCAGGACGACGTCCACCCCGTTCGTCGCCCACTCGTGCGCGCCCAGGACGTCGCCGTGCGCGTAGAGCGTCTCGGAGACCGCCCGGTACACCTCGGGATCGCGTGGCGCGTCCCCGCGGATGTCGCTCACCAGCGCCCGCGCCTCCGGGACGCGTCCCAGCTCGAACAGCGCGTCGGCCAGGTAGGCGCGCGGGTCGCCGTACGTCTCGCCGCCGTCCTCCATCGCCCGGCGGTAGAACTGGGCCGCACGGTCGGGTTCACCGGCGTGCTGCCACTGCTCGCCCGCGCGCAGCAGCACGTTGGCGCGCGACACCCCGCCCGACACGGCGTCGGCGAGCTCGGCCAGCCGCCGTGCCGCCGCGATGTGATCGCCCGTGCGCAGCGTGTCGAACTCCAGATCGTCGAGATCGTCTTCCGTCACATGCGTCACGCCTCAACGCTACCCGGCGTCGCACGCCCGAAGCGGGCGAATCTCGGATGATCGCTCATGAATTCGCGTTTCCCGCAGGTCAACGGGGGTGTGAACAAGGGCAAGGCGGGTCGAACCCGCTCCCCGCACCCATACACGACCGCCTCCACCCAGCCCGGATGCGCACGGCGCGCCGCACGAACGGCACAGGTCGGGGACGTGCGCGCGAGGGGGTGCGTCGAGCTGCGGTGGGCGGGGGGAGAGAGGAGGCGGGGGCGGGTGTGGCGGGAGAGTGATGCGGGGGGTGGGGCCGGGGGAGTCAGCGGCGAGAGCGTTCCAGGGCGTCCCAGAAGCCGCGGCGTAGCGCGTGCCGCACCTCGTCGTGCAGGAGGAAGTCGATCCAGAAGCCGCGGCGTAGCGCGTGCCGCACCTCGTCGTGCAGGAGGAAGTCGATCGGGAGCGACGAGCCCTGGAGCAGGCGGGCCTCAAGGTCGGACGGCATCCGCGGCTTGCGCGCCAGGACGGCCTCCAGCCACAGCGCGGGGGCGTCGCGGGCGACGGACTCGCCGAAGTCCTGGCCCTCCTGGTGCGCGGCCTTCACGGCGTCCGAGAGGCTCGGCGTGTTCTGCGCCGGGACGGGCAGCGGCGAGATCTGCTGCGGCCCCGTGTACGGACCGTGCGGCTGCGACGGCATGGACGTCGGGGGGGACATCGGCGGAGGCGGCGAGCTGTAGTGCCCGGTGGACGGCGGCTGCGACGACTGCGACGGCGACTTGGCGGTCGACGAGCCGGGCGTGGGCGCGGCGTGCAGCGGCCCGGACGGGCTGGACGGGCCGGACGTGCCCGACGACGTGCCGAGCCCGAGAGCGTGGAGGGGGTTCGCCCCTGTCCCGGATGAGGACGAGGACGAGGACGAGCCGAGCCCCGAGGCCGACGAGCCCAGGCCGGGCGCGGACGAGCCGAGCCCCGGGATGGACGGCCCGAGCCCGGAGGAGCCGATGGCGCCGCCCGATCCGAGCGACGACGAGGAGCCGGACCCGAGACCGGACGAACCGGACCCGATGCCGGACGGACCGGAGCCGATGCCGGACGACCCCGAACCGAGGTCGCCGCTGCCGCTGCCCATGCCGTTGCCGCCGCCCATGCCACTTCCGCCGCCCATGCCGCCGGAGCCCGAATGGCTCGCGGACGTGGGCTGCCCGGTGATGGGGGACGACGGCGGCGGACTCGTGTGCGTGCTGGACTGCAGCGGGCTCAGCGTCCCGCTGCCGATCCCGCCGTGGCCGTTGCCGCTGTGACCGCCGCCGTGCCCGCTTCCGTTCGCCAGCGGGCCGGGCGCCGTGGCCGAGGCGCCCGACGTGCTCGACGTGCCCGCGCCCTCGACGCCCGTGAGCAGGTTGACGTACGGGCGCAGGTGGCTGGAGCCGATCTCGATGAGGTCGTCGCACTCCTGCCGCAGCACGCGCGAGATCGTCCAGTTGCCGTCGACGGCGACGTGCACGACGGTGACGCGGACACCGAGGTCCTGCGCGTCCGCGACGACCTGGGCGAGATCCTCGTCGCCGCTGACCAGGACCGCGTCGGCGAGGGCGCCGTTGCGGGCCAGCGTCATCAGGTCGCGGTGGATCTCGGTGTCGACGCCCTCGCGGCGGCCGGGGCGGATGCGGCCGAGGCGCAGCTTGAGGCCGGGGAGGTCGGCGAGCGCCTCGTGCTCGGGCGCGCGGCGCCCCTCGACCGTCGCCTCGTACCAGTAGCAGCGGAGCATCGGCAGGCTCGTGCGCTCGCGCGCGAGGTTGCCGAGGAGTTGCAGCAGGCCGCCGAAGTCCCAGGAGACGGCCTCCCGATGGCGCGTGCCGTGCACCGCCATGGCGCCGTCGGCCAGCAGGTAGCCGGCGTCTACGAACAGCGCGCAGCGATCCATGCGGCACCGCCTTTCGTCAACACGGGACCTCATGCGGCTCCCACCCGGTGGCGAGGTCGGCAAGGGTCACCTTCATCGGGCCCGCCCTCCTGGCTCTCGGACGTGGGCCGGTCGAAGACCCCGGGCGTTCTCAGCGTAGTGAAGCCCGTAAGCCCGGTAGGCCAATACGGCGATTCGACACTCTTTCACGACAGTCCGCCGTACGCGAGCCCTCCAGGCGCGAGCGCTCCGGCGTGCGGCCCGTCTGCCGGACGGGCGACTCCGACGCGGACGCTACCAGCCGTTCCGGGGACCTCTTCGCGGGCCGTCCATGATCTTTACGGAAACTCCCGGCACCCGCTCCCTTACGGGCGAGTCACCCGCCGGCCTCATGACCTCCCCATGGCCCGTCCGTGGTCCGCCGGGCACGGTGTAGGGGTGTGTCTGGCCCGGGGAGCGGCCTCAGCTGCGCAATGGTGCGGCCACCGTGACCACACCGAGGAGCACCGCATCCCGCGTCGTTTCTATGGAGAGCGACGAATGACGGCCAAGGACGGTGGCGAACTCGTCGACGTCCGTGCCGAAGGTCAAGGGAGGGCCCAGCGCGCCGAGTGAGGAACTGTCGAACACGTTGTCCGCGTCGCGGGTACCCGTCGTCGGGGTCAGCGGACGTCCGTCCAGGAGGAGCCGGTCGCCGTGTAGCCCGGCGTCACCTTCCCAGCCCAGCAAGCCGAT
This sequence comes from Actinomadura logoneensis, assembly GCF_003428695.1. Classification (GTDB taxonomy): domain Bacteria; phylum Actinomycetota; class Actinomycetes; order Streptosporangiales; family Streptosporangiaceae; genus Spirillospora; species Spirillospora logoneensis. The sequence goes on from NZ_QURH01000227.1 coordinate 17,895, forward strand.
GTGTGCCGGACGGGCAGCGGCAAGGAAGCCGCCAAGCGGAACGTCCGCACGGTTGCCGCCCGTGGAGCTGTCGCCCGTGGGGCCGAGCGCGTGCGGGCCGTCCAGCACCACGACCTGCTGAAGGGGAGCTGCCGGATCCTTGACGGCGACGACCAGGCTCCATCCGGCGTAGTGCGACGCGCCCCGAACGGCCGGGACGTCCGCTCCCCACCACTCGCCGCTCCCGTGCGCGCGCACGAGCCCGGTGACGTCCGCGAACGCCTGGTACGCCGTGAAGTCAGGAAGGCGACCGCTGTGCACTTCGCTGGAACTCACCGTCTGGTACTTGCCGTTGGGTGGACGCAGCCGGGCGGTCACCGGAGCCGTAGCCGAACCTTTCGCCACCCCTGACCAGTACATGCCCGCCCAGAGCACGGACGAGCCGGGAGGGAGGGCCAGACGCACCGCACTGGACGACTTCGTGGACGGGTCGTCGTCGCGGTCCACGGGCCGCATGTTCCAGAAGTCGTCGTCCTGCTCTTCGCCTTGGCGGTTGATGGCCTGCTTGCAGTTCGGCATGGTCTCGTCGCAGCTCATAAGGGAGTTCCCCACGGACGTGACGCGCACTTTGCCGTCGGTGGCGAAGCGCGCGGGCATTCCGCCCGTGACCACTCCCCGGTCCGCTCGTGCCGCGAACTCCTGCTTGCCCGAATGAAGCGTGACCGTGGGCGGCAGGCCGGCGGGTGCCGTACCGCCGACCTGAACACGCAGGTATGCCGACGCGGTCTCGCCCTTGGGCAAACCGGCGTGCGTACAGCGGGCTCCACCAGTGCGAATACGGATGGGACGACATGACCAGCCGGTTCCGGGAGCTTCAAGAGGCTTGACGAACGCACTACGCCGTCCGGTGGCGATACCTGCGAAGGAGACCTCAGGAGGGAAGGAGACGTCCGCGACCAGATCGGCCGTGGGGCGGCTACCGGAGTTGCGCACTGCCATGCCGACAATGCCGGGCTCGTTGCGCACGAGCGATCCCATTGGGCCGATGCTGATGTCCAGCTTCGCCGGTATGACCTCCGCCGGAGGCTGCCCATGTGGCGCTTGCGGTTTGGGTTGTGGCGTAGGGAGTGATCCGGGTTGGTTGGCGGGAGGCTTCGGCGCGGGCTGTGCGGCTGGTGGTTTTGCCTTGGCGGGCGGTGGCGCCTGGACACCCGGTACGGGACGAGCGGCAGGAGGCGCGGCCAACGAAGGCTTGTGCACCGACGAAAAAGGCCGGTTGCTCGATACGGGAGTCAGGGCGAGTGCCAGCCCTGCCGCCACGACCGCTGCGGCCCCTCCCGCGCCGAGTACCTGCTGCTGTCGCTTGGGCAGATGCCGGAGCCACGTCCAGACGCCGCTGCCAGTGAGACCGCCCTTGGCCGCTGCCGAGAGGTATGCGGTGACTGCGCCACCGAGCACCAGAGGACCAAGGACCTCGCGGAGGGCCGTGTTGATGTCGGAGAGTTCGCCGTAGAGCGCCTTGCAGCGTTCGCAGTCGTCCAGGTGCGCTTCGACGCGTCGTGTGTCCCGCTTGGCGAGGCCGCCGCGCACGTAGGCGCCCAACATCTCCAGGACGGGACGGCACTTCTCGTCCACCTGGACCGCCGCACTGCCGAACGGCAACGCCGCGGCAGCCGGAATCGCCTGCGAGGCGTGTACATGGCCTGTGAAGGCGGCATCGCCTTGAGGCACCGCGCGCGCACGAGCTGATGTCCTGGACGTGCTCCCATCAGCCGAAGCAGAGCCTGCCCCCAGGGCCTTTACCGTTTCTGCGTCCCCGTGCCTTGGGGACGGCACCGACGCATCGATGTCCCTACCACCGGCCCGGGGCGCATTGACGTTCGCCGTGCCCTGGGGCACGTCACGGGGCGCTGCTTCGGCTGGTCCGTCTGCGCTTGCTGCCTCGGCGTTTTCTATGGCGGACGGTTCGCGGGCCGAGAACGAAGCCGCCACATGCATCTGCAGATACGCCTGGCACAGTCCCTCGCGCGCGCGATAGGCGAGCGCCGCCACACCGTTGGCGGTGAGGCCGAGTATTGGTGCCACCTCCGCCGGCTTCTCGCCCTCCACTGCGGTATGCCAGAGGACGGCCTGCCAGCGCTCCGGCAGTGACCGGAACGCGCGCACGATCATCGTGCGCTCCAGACTCTCCAGAGCCGGGTCGACGAACGGCGTGCCCGGGTCGAACAGCTCGATCTGGTCGGTGCTCTGCAACCGCCGGTCGCCGCGGTACCGGTCGTAGACCGTCCGCCGGACCGCCGTGAGCAGGTACGGACGGAACCCCGAACGCGGGCCGCCGCCGCGCCCCAGCACGTCCAGGATCTTCGCGAACGCGTCCTGGACGGCGTCCTCCGCCGCGTCCCCGCCGACCAGGTGGTGCGCCAGCCCGCGCGCGGCGGCCACGTGCCGCTCGTACAGGACGCCGTAGGCCGTGAGGTCGCCCTCGCGTATCCGTCCGATGAGAGCCGCGTCGCTGCCCTCGCCGACCTCGGCGTTCGCGTCCACCGCTTCACCAGGCTCGCGTCCGCCTCCGGCCCCACCGGGCTCCGGTCCGTTGCCACCGGGCTCGCGTCCGCCTCCGGCTCCACCGGGCTCCGGTCCGTTGCCACCGGGCTCGCGTCCGCCTCCGGCTCCACCGGGCTCCGGTCCGTTGCCGCCGGGCGGAGCAGCCTCGGACGCGGTTTCGCTCACGGGTCCTCCAAGACGAAGCACGGCTGCGGGGCGTCCGCCGAATAGACCGGGGACGGAGCGTCGCATGGCCGCCCGACCTTATGAACCGATGGTGATGGCTTGACCACGAAACGTCGCGGAGAATGATTCCGCAAACCGCGTCATGACTAAACCGCTTCCGCGTCTTGGGTCTGGGAGATGCGGGCGAGGGACGGGGCGATACCTGAGGGCAGTCCGTGGAGCGGTCGGTGAGGGAGCGGGTGGGCCGGGGGCGCCGGTTCGCAGGAACGCCATCGGCGCCGCGCGCCCCGGAGAGGGGGCGGGGTGCGGCGCCGATGGCCCGGTGGAGGAGGTGTGTCCGTTCCGGTGCAGGAGGGGGCGGAACGGACACACCTCACCGGGTGAGGGGGACCGCCGCCACCTCGGACAACTCGTTCGGTGCGGTGGGCGAGCGCCACTGCACGCGGCTCTCCCGCCCGGTCAGTTCGACCGTCGCTATCGCGTTGTCGAACCAGGGGCCCTCCGTGATGCGCCAGCGCAGCGGCGAGCGCGGGACGCGCGCCATCCGGGCGAGCCACCGGAACGGCACGCCCGTTCCTCGCACGCACGCGAGGCGGTTCGCCCACTGGAACTTGCTCGGAAGCGGATTCCGCAACGGCGAGCACACGACCTGCACGATCGCCGAGGACGCCTCCGGCGCGAGGACCCTCGCCAGGTAAGAGAAGTGGACGTCACCGGAGAGAAAGGCGACTGTGGCGGGCGCGGCCCCGCGCTCTCCGCGCGCGACGGCGATGACGTCGTTCGCGACCTCCCGGAACGACCGCTCGAACGCCGCCCAGTGCTCCAGGTCGGCCGCCTGCCGGACCTTCTCCCCGAGCCGGGCGGCGCGCGCGCCCCACGCCCCCTCCGCGACGGCCTCGTTCCACGACTCCGCGTGGTGGACGGCGGGCGCGAGCAGGTAGGGCAGGGACGACGCCACGAGCAGATGGTCGACGTCCCCCTGCAACTGCCCGTCCAGCCAGTCGAACTCCTCGTCGTCGAGCATTCCGCGCCGCTCGGGCGTCAGCAGCCGCGAGCACCGGCTGTCCACGACGACCAGGCGGGTGCGTCCCCAGTCGTGCGCGTAGCTCCAGCGCGCCGTGTCGGGCTGCCGGTCCGCGCGCTCGGCGAACTCGTCCAGGACGTCGCCGCTGTCGCCGCCACTCGCGGACGTCTCGCGTACGGCCGCCAGCACCTTGTCCGTGGCGCGCGCCTCGGGTGAGAGGTTGCCGAGGTGCTGGTACACCCAGTACGAGCTGATCCCCCCGACGATGCGGTTCCGCCACCAGGGCAGGTCCCACATCTGCTGCCGCCACGTGTAGGACGTGTTCCAGTCGTCGCGGATGTCGTGGTCGTCGAACACCGTGAACGTCGGCACCGTCGACAACAGCCAGCGCACGGCGGGGTCCTCGCGCCAGGCGAGCCGGTAGAGATGCGTGTACTCCTCGAAATCCGCGACCTCGTCGTCCGGACACGCGCCCGACGAGTCGGCGTGGTCCGACGTGGCGTCCCCGCCGCTTTCGCCACTCTGCGGGGTGACGCCCTCATCACCGCCGCGATGTTCACGCACGATCTCGCGCATGGCCGGGTCGAGTTCGTCCGCGTACACCTGGTCGCCGACCATGAGCAGGACGTCGGGCCACCCCGCGTCCGTGCGCACGAGGTGATGCGCCAACGCGGAGAGCGTGTCGAAGCCGTGCGCGTCGTCCCGGTCGGGGGAACGGCGACACGAGCCGAAGGAGACGCGCAGCGTGCCGGAGAAGTCGAGCGTGCGCAGCCGACTGGGAGGGAAGGCGGAATCGTCCTCCGGCCATACGCGGACGTCGTCCAGCCGCACTTCGTACGGAACGCGCGCACCCGGTTCAAGGCCCTCGACCTCGACAAGGCCGAAGTGATGCCCGTGGACGGTGAACGTCCGCGCCTCAGCCTCCACGTCCCCCGCGCGCACGAGCACCCGGCATGGACGGTCGGTCTCCACCCACACCGTCGCGGTGCGTTCACCGACATGCCGGAGGAGCGGACCCAGTACCAATGCGGTCATAACTCGCCTCTCTACTGGATGCCGGCCTTCCCCGTCCATGCTTTGCCAAGCTCGACTTCACCCGCGTCTTCGCCAGGTGGAGAGCAGCGCAAAGTCACCTTGCGTCAGGAGGCGGGAGGGCAGGGAACCCAATAGCGCAGCTTGATCCCCCGGCGGTCCTCCAGGACGCCGCCGTTCCTCTCGATGACCAACCGTGACGGAACGTTGTCAGAGTCACACGTGACGAGCACGTGCTCGATCCCGAGTCCGCGCGCGACGGGCAGGGCCGCGCGGAGCATGGCGCTCGCGTGCCCGCGACGGCGCGCCGAGGGGCGCACGTCGTAGCCGATGTGCCCGTTCGACTCCAGCAGCCAAGGCGTCAGGCGATGCCGGAGAGTGAGCCGTCCGATGAACTCGTCACCGTCCACCCACCACAGAATCGTCGTGGGCACATGGTCGGGTGGACGCGGCGTCTCCTCCAGCGCCAGCGAGCGGACGTGCCGAACGTAGTTGGCGAACGGTTCGGGCTCGTCCCACTGGCCGCTGTAGACGCGCAGGTCGCGTCCGAGCCAGCTGTCGTCCTCGGGGGCGCCGCGCCCCTCCGCGCGGAACTCGTCCATCGCGGCGAGAAACGACACCCGGACCCGTGCGTCCGGTTCGATCAATGCAGGCACGCCCCATTTCTACTAGGCACGCCCGACTGCCTGGGTGAGTGACGTCCAGGTACATGTACTCGCCCATGGTGGGGCTGACCCCACCATGGATTCGGGGTGCTGGTCCCATGTGTCCGTCACGTGCGGAAACCCAGAATTGGTGGCATGAGCCAGAACAGCCGCACCGAGGTCCGTCCGCGCCGAGCCGTCCTGATCGGCGCACTGGTCGGGACGGTTCTGATGGCGGGCGTCCTGCCTCCGCCGCCGAACCCCGTCCAGCACATCGCCCGCCAGGCGGTCGAGCGCCACGCCCAACCCTGACCCGCCGCCCCGTCCGATCAACGCCCATGGCCGCACCGCCGTACTCGCTGATCTGAGCCCGGCCGACGCCATGGGCACCCGACCCGCGACCGACAACAGCTCCCAGCGTCAGGGCAAGCACCGCCGAAACCGCCGAAACCGCCGAACAGCCGAACGGCAGAGCCGCCAAACCGCCGAGCCGCCAAACCGCCGAGCCGCCAAACCGCCGAGTCGCCAAACCGCAGAAACCGCCGAGCAGCAGAACCGCCGAGCAGCAGAACGGCAGAACGCCAGAACGGCAGCACGCCAGAACGGCAGAACCGGAGGCATGTACCTCCGGAGGCGGGAGACGTCTGACCTGCTGAGGAAGGTGGAGGAGCGGTGGCGGGCGCCGGAGGCGATCGGGAGCCTCGGCGAAGTTATCCACAGGTTGGGGACCGAGTTCCGCTCGGGGGCTCCGTCCGGTCAGGCTGAATGCGTACGGCCCGTCAGGGGGACGGGCCGCGGACTTCAGGACTTCCGGACGGGGGAGGGGTTCTCGATGGAGACTTCGCAGGTCATGAGGGTGGACCCGGCGCCCAGGGCGGCGGGGGAGACGTTGGTGGTATCGGCCGAGAGGGCGGCGTCCACGGCGTCGGTGGCACTCGAAGCGAGCCAGATGAGCGGGCCGCAGTCGGCCTCCCGAGCGGCGGCACAGCCGGCTCCGTCCTCCGAAGCGATGGCACAGGCGGCTCCGTCCTCCGGGTTGTCGTGGGTGTCCCGCGCGCGGTGTGCGGCCGGCGTCTCGTGGGCCCGCGCCACCGCTCCGGTGGAGAGGCCGCTGACCTCTCCGCCGCGGTCCGGCCCCGCGCCGGCTCCGGAGCCCGCGCCGTCGGCCGCCTTCACGGCGCCTGCCCCGCTCACATCCGAGGCCGCGGCCGTGTCGCTGTTCAAGGCGACGGCGGCGGCCTGGCTGCTCGCGGGGAAGGCCGCGTCCACCTCGGGGTCCGGGCGGACGGCCACTCCGGCGACCTACACGCCGTCTCCGACGAGCCCCACGACGCTCCCGTTCTCGCGGGTGCTCGAGGCGACCGAGGAGACCGCGTCGGCCACGGGGGCCGCGTCGCCCAGGCCGACCGCGTCGGCCGGGGCGACTGTGCCGGCCCTGGGGGCCATGGCGACCGCGTCCTCCGTGGGGGCCTTGTCCACCAAGGCGACCGCGTCGGCCGGGGGCACCAGGGCGACCGCCTCGGCCCCGGGGGTCGTGTCGACCGTGTCCTCCATGAGGACCGCGTCGGCCAAGGCGTCCGCGCCGGTCGGGGGGACCAGGGTGACCGCCTCGGCCCCGGGGGGCGTGTCGACCGGGCCGACCGCGTTGGTCGCGTTGGTCGCGTTGGTCACGGGGGCCGCGTTGGTCGCGGGGGCCGTGTCGGACGTGGCGGGGGTCGGGGGCGGCGTGCGCCGGCCGCGCAGGACGAACAGGGCGAGGACGGTGGCGGCGACGACTCCGGTCAGGCTGGCGAGGAATGTGGTGCCCATGGCCGTGGTGAAGGCGTCGCGGGCCTGGTGGGCGAGGGTGGAGTCGCCCGTCCGGGCGGCGACGGCGAGGGCGTCGCCGATCGACTCGCGGGCCTGGTCCGAGGTTCCGTCCGGCATCGCCGCCTTGTAGGAGCTGGTGAGGACGGTGCCGAGGAGCGCGACGCCGAGCGCGGCGCCCGCCTGTTGGATCGTGTCGTTCAGCGCCGAACCGACCCCGGCGTGCTCCGCGGGGACGGCGCCCATCAGGGCGCCGATGGTGGCGGGCATCGCCAGGCCGCTGCCCGCGCCCATCAGCACCAGGCCGATCGCGACGGGCCAGTAGCCGTCGCCCGGGGCGACGCCGGCGAGCGTCCCGAACCCGGCGGCCACGATGAGCAGGCCCGCGACCGCGGCGATCCGGTTGCCGAGCCGGCCGACCAGCGCGGCGCCGAGACCGTTGAAGACGAGCGCCGCGACCGCCACGGGGATGAACGAGACACCGGTCTTCAGAGGGGAGTAGCCGAGCACGAACTGCAGGTACTGGGTGAGCGCGAGCAGCAGGCCGCCGTTCCCGACCTCCACGAGGGTGAGGGAGAGGCTGCCGCCGGCGAAGTCGCGGTCGCGGAACAGGCGCAGCGGCACCATCGGCGACTTGACCCGGCTCTCCCAGATCCCGAAGCCGATCAGGGCGACGATCGCGATGGCGCCGCCGGTCACCGTCCGTCCGTCCACACCGTTCTTGGGGAACTCAATGATCGTCCAGACCAGCGCGGCCATCCCGGTGATCGACAGCACCATGCCCAGCGGGTCGGGCCGGCGCCACGGGCCGCGCGACTCCGGCATCAGGACGGCGGCGGCGACGATGGAGACCGCGGCGACCGGGACGTTGATCAGGAAGACCGCGCCCCACCAGAAGTGCGCGATCAGCACGCCGCCGAGGATCGGGCCGCCGACCAGTCCGGCCATGGACACCGCGCCCCAGGCCGCCATTGCCTTGGGTCGCTCGTCCTCGTCGAACACCGTGATCAGGATGGAGAGCGTGCTCGGAAGGACCAGGGCCCCGCCGACGCCCATCACCGCCCGCGCGGCGATCAGCATCCCCGGTGTCTCCGCGAGGGTGCCCGCCATCGAGGCGACGCCGAACAGCGCGAGGCCGATGATCATCACCCGCCGCCGGCCGAACCGGTCCGACAGGCTGCCCGCGGTGAGCAGGAGGCCCGCGAAGACCAGGATGTAGGAGTCCAAAATCCACTGGATGTCCTGCGGGCCCGCGCCGAGGTCCTCGGTCAGCGGCGGGATCGCCACGTTCAACGCCATGTTGTCGATGACCAGGACCAGGGTGCTCAGGCAGAGCACCAGCAGGATCCACCAGCGGCGTGGATTGCGGTTCATCTCGTCTCCCGGTGCGTACGGTGTTCGCAATGACGGGAACACCGTACGCATCGCGGAACGCTGTACGCAAGGGGGTACGGCGTGCGCTAGGCTGGGCTCGATCCCGAAAGGAGGGCCACCGATGGCCGATGAGCAGGTGTTCTCCTCGGTCTGGGCGCGTCCGGAGAAAACCCGGACCGCGCGCCCGACCCTGAGCCGGGAGCAGATCGTCACCGAGGCGATCAAGCTGCTGGACGCCGAGGGCGTGGAGGCGCTGAGCATGCGCAAGCTCGGCCAGGCGCTGAACGCGGGCGCGACGTCCCTCTACCGGCACGTCGCCAACAAGGACCAGCTCTTGGAGCTGGTGGTGGACGAGGTCTACGGAGAACTGTGCGTCCCGGTGCTGGAGAGCCCGGGCGAGTGGCGTCAGGCCGTCCGCGCGCTCGCCCACGAGATGCGCGCCATGCTCCTGCGCCATCCGTGGATCGCGCCGATCCTCGGCCTGGTCGGCTCGTCCTACCTCGGCCCCAACGTCGTCCGGCTGAGCGACGAGATGCTCGGCCTCCTCGAGGACGCCGGCTTCTCCCTGACGGAGGGCAACGCCACGGTGAAGTCGATGTTCGCCTACGTCATCGGCTGGACGATGTCCGAGGCCGCCTGGCTGCTCGCCCTCGCGCGCAGCGGCCAGACCGAGCAGGAGTGGCTGGAGCAGATGCGTCCCGCCATGGAACGCGTGGTCGAGACCCACCCCCGCCTGGGCAAGCTGTTCGAAGCCCAGAGCGAGGCGAACGCCGGGCGCGACACCACGGAGATCTCCGACGCCGAGTTCGACGCGGGACTGGACCGCTTCCTGGACGGCACCCGCCCCACCAACCACTGAGCCAGGTCATCAGCGCGCTTCTCGCACCCAGAAAACGAAAGGAGTCCTCCCGGCCTCCCACATGCGAGCACTCGTCCAGCAAACTCCCCAACCAGGAGCCCACCCACCACCCGCAAGCCGGCGCCCGTGTAACCAAGAAGCCCATGGGTTAAAGGCAAGGCCGCGCAAGACGACCGCACGAAGTGCATCAGCGATGCACAAGAGAGCCCGCCGAACCCGCTGCCTCGCCCAGCCCTGAACCAACTTCCGCGAAGCCTTGGACCACGCTTCCGCGCAGCCCTGAACCACGCTTCCGCGAAGCCTTGGACCACGCTTCCGCGCAGCCCAGCAGGCCCACCCTCACTCCCGGGAACCAAGGGGCCGAGGTATCCACGGCGACTGCGGGCCGAGGCGTCCAGGGCATGGGCCAAGGAGCCCACGGGCACCACGGGTTGGTGCCCCTTCCGTGCGGTCACGGGCCGATGCGGGCACAAGTACTGCGGGTCGAGGCGCGCACGCGGAGCGCGAGCTGAAGCGCGCACGCGACCCGCGGGCTGGGGTGACAGCGAGGGGCATGGGCCGCGGTGTCCAGAGGGACCGCGGGCCGAGGAGCCTACGGGCACCACGGGGTTGATGCCACCAACGGGATCACGGGCGATGCGCCGCCCAGTTATCGCAGGCCGTGCGCCCACGCGACCACGGGCCGGGCATTTACGCGGACCGCGGGCCGGGCAATCGCGCGGACCGCGGGCCGGGCATTC
>NZ_QURH01000217.1 GCF_003428695.1 Actinomadura logoneensis
CCGGGCGCGCTGCGCCCCACGGGCGGGCTGCGTCCGCCGGGCGCGCTGCGTCCGCCGGGCGCGCTGCGCCCCACGGGCGCGGGGTCCGACGGGTGCCGGACCTGTCGGGTGTGGTGTCTGACGGGCGCCGCACCTGACGGGCGCCGCGAGTTACGGGTGCGGCGTGTGACGGGTGCGGCGTTGACGGGGCGTCCCAGCCCGCCTGTTCCGACAGGTCGGGCGGGTTCGTGGTGGGCGTCGGGGGTCAGTGCCTGGTGGGTGCCGGGTCGGCGTCGCTGCGGGCGCAGGCGGTGATCCGGACGGGCTTGCTGACCGCCGTGCCGCCGGCCTGGCGCGGTGTGTAGCCGGAGGGCGCCTTGATCTCCGTGATCGCGGCGCTCGTGTAGGTGCTCGCCGGGACGCATCGGTGGGACGTGCGCTGAACGATGTCCGACGTGTGCGTGAGGGCCTTCACGTCGCTCTGCTTGTACCGGAGCCCGTCCTTGTAGAGCCCGGCCCGGACACTGATCCCGGCCACCGGCTGATCGCACTTCACACGCCCCTCCGCCTTGACCATCCCGGCGGTGGCGGTCTTGGCGTCGGTCCTGCTCTTGCTGTCCGTCCTGCCTTTGGCGTCGGTTCCAGAGGTGCCGACGGACTTGGCCGGACGCGGGAAGCGGGGCTTGCTCACGGTGAGCACGCAGTGGATGGTCTCCCGTCCCGCCTTGGGGGAGTGGCCGTCCGGCTCGAAGGTGATGGCGGTGCCGGAACCGGTGTCGGCGCTCGCCACGGAGGACGGCGCTACGAGCGCCAGTGTGACGACCGGTCCGGTGAGCAGGCCGACCGCGAGCCTGGTGATCCGCTTCATCGCGTCCCTCCGCTGATCAGGTGACACCCCGCGCCAACCTAGAGCGTCCGGGCCGTCACTCAAAGTGAGGGATCATCTGCGGAGATCTCCCCCGAAGGCCGCCGACCCCGGTACATCCCGGGGATGAACACGAGGCTGGCTCCTGCGGGGGAAGTGCGTTCGGGGCCGCGCTCCCTAGCGTGAAGATCACCGAACGAGGGAGCCTGAAAATGATCAGACGTGAGCGCGCGATCGCCCTGGCCGTCCTGGGGAGCCTGGCAGTGGCGGCCACCCAGCCCGCCGCCGCCATCGCGGCGACGACGCGGACCAAGCCCGCCGCGACGACCGCGTCCGCGACGGACGTGCGGGAGGTGATGCGGCGGCTGACGACGGAGGACGGCGCGCCCGGAGCGGTGCTGGAGGTCCGGTACGATCGGGGCGCCACCACCTTCACCAGCGGCGTCGCGGACGTGACGACCGGCGCCCCGATGCCCGGCACGGGCAGCTTCCGGATCGGCAGCATGACCAAGCCGTTCGTGGCGACGGTCGTCCTCCAACTGGTCGCCGAGCGCCGGGTGGCCCTGGACGCGCATGTGGAGCGGTACCTGCCGGGCGTCGTCCGGGGGAACGGCAACGACGGGCGGAGGATCACCGTCCGGGAACTGCTCCAGCACACCTCCGGCCTGCCGGACTATGTCGACTACCTCGACCCGCGCGAGGTGCTGAAGAACCCGACGGCCCACCACGACGTCCGCGACCTGCTGAAGCTCGCGCTCGACCATCCGCCGACGTTCAAGCCGCGCCGCGGCTGGAGCTACTCCAACACCGGCTACCTGCTGGCGGGCATGATCATCGAGCGGGTGACCGGCAACACCTACGCCGAGGAGATCCGCCGCCGGATCATCGTCCCGCTGGGGCTGCGCGACACCCTCGTCCCGGGGGACGCGACGACGATCCCCGGCCCGCACGCCCGCGGTTACGTCCGCCCGGCGCCGACCGCGCCGCTCACGGACCTCACGGAGCTCAACCCCTCGATCGCGAACGCCAGCGGTGAGATGGTCTCCACCACCGCCGACCTCGACCGCTTCCTCGGCGCCCTGGTGCGCGGCAGGCTCCTGCCGCCGGCCGAGCTGCGGCAGATGATGCGGACCCGCTCGACGGACTCCGCCGACGGACGCGCCTACGGTCTCGGGCTGGAGAGCCGTCCGCTGCCGTGCGGGGGCCTGTACTGGGGACACTCCGGCGACATCTTCGGATTCAAGACCACGGGCGGGGCCACGACCAGCGGAAGAACGGCGACGGTCATGGCGAACCTCGACCCGGGCGGCACGAAGGCCCAGAGCGCCGACATGCGGACCGCCGTGGAGACCGCCCTCTGCAACTAGGGAGCCGCGCGGGGGCGGGTGCCGTTGGGCGGGCATCGGCGTCTTCCGCACACCTGCGGGGTGGAGCCATGGAAACAGGCATTCGCTCGGAACGGGACCTCTTGGACTTCCTCGTCGCCTACACCCGGGACATGGTCGAACCGGAACAGGATCCGGCTGATGTCCTCGCCCGCTACCTCGTCCCCGATTTCGAGTTCTGCAATGACGGGCTCGTCATCGACCGCGAGCGGATGCTGGCGCACGCCCGCGGGATGCGCAGGCGCGTCACCTCCTCGGACGTGGGGTCCGTGGACGTCCACGAGGCGGTGCTGTCGGGCGACCGCTTCGCCGCCCGCTGCACACTGGACGTCGCGATGAGCAAGGGCGGCGACTTCCGGGCGGAGGTCTACATGTTCGGCCGCCTCGCGGCCGACGGCCGGATCCGCCGCGTCGACCAGACCACCAGCGACCTCACCCCCAAGAACTGACCCCGAAGAACTGACCCCGAGGGACTGACCGCGAAGAACTGCCCCCGAGGGACTGACCGCAAGCGACTGACCCCAAGGGACCTCATTCCGAAAGACTGAACTCCGAGGGACTGACCCTCAAGGGACCTCACTCCGAAGGACCCGACCCCGAAGGACCGCCCACGGCGGGCGGACGGGGCTGTGCGGGGGCGGCGCGGGCTACTTGGTGGGTTTCTGGGTGGCGGTGGTCAGGGCGTTGCGGGCCTGGAGGACGCGGTCCCACGCCTCGCCCATGGCGGGGTAGTCGTTCTTCGACATGGCGGCCTTGTAGTCGTCGATGGCCTTGGAGAGGTCGCTGATCGCCTTCTGGGCCTCGGGGGAGAGCCTGTCGGTGCCGGGGCGGTTCGGCTGCGGGCCGGGGGACTGGCCGGTTCCGGGGCCGAACAGCCTGCCCATCGCGGACTGGAACAGGTCCGTGCTCGCCTGCTGCTGCTTGGAGCGCCTGGCGAAGGAGACGCGGTCGCCGTACTTCACCAGGACGGCCAGCAGGGTCGGGTACGGGGACTGGTTGCTCTGCGTCGTCTGCGAGTACAGCGGCTCGACGTAGAGCAGGCCGCCCGCGAACGGCAGGGACAGCAGGTTGCCGAGCTTGGTCTCGGTTCCGCTGCTGCGGTTGGGGAACAGCAGGTTGCGGATGTCGGTGTCGTTCTCGAACGCCTGCTGCACCTGCCCCGGGCCCTGCGGGCGCGGCTGGCCCGGCTGGTCGGCCGCGGGCATCTCCAGCAGGCGCAGCCTGCCGTAGCCGGGGTCGCCGGGCGTCGAGTCCGCGATGAGGAAGGCCGACAGGTAGCGCTGGTTCCGCGGGGTGTACACCGAGGTCAGCGAGAAGCGGGGCGGGCCGCTCTCGGCGGGTGCGGCGTAACGCGCGTCGGCAGGAGCGGTGTCCGGTCGTGGGGCGGGGGACTGCTTGCCCGACTGCGGGGCCGGGGGCGGCGGCGTGCCGGGCTGGGCTCCCGACTGCGGGAGCGGCGGCCGGCCGTTCGGCGGTGCCGGGGCCATGGCCGTGGTGACGCCCGGCCGGACGCCCGGCGTCCGCGGGCCCGACTGGGCGGCGGGCTGCTGGGTGGACGGAGGCTGCGCGCCCTGCTGCGGCGGCATCCGCAGGCTCAGGTAGTACGGGGGCTGCGTCTTGCCCTTGTTCGCGGGGGACGGGTCTTCCGGGACGTCCCAGAAGCCCTGCGCCCCGTAGAACGCGTCGGCCTGGGTGACGTGGTACTGGGCCAGGATGCGGCGCTGGACCTTGAACAGGTCCTCCGGGTAGCGCAGGTGCTCCAGCAGGTCGGGCGGGATCTTCGACCGGGGCTCGACGGTGCCCGGGAAGACCTTCATCCAGGTCTTGGCGATGGGGTCCTGGTCGTCCCAGAGGTAGAGGTGGACGGTGCCGTCGTAGGCGTCCACGGTGGCCTTCACCGAGTTCCGCAGGTAGTTGATCTTCTGGTCGGCCTGCTTGGCGACGGCGGAGCGCGTGTCGGTGATGGTGTCGCGGGTGGCGTCCTGCAGGCCGAGGGTCTGCGAGTACGGGTAGCCGTTGGACGTGGTGTAGCCGTCCACCACCCACTGGACGCGACCGCCGGCCGCGACCGGGTACGGGTTGCCGTCCAGCGTCAGCCAGGGCGCCGCGCGGCGGACGATGTCGCGCGGCGTGCGGTGGTAGAGGATCCGGGCGTCCTTCTTGATGGCGCCGGACAGCAGCAGGTTCCAGTCCCGGAACTCGGCGGCGAACAGTGTGCGGTTCAGCACCGAGTCGACCCTCACCCCGCCGCGGCCCGTGTAGGTCGTGTTGACCTGCAGTGAGCTGTCGGACGGGTCGGGGTGGTCGAACTCCTTCTGGCCCCGGCCGCCGACGATGGAGTAGCCGGTCGTGCGCTCGCCGAAGTAGATCTGCGGGGTGCTCACCGGGGCGCCGGTGAGGTCCTTCTGGGGGGCGTCCTTCTGCTGGAAGTCGGGGGTGCCGTCGGCGGTCAGGCGCTCGCCGGGCGCGCGGACGAAGCCGTAGCCGTGGGTGTAGATCAGCCGGTCCTTCACCCAGCTGTGCTGGCCCCTGGGCGGGCCGGACAGCTCCCGGACGGCGACGACCGAGTCCTCCGGGCGGCCGTTCACCTGGTACCGGTCGACGTCGAGGGTGTCGGGGAAGCGGTAGAACTCGCGGTTCTGCTGGAGCTGCTGGTAGGTGGGGCTGACCACGACGGGGTCGAGCAGCCGGACGCCGGACAGGTCGCGCGCGGCGGCGGCGAGCCTGTCGCGGTCGGTCTCCGGACGGCCGCCGTACGGTTCGAGCGTGACCCCGGCGACGCCGTAGGCCGCGCGGGTGGCGTCGATGTTGCGCTGGATGAAGCGGCGCTCCCTGTTCTGCTCGTCCGGCTTCACCTGGAAGCGCTGGATGAGCACGGGGTACAAGCCGCCGACGAGCAGCGCCGACAGCACCAGCAGGACCAGCCCGACACCGGGCAGCGCCATGCCCCGCCGCAGCAGGTTGGAGAAGAACAGCAGCGCGCACACGACCGCGATGACCGCGAGGATCGTCTTGGCGGGCAGCAGCGCGTTGACGTCGGTGTAGGACGCGCCGGTGCGGACGCCCCGCTCCGAGTGCACCAGGCCGTACCGGTCGAACCAGTAGGCGAACGCCTTCAGCAGCACGAACACGCCGACCAGCACCGACAGGTGCGCGCGGGCGGCGGGGCCGACCTTGTCGCCCGGCCCCTGGAGGCGCAGCCCGCCGTACAGGTAGTGCACCATCACCGCGGCCAGCAGCGACAGGATCACGGCCGCGAACACCACGCCCAGCAGCAACCGCAGGAACGGGTAGGTGAAGACGTAGAACGAGACGTCCTTGTGGAACTGCGGATCTCGGACGCCGAAGTCGGTGCGGTTGAGGAACGCCAGCCACACCTGCCACCGCCCGGCGACGGACGCGCCGGTGAGCACGCCGAGCAGCACCAGCGCGACGGCCGTGATCGCCCGGCGGCGCGGGTCGACGAGCGTGCGGTACCGGTCGAGGCCCTGCTGCTCGACCGACAGCGGCCGGTAGGCCGGCCGCAGCCGGTGGGCGACCACCATGTTCACCCCGACCAGCAGCGTCATCAGCAGGAAGCCGCCGAGGAACAGGGACGTGCGCGCCCACAGCCGGGTCGTGTAGACCGACGACAGGCCGACCGAGCGGTACCAGAGCAGGTTCGTCCAGACCGATGTGAAGATCATGAAGGCGACGGCCAGGACGGCGAGCGTCGCCAGCCCCGGCACCAGCAGCCGGGACCGGCCGCCGCCGAACCTGCGACGGATACCGGGAGTCCGGAAGGTCAACGGGCCCCTCCGTTCAGATCGCGCCCCCACCGGCATCCCCCGCCGGTGCTGTCCTAGAAACCTATCGACTGCCTCCGCGACACCCGCACCTCCGCGACCGATTGTGGATAACTCCCCGCCCGCGCCTCGCCGAGCGTCCGGACGCCCCCGCCCGCGCCCTGCCGAGCGCCCGCGCCGCCCCGGCCC
>NZ_QURH01000220.1 GCF_003428695.1 Actinomadura logoneensis
GCCGACGGTGCGCCCGCGACCGGCCCCGAGACCCCGGCGACCGGCCCCGCCACCCGAACGGCCACCGACGCGGCGCCCGCCGAGACCGCGTCCCCGGAAGCGGCCTCTCCCGCGAACGGCGCGTCCGCCACGCCCGGCGACGGCGAGTCCTAGATCACAATCAGGTCACCGGCGCCCCACCGGGCGCCGCCGACCACCTCCGCCCCGCCCGCACCACCGCAACACCCGCCGAACTCGGCAAACACCCCGACAAGCACGTTCCAAGCCGCCGCCCACCGCGGCGGCCCCGAACGCCGCCGCCCCGCCGCGCCCCCGCCACCTCCCCACCGGGACGCCCCCGGCACGACACGAACACCGAATGGGCAGGTTACGGAAGCCCTCCAGATAGGTAGGGTCTCAGTAGGTCGTCGGCTCTTCGTGAGGAGGTGACGGGGCGTGGCCGCTCGTGACGAAGCTGGGGCGCGCAAGGCGCAGCACGAAAAGGAGGTACGAGACCTCCAGACGCAGATCTCCTTCCTGGAGGAGGAGATCTCCGTGCTGCGCCGCAAGCTCGCGGAATCCCCGCGCCAAGTACGCGTACTGGAAGAACGTCTCCACGAGGCGCAAGCCAACCTGGCCGCCGTGACAGGCCAGAACGAAAGACTCGTGGCGACCCTCAAGGAGGCCCGCGAACAGATCGTGGCCCTCAAGGAGGAGGTCGACCGGCTGGCACAACCGCCATCCGGGTTCGGCGTCTTCCTCGAAGCCCGCGACGACGGAACCGTCGACATCTTCACCGGTGGACGCAAACTGCGCGTCAACGTCAGCCCGGCCGTCGAAGTCGACGAACTCCAACGCGGTCAGGAAGTGATGCTCAACGAGGCCCTCAACGTCGTCGAGGCCCTCGAATTCGAAGAGCAGGGCGAAGTCGTCATGCTCAAGGAACTGTTCGACGACGGAGAACGCGCCCTCGTCATCGCGCACGCCGACGAGGAACGCGTCATCAAACTCGCCGAACCCCTCCGCGGCGTCCCGCTCCGCCCGGGCGACTCCCTCATGCTGGAGACCCGCAGCGGATACGCCTACGAGAAGATCCACAAGGCCGAGGTCGAGGAACTCGTCCTCGAGGAGGTCCCCGACATCTCCTACGAGGAGATCGGCGGACTCGGACCCCAGATCGAACAGATCCGCGACGCGGTCGAACTGCCCTACCTGCACGCCGACCTGTTCCGCGAACACCAGCTCAGGCCCCCCAAGGGCGTCCTGCTCTACGGCCCCCCCGGATGCGGCAAGACCCTCATCGCCAAGGCCGTCGCCAACTCCCTCGCCAAGCAGGTCGCCGAGAAGACCGGCCAGGAGGGCAAGAGCTTCTTCCTCAACATCAAGGGACCCGAACTCCTCAACAAGTACGTCGGCGAGACCGAGCGCCACATCCGCCTCGTCTTCCAACGGGCCCGCGAGAAGGCGTCCGCCGGCACCCCCGTCATCGTCTTCTTCGACGAGATGGACTCCATCTTCCGCACCCGCGGATCCGGCGTCTCCTCCGACGTCGAGAACACCATCGTCCCCCAGCTCCTCAGCGAGATCGACGGCGTCGAGGGCCTCGAGAACGTCATCGTCATCGGCGCGTCCAACCGCGAGGACATGATCGACCCCGCGATCCTCCGCCCCGGCCGACTCGACGTCAAGATCAAGATCGAACGCCCCGACGCCGAGGCCGCCAAGGACATCTTCTCCAAGTACATCCTCCCCGGCCTCCCGCTCCACCCCGACGACCGCGCCGAACACGGCGACAGCCCCGCCGCGACCGTCGAGGCCATGATCCAGCGCGTCGTCGAACGGATGTACACCGAGAGCGAGGAGAACCGCTTCCTCGAGGTGACCTACGCCAACGGCGACAAGGAAGTCCTCTACTTCAAGGACTTCAACTCCGGCGCCATGATCCAGAACATCGTGGACCGGGCGAAGAAGATGGCCATCAAGCAGTTCCTCGACACCGGCCAGAAGGGCCTGCGCGTCGCCCACCTCCTCGCCGCCTGCGTCGACGAGTTCAGCGAGAACGAGGACCTGCCCAACACCACCAACCCCGACGACTGGGCCCGCATCTCCGGAAAGAAGGGCGAGCGGATCGTCTACATCCGCACCCTCGTCTCCGGCAAGCAGGGCGCCGAGGCCGGACGCTCCATCGACACCGTCGCCAACACCGGCCAGTACCTGTAACCACACCACCACCGACGGCGCGGCCCCACCCGGGACCGCGCCGTCGGCGCGTCCCGCCCCATCCGCACCCGCCGACCGGCACCCCGCGACCACCCCCGCCGCCCCACCCGGCCCGACCGAAACCCACCACGCCGCAACACCGGACCCCGACCACGCCGCAACACCGGACCCCGGCCCCATGGCTCCACCCCGCCCGCCCCGATAGGCTCGACGATATGAGTGTTCGGCGGGTGATGGGCATCGAGACCGAGTACGGCATCTCCGTACCCGGACAGCCAGGGGCCAACGCGATGGTGACCTCCAGCCAGGTCGTCAACGCCTACCTCGCGGCATCGGCGGCACGGGCCAGAAGAGCCCGCTGGGACTTCGAGGAGGAGAACCCCCTCCGCGACGCCCGCGGCTTCGACCTCGCCCGCGAGGTCGCCGACCCCACCCAGCTCACCGACGAGGACCTCGGCCTCGCCAACGTCATCCTCACCAACGGCGCCCGGCTCTACGTCGACCACGCCCACCCCGAGTACTCCGCGCCCGAGACCACCAACCCGCTCGACGCCGTCCTCTGGGACAAGGCCGGAGAGCGCGTCATGGCCGACGCCGCCCACCGCGCCGGACTCGTCCCCGGCACCCACCCCATCCAGCTCTACAAGAACAACACCGACAACAAGGGCGCCTCCTACGGCTGCCACGAGAACTACCTCATGAAGCGGGAGACCCCCTTCGCCGACATCGTCCGGCACCTCACCCCCTTCTTCGTCTCCCGCCAGGTCGTCACCGGCGCCGGCCGCGTCGGCATCGGCGTCGACGGCCGCGGCGACGGCTTCCAGATCAGCCAGCGCGCCGACTTCTTCGAGGTCGAGGTCGGCCTCGAGACCACCCTCAAGCGCCCCATCATCAACACCCGCGACGAACCCCACGCCGACCCCGAGAAGTACAGGCGCCTGCACGTCATCATCGGCGACGCCAACATGAGCGAGATCTCCACCTATCTCAAGCTCGGCACCACCGCCCTCGTCCTCGCCATGATCGAGGACGGCTTCCTCACCGTCGACCTCTCCGTCGACATGCCCGTCGCCGCCCTCCGCGCCGTCTCCCACGACCCCACCTGCAGGCACCTGCTCACCCTGCGCGACGGCCGCAAGATGACCGCCGTCCAGCTCCAGATGGAGTACCTCGAGCAGTCCCGCAAGTACGTCGAGGACCGCTTCGGCGCCGACGTCGACGACATGACCAAGGACGTCCTCGACCGCTGGGAGTCGGTCCTGCACCGCCTCGGCGACGACCCCATGCAGCTCTCCCGCGAACTCGACTGGGTCGCCAAGCTCGAACTCCTCGAGGGCTACCGCAACCGCGACGGCCTCGACTGGTCCCACCCCCGCCTCCAGCTCGTCGACCTGCAGTACACCGACATCCGCCCCGGCAAGGGCCTCTACAACCGCCTGGCCGCGCGCGGACGCATCGAGCACCTCGTCACCGAGGAGCAGGTGCAGCACGCCGTCGAGGAGCCCCCCGAGGACACCCGCGCCTACTTCCGCGGCCGCTGCCTCAGCCAGTACGCCGACTCCGTCGCCGCCGCGTCCTGGGACTCGGTCATCTTCGACGTCCCCGGCCGCGAGTCGCTCCAGCGCGTCCCCACCCTGGAACCGCTGCGCGGCACCCGGCAGCACGTCGGCGCCCTGCTGGACCGCTGCCGCACCGCCGCGGACCTCGTCGCCACCCTCACCGGACAGCGCTGACCGAGCCGCCGAGAAGGCCCTCCCGGGATGCCCGGGAGGGCCTTTTCCGCACGTCGGTGCCTCTGCTCCGCACAGCGTGACGGAGCGCCGCCGGCCGACGCGGATTCGTGACCGGTATGCCCGTTTCAGTGGTTCGCGGACGGGCGATAACCCCACCAGGCCCCCCGTGCCGGCCGCCCGTCCTGACCTGGGCGTCGGTGCCCGCTCGCCGCCAGTGATCGGGGATAGGGTTGGGGGTACCGGCAGAGTGGAGGTACGGGACATGGCCACGAAGGACAATGGCGGTCAGAAGCAGACCACCCACCGCACCGAAGAGGTCGAGGAGACCCAGGCGGCCCCCGAATCCGACGTCCAGGAAAGGCAGGAGAAGCTTTCCGATGATGTCGACGCAATTCTGGATGAAATCGACGAGGTCCTTGAGGAGAATGCGGAGGAATTCGTGCGTGGGTTCATCCAGAAAGGCGGGGAGTGATCCGCATTTGTCCGATTTGCGACTCGGATAGTTCGAAGTGACTAGAGTGGTCGAACGTGTGAACCATTAGAGTCGAAAGCGACGACGGTTCCGCGCTTCGATTTCGGGGGTTCCCCCGGGGTGGGTGGGAGTGGTGAACAAGACCAAGGTGTGTCGCGACTGCGGTCAGGCGAAGCCGGTCTCCGAGTTCTGGAAGCGCAAGGCGTCCAAGGACGGCCTTGCGCTTTACTGTCGCGACTGTTTCGCCAAGCGGAACGCCATCTCGCACCGGAAGAAGGCGGCGGCTGAAGGCCGAGAGATGAAGGAGTTCCAGCGGCGACGGGTCGTACCGGAAGGCATGAAGTACTGTCCGCGCTGTGAACGGACGAAGCCCCTTGACGCCTTCGCCCGTAGCCGCGCCAGGAGTACGGGGATCAGCCCTTACTGCAAGCCCTGTTACAACCTGGTCATCAAGGAGAACCGCGCGCGCAACCATGGAAGCTCGCGGAATTACCTCCTGAAGCTTCGGTACGGGATCACGGCGGACGAGGCCGACCGGCTGCTCGCCGCGCAGGGCGGAATCTGCGTCATCTGCCTGCGCCATCCCGCTTCGCATACGGACCACGACCATGACACCGGGCTGGTCCGGGGCATGCTGTGCTTCAAGTGCAACAACGGCCTCGGGCAGTTCGGCGACGAGATTCGGCGACTCGAAGAGGCCGCCGACTACCTGGAGGGGCGCAGTTCGCATTCACGGGGGCTGTGGCTCGAGTTCGGGGCGACGGTGGTCCTGGGGCAGTCCCGGCGGCATCTGGAAACGCTGCGCGGGGTGAAGCGAGCCGACCATCTGGGTTCGGCGCGGCACTACAAGCTGCGTCTCAAGTACGGGATCACAGAAGCCGAGGCTGACGCCCTGGTGGAGTTTCAGCGCGGGCTGTGTGCGGTCTGCAGTGATCGCGAGCCCGAACACATCGATCACTGCCATGACACCACGGCGGTTCGGGGTGCGTTGTGCTTGGGGTGCAACTCGGGGATGGGGCTGCTGGCGGACGATCCGGGGACGCTTCGGCGGGCGGCGGCGTATCTGGAGGGGACGCTGGTCACCGAGGTACCGGTGGCCGGGGGAGGGATGCGGTTGTCGTTCACCCTTCCGGACGTCGATCCCGCGGAGGTCGCCGACGGCGGGTGGGAGCGGGTCCGGGACGCGGACGTGCGGCATCGGAAGGCGATGCGGGACGCGGCGTGGGAGGCGGAGTGGTGTTTCGGGGGTCCGTTCGCCGATCCGTTCGCCAGGGCGTTGACCGGTGGGGGCGGCTGAGGCGGTCGAACGGGTGAGTCCGCCGGGCGGTCCGTGTGGGCCGTCCGGCGGTGGCGGTCCCGGTGGAGTGGTCCGGGAGTGGCATGCCGGACGGTCGCGTGGTCGCGCAGACGCCCGGCCGCCCGGTCGCGTGGTGGGGGGTTCGCCGTGGGCGGAGTGGGTTCGCGGCGTTCGCGGTATGCGGTGGGAGCGGGGTGAACAGTAGGGTCTTAGTGTCCGCGCCGGTGAGGTCGTTTTCGCGAGGCCGCAGCCGGGGTCGTGCTGGAGGGAAGGAGTCGCGTGGCGTCGCAGGATGCGCTTGGCGGGCGTCTGCCCGGGTTGTTCGGTAGTCCGGACACCTCGTCGTTCACGGAGTTCCTGGGGGCGTACTCGCCGGATGCGCTGCCGGGGCGGCGGGTGCTGCCGCCGGTGGGCGCCGGGGCGGAGGAGATTCCGCACGGGACGACGATCGTGGCGGTGACGTTCCCCGGTGGTGTGGTGATGGCGGGGGACCGGCGGGCGACCGCGGGTCACGTGATCGCGCAGCGGGACATCGAGAAGGTGTTCCGGGCGGACGAGTTCTCGGCGATCGCGATCGCGGGGACGGCGGGCATCGGCCTGGAGCTGACCCGGCTGTTCCAGGTGGAGCTGGAGCACTACGAGAAGCGCGAGGGCCGGACGCTCTCGATCGAGGGCAAGGCGAACCGGCTCGCGGCGATGGTGCGCGGGAACCTGGGCCTGGCCATGCAGGGTCTGGCGGTCGTGCCGCTGTTCGCGGGTTACGACGAGGTGGAGGACCGGGGGCGGATCTTCTCCTACGACCCGGCGGGCGGCCGGTACGAGGAGCGGGAGTTCCACACGATCGGGTCGGGTTCGCCGTTCGCGCGCGGTTCGCTGAAGAAGCTGTTCCGGGCGGACCTGTCGGCCGAGGAGGCCGTGACGGCGTGTCTGCAGGCGTTGTACGACGCGGCGGACGACGACTCGGCGACGGGTGGCCCGGACCTTTCGCGGGGGATCTTCCCGGTGGTGGCGTCGGTGACGGCGGACGGGTACCGGAGGCTGGGCGAGGACGAGGTGGGGGCGCTCGCGCGCAGCGTCGTCGAGGGTCGTTACGAGGCGCCGGGCGGTCCGACCGCCCCGCTGCGATAGAAGGGATGCAGGCCGGTGTCCATGCCGTTCTACGTGTCGCCCGAACAGCAGATGAAGGACAAGGCGGACTACGCGCGCAAGGGGATCGCGCGGGGCCGCAGTGTGGTGGTCCTTCAGTATGAGGACGGGATCCTGTTCGTGGCGGACAATCCGTCGCGGGCGCTGCACAAGATCAGTGAGATCTATGACCGGATCGCGTTCGCGGCGGTGGGGAAGTACAACGAGTTCGAGAACCTGCGGCTGGGCGGCGTCCGGTACGCGGACGTGAACGGGTACCAGTACGACCGCCGGGACGTGACGGCGCGCGGGTTGGCGAACGTGTACGCGCAGTCGTTGGGGACGATCTTCACGGAGACCAACAAGCCGTACGAGGTGGAGCTCGTGGTGGCGGAGGTCGGTGAGTCGCCGGATCTGGACCAGATCTACCGGTTGACGTTCGACGGGTCGGTGGCCGACGAGCACGGGTACCTGGCGATGGGCGGCCAGGCGGACGCGGTGGCGCAGGCGTTGAAGGAGCGGTTCCGTGAGGGGCTGCCGCTGGCGGAGGCGCTGCGGGTCGCGGTGCGGTCGCTGGAGGCCCAGGACAGTGAGCGGCGGCTCGAGGCGCGTTCGCTGGAGGTCGCGGTGCTGGACCGCAACCGGGAGCACCGGCTGTTCCGCCGGCTGGCCGAGGCGCGGGTGTCGTCGTTGCTGTCGGAGGAGCCGGGTGGGGCCGCGTCGGAGGATGAGGGCGGCGGCCCGGAGGGGTCGGATGTTTCGGGGGAGGGTTCTCCCGAGTCCTGACGCGTGGTGCGGGAATGGGTGAGGAGGGGCCCGTCGCGGGGTGTCGCGGCGGGCTCTTTTCCGCCCAACGTCGTGATCTACAACGTAAAGGCGGCTGCCGTGAAAGTGAGGGGAGCGCGTCCGATCCGGTGAAACAAGGGGCTGTGGAGGCTGCCAAGTCGGCGTCCGGACGCATAGGCTCGCTGTGTGGACAGGCGCATCTTCGGGCTTGAGAACGAGTACGGCGTCACCTGCACCTTCCGCGGTCAGCGGCGGTTGTCACCCGACGAGGTGGCCCGCTACCTGTTCCGCAGGGTCGTGTCGTGGGGCCGCAGCAGCAACGTGTTCCTCCGCAACGGCGCTCGGCTCTACCTGGACGTGGGCAGCCACCCCGAGTACGCCACGCCGGAGTGCGACAGCGTCGTCGACCTGGTGACGCATGACAAGGCCGGCGAGCGGATCCTCGAGGAGCTCCTCGTGGACGCCGAGCGGCGGCTCCGTGAGGAGGGCATCGCCGGCGACATCTACCTGTTCAAGAACAACACCGACTCGGCCGGGAACTCCTACGGCTGCCACGAGAACTATCTGGTGGGGCGGCACGGCGAGTTCGGGCGGCTG
Organism: Actinomadura logoneensis; assembly: GCF_003428695.1. Classification (GTDB taxonomy): domain Bacteria; phylum Actinomycetota; class Actinomycetes; order Streptosporangiales; family Streptosporangiaceae; genus Spirillospora; species Spirillospora logoneensis. The sequence goes on from NZ_QURH01000220.1 coordinate 8,210, forward strand.
GCGGACGTGTTGATCCCGTACCTGGTGACGCGGCAGATCATCTGCGGTGCGGGCAAGGTGCTGCAGACGCCGCGCGGCGCGGTGTACTGCGTGTCGCAGCGGGCGGAGCACATCTGGGAGGGTGTGTCGTCGGCGACGACGCGGTCGCGTCCGATCATCAACACGCGGGACGAGCCGCACGCGGACGCCGAGCGGTTCCGCCGGCTGCACGTGATCGTCGGGGACTCGAACATGTCCGAGACGACGATGCTGCTGAAGGTCGGCGCGACGGACCTGGTGCTGCGGATGGTCGAGGCCGGGGTGGTGATGCGCGATCTGACGCTGGAGAACCCGATCCGGGCGATCCGCGAGGTCAGCCATGACATGACGGGCCGGCGGAAGGTGCGGCTGGCGAACGGCCGGGAGGCGAGTTCGCTGGAGATCCAGAAGGAGTACTTCGGGAAGGCGAAGGACTTCGTGGACCGGCGCGGCGGCGACCCGGTGGCCAAGCGGGTGCTGGACCTGTGGGAGCGGACGCTGCGCGCGGTGGAGACGGGCGACCTGGACCTGGTCGGCCGGGAGATCGACTGGGTGACGAAGTACAAGCTGATCGAGCGGTACCGGCGCAAGTACGACCTGCCGCTGAGTTCGCCGCGGGTGGCGCAGCTGGATCTGGCGTACCACGACGTGCACCGGGAGCGCGGGCTGTACTACCTGATGGAGAAGCGCGGGTCGGTGGCGCGGGTGGCGCGCGATGTGGAGATCTTCGAGGCGAAGTCGGTGCCGCCGCAGACGACGCGGGCGCGGCTGCGCGGGGAGTTCATCCGGCGGGCGCAGGAGAAGCGGCGTGACTTCACGGTCGACTGGGTGCATCTGAAGCTGAACGACCAGGCGCAGCGGACGGTGCTGTGCAAGGACCCGTTCCGTTCGGTGGACGAGCGCGTGGACAAGCTGATCGCCGGTATGTGACGGCGGCGGGCGTGTGCGGCCCGCGGGTGCGGTCTCTGGGCCGTCCCGCGGGCCGTCGCCGTGTTCGGGGCGGCGGGTGCGCGCGGAGACGTCCGGGCGGCGGCGCGTGACGGCGTTCGGTCGTGATGCCCGGCCCGCGCTCGGCCGGCTGCGATCGATGTGTTTCGGCGGTGAGGCGGCGCTTGTCCGGAAGTGACCCGGCGGTAGGGTGATCGGCCAGCCAGGATGTCGTGACGCCCCCGTGAAGGACCCCTGTATGCGTCGTCGTTTTACCGCCGTGTCCGCGGCCGTGCTGTCGGCCCTTCCGCTGTTCCTCGCCGCCGGGTGCGGCGGGCCGGACGTGCAGGTGTCGGTGAAGGGGGCGCCGGGGCAGCGCCCCGAGGTGAGGATCCCGAAGGGGACGCCGAAGGACGGGTTCGCGTCGAAGGTCCTGGCGAAGGGGAAGGGCCGGGGCGCGCGGAAGGGCGACCTGGTGGTCGCGGACTATGTCGGCTACCGGTGGAGCAAGGACGGCAGCAAGCTGCTGGCGTCGAGTTACCTGACGGGCCAGCCGGAGGCGTTCCCGACGTGGGAGGTCGTGCCGGGGCTGGCCAAGGCGTTCGAGGGGGCGCGTCCGGGCGCGCGGGTGGTCGCGAAGATCCCTCCGAAGCAGGGGTACGGGGACGCGGGGGACCAGGGGCGGCAGATCGGCCCGGACGACACGCTGGTGTACGTGCTGGACGTGCGGGGCGTGTTCACGCCGTCGGCGATGGCGCACGGGACGAGCAAGCCGCTGAGCGACCCGGCGTTGCCGCAGGTGGGAGATGGTGGCGCGGGGCAGGCGCCGTCGATCACGGTGCCGAAGCGGCCGGCGCCGAAGGCGCTGGGGACGCGGACGCTGGTGCAGGGCGATGGTCCGCAGGTCCGCAAGGGGCAGTTGCTGGCGCTGCAGTACAAGGGCGTGTTCTGGCGGAACGGCAAGGAGTTCGACTCGTCCTGGACGGCGGGGCACCCGCACGCGGTGACGATCGGGACCGGCCAGGTGATCAAGGGCTGGGACCAGGCGCTGCTGGGGCAGCGCGTCGGGAGCCGCCTGCTGCTGGTCGTCCCGCCCGCCCTGGCGTACAAGCCGCTGGGCGGGCTGCCGCAGGCGGGGATCCGCGCGGACGACAGCCTGGTGTTCGTCGTCGACATCCTCGGCGCGTTCTGAGCCTGGACCGTCCGAGACGGGCTCGCGCCGCCCGAGCCGTCCCAGGGGCCGCGGCGGGCCGGGTGCGTGCTCGTCCGTCCCCTGGCGTCTTCTGCCAGGGGACGGGCCGGAGCGTCGGTCGAGCGGGCTCGGCTACAGGAGGGTCGCGGTGTGGCGGCCCGCGGCCGCGGCGGTGAGGAAGTAGGCGAGGTCCTCGTCGAGGCCGCGGCCCATGGTGGACATGCGGACGCCCCAGTCCTGCTCGGCGATGGCGCAGATGTCGCGGAGGTCGGTGACGGCGGTCGGGACGAGGGTGTGCCGGTCGCCGAGTTGCGCGGCCTGGGCGGCGACGCGTTCGCCGAACGGTCCGCCGAGTTCGGGGACGGGGATGTCGGCGCGGGCGAGGGCGACGCGCCCGTAGGCGGTGATGCTGTGGTGGGAGACGCCCTGGTGGCGTTCGCGGGCGTCGCCCTCGCTGACGCGCAGGGAGCCGACGGGCCGTCCGGACAGGACGGACGCGGCGTTGACGGCCTCGCCGGCCGAGACGCCGGAGAAGCCCCAGCGGGTGCCGGTGCCGAGGTTGCCGGGGCCCTGGGCGAGGACGACGACGTCGGCGGCGAGGATGAGGCGGGCCGCGAGCAGGCCGGTGTGGACGGTGACGGCCTCCAGGTCGCCGCCGAACGCCTGGCCGACGGTGACGGTCGCGGCGAGCGCGCCGATCTCCTTGAGCCGGGCGAGCGACATGGAGAACCAGGCGGGCAGGGCGCCGCCGTCCGGCATGACGTAGACGACGCGGGTGCCGGGCCGGTCGGCGAGCAGGCCCGCGAGGATCGGCGGGAGCGCCGAGTGCAGGTCGGCGACGATGACGGGCATGCCGGTGAGGGAGTCGGCGTCCTGCAGCAGGGCGTGGTGGGGGGAGTCCTGCTCGTCCACGCCGAGGACGGTCGTCTGCAGCGGCGTGTAGCGGGCCTTGACCAGGTGGCCGGGTCCGATCGGGTCGGGCGGGAGGCGGTCGGGGACCGCGACGACCATGGCGTAGCCTCCGGTCCCCAGACCCATCGCCAAGGCCGTAGTGTTGAGCAGGACGGTGTCGCCCGGTTCGGGTCTGCCCACGAGCGCGGGGTAGGCCAGGGCGCGGCAGTCGCCGTCGCCCCCGACCGTGACGTCCAACTCGACCGCTCCCGGCCATTCGCGCCGGATGCCTCGTACTGTGCCTTCGCGCCATCGGATCACACCGGAGACGGTAGCGTCCTCCCGGGGGCGGCGACGAGGCGGCGCGCGCTCGGCGGCGGGACGCCGTGGAGACCGGCGGCGCGGCCGGCGCGGGGAGACCGGCGC
>NZ_QURH01000226.1 GCF_003428695.1 Actinomadura logoneensis
CTCCTGCTGGCCCACGCGGACGACGCCGCGCCCTCCGACGTCCGGCGGATGCTCCGCGCCGCCGCCGCCCACGCCTGGACGAGCGGCGACACCGGATCCGTCCGGGCCGCCGCGTCCCGGCTCGCCGACGACCCGTTCACCTCCGGCCTCGCCGCCCTCGCGGCCGAGGACTACGCGACCGGCCTGCCGCTGCTCGACCGGGCCGTCCGCGACGGCGGACCGGACGCGCTCCAGGCCGCCGTCGTCCTCGGCGCGGACGAGCGGGCCTTCGACCTGGCGACGACCGCCGTGTCCCAGGCCCGCCGCCAGGGCCGGATCGGCGCGCTGCCCGACCTGCTGGAAGCGCTCGCGCGGGTGCAGCTCGCGATGGGCCTGCACGCCGACGCCGAGGCGTCCGCCACCGAGGCCCGGGCACTGGCCCGCGACACCGGCCTGCGACCGCGCGGCGCGGCCGTCCTGGCCCGGCTGGCCGCCCTCCAGGGCGACGAGACCGGAGCGCGCGCCCTCACGGCCGGCCTGCCGTCCGCGGACCTCACCCGTGCCCTCCTCGATCTCGCCCTGGGACGCCACGACGAGGTCGTCCGCCGCCTGGAGGACGTCTTCCGCGGCCCGCACCGGCACGCCGCCGAGGCGATGGCCGCGTCCGCCGACCTGGTCGAGGCGGCCCTCCGGACCGACCGTCCGGAACCGGCCACCACGGCGCGGGCCCGGCTCGCCCGCTGGGCCGACACGAGCGGCCAGGCGTGGGCCGGGGCCCTCGCGCTGCGCTGCGAGGCCCTGCTGACCGACGCCGAGGAGCCGTTCGTCCGGGCCCTGGAGCTGCACGACCAGGCCACGCGCCCGTTCGAGAAGGCCCGCACGGAACTGGCCTACGGCGAATGGCTCCGCCGCCACCGCCGCCGCTCGGACGCCCGGCCCCGGCTGCACTCCGCGCTGGAGACCTTCGACCGGCTGCGCGCCACCCCCTGGTCCGGCCGCGTCCGCGCCGAACTGCGCGCCAGCGGCGAGGGCACGGCCCCGACCGTCCCGGCCGCCACCGCCCCGCTGGACCGCCTGACCCCGCAGGAGCTCCAGGTCGTCCGGCTCGCCGCCGAGGGCGTCAGCAGCCGCGAGATCGCCGCGCAGCTCTTCCTCAGCCCCCGGACCGTCGAGTACCACCTGTACAAGGCGTATCCGAAGCTCGGCGTCTCGTCCCGCCGCGAACTGTCCCGCATCCCGCTGGCCACGCCCGCCTGAGCCTCCGGCGGGCGCGGCCCCCGGCGGTCAGGACACGGGCGCGGCCCTTGGCGCTCAGGACACGGGCAGGCGGCGGGCGAGGAAGTCCTCGGTCAGCGCCCAGGCGCGCGCGGCGGGCTCGGGCTGGTGGAAGATCGGCGAGGTCCGGTTGTGGAAGGCGTGCCCGCCGTCCTCCTGCACGTGGAACTCGACGTTCCCGCGCCCGGCGAACGCCTCCTCGACCTTGGTGATCTCCTCGCGCGGGATGTACGGGTCGGACCCGCCGAAGTGGAACTGGATCGGCACGGTGATGTCCCCCGCCCGGTCCAGCAGGCCCGGAACGCGCGAGCCGTAGAACGACACGACGGCGTCCAGCTTCCCGGACGCGTTGGCCGCGAGCAGGTACGCCAGCGACCCGCCGAAGCAGAACCCGACCGCGCCCACCCCGCCGGACACCTCCGGCAGCCCGCGCAGCCGGTCGAGGGCCGCCTCCAGGTCGGCCTGGCCCCGCTCCCAGTCGAACCGGGACGCCTTGTCGCCGGCCTCGGCCATCATCGTCTCGCTGTGCTCGACCGTCCAGTCGCGCTCCAGCCGCCAGAACATGTCCGGCGCGGCCACGACATAGCCGAGGGCGGCCAGGTCCTCGGCGACGGCGGCCATGTAGTCGCCGACCCCGAAGATCTCCTGGATGAGCAGGATCCCGGGTCCGCTGCCCTTCTCCGGCAGCCACACGTGCAGGGAGAACTCGCCGTCCGGCACGCGGACGGCCTCGGTGCGCTTCGTCATCCGCCCAGGATCGCGTAAACCGCCGTGGCGTGCGCCACCAGGTCGTCCGGACGCCCGTCCGCGGCCATCGCGACGTCCGCGAACGCCAGCGTCCGTCCCAGCTTGGTCAGCCGGACGTCCACGAGCACGTCCGCGTCCCGCACCGCCCGCTGGAACGTGGTCTGCAACTGGACGGTCGTCATCGGCACGAACCCGCCGCGCGCCCCGGCCACCGCGAGCACCGTCGCCGTGTCGGCCGCCGCCATCAGCGCCTGCCCGCTGAGCCCGCCGCCCTCCCGGGCCAGCCGCCCCGACCAGGGCAGCCGCAGCCGCGCGGTGCCCTCCCCGACCTCCTCGACCCGCAACCCGAGGTCGAGCACCCACGGCGCGAAGTTCTCGCGCAGGACCTTCTCCGCCTCTTCTACCGTCACCCCGTCATGATGCACGCTGGAATCATGCCCGCGGAGGTCTTCCTTCCCGCCACCTACGCCGACGGCGTCCCCTACGACACCTTCGCCCGGCTCCGGGCGACCTCACCGGTCTGCCGGATCCCGGAACCGCCCGTCGGCCCCTGGCCGTCCGGCCCCGGCTACTGGGCCGTCTTCCGGCACGCGGACGTCAAGCACGTCCTGCGCACCGCCGCCGACTTCTCGTCCCACCTCGGCGCCACCCAGATCCGCGACCCCGACACCCCGGAGGACCTGGAGTTCGTCCGGGCCATGATGCTCAACCAGGACCCGCCCGACCACTCCCGCACCCGCCGCATCGTCGCCGCCGCGTTCACCCCGAGGGCCGTCCGCGCCCTGGAGCGGACGATCACCGACCGGGCCCGCGCCCTCGTCGCGTCCGCCCGCGGCGAGACCGACTTCGTCGACCTGGCCGCCGACCTGCCCGTCTGGACACTCGCCCACATCATGGGCATCCCGGACCAGGACCGCCGCCTCCTGTACGACTGGGCGTCCCGCATCATCGGCTACCAGGACGCCGACTACGCGGGCCTGTCCACCGCCGACTCGACGCCCTCAGCCCCATGGGCCGCGCCTCCGCCGCCCGGCGCCCCGCCCTGACCCGCCCGGACGGCCGTCCGGTGAACCCCCGCTCCCAGGCCGCCCTCCGCGACATGTTCGCCTACGCCCACGCCCTCGCCGACGAGAAGCGCCGCACCCCGGGCGAGGACATCATGTCCCGCATGCTCGCCGGCGGCCTCACCCGCCCCGAGTTCGAGAACATGTTCTTCCTCTTCGCCGTCGCCGGGAACGAGACCCTCCGCAACGGCATCCCCGGCGGCCTGCTCACCCTCCTCCAGCACCCGGACGAGTTCCGCCGCCTCCGCGACGACCCGTCCCTCCTCGACACGGCCGTCGAGGAGATCCTCCGCTTCTGGCCACCCGTCATGGACTTCCGCCGCACCGCCACCCGCGACCTCACCCTCGCCGGCCGGACGATCCGCGCCGGCGAGAAGGTCGTCGTCTACCACGCCTCGGCCAACCGCGACCCCGCCGTCTTCCCCGACCCGGACCGCTTCGACATCACCCGCACCCCCAACGACCACGTCAGCTTCGGCTTCGGCCCCCACTTCTGCCTCGGCGCCCACCTGGCCCGCACCCAGATGCGCGCGATCTACCGCGAACTCCTCCCCCTCGACATCACCCTCACCGGCACCCCCGTCCGCCTCGTCTCCAACTTCCAGAACGGCCTGAAGCACCTCCCCGTCCACATCACCCCCCGATACCGGGATGCGCCCCCGCCACCCCCCACCTACACTCGACCCCGTTCCGGGTAGGATCGCCCAACGGGTCGCTAGCTCAATTGGCAGAGCTCCGGACTTTTAATCCGTAGGTTGTGGGTTCGAGTCCCACGCGACCCACCACCCTGACCAGGGCAAACGCGAGAATGCCGCGTTTGCCCTGCGCCATGTTTGGGGTAGTTCGTCCCCGTGGCTGCTCCATGGCTGCTCCGTGGTCGTCCGGCGGCCCACGTTCCCCCCGGTCACCCCCCGGTTTTCGTTGTCGGTACGTGCGCCCATGAACCGCCGTGATACGGCTGATGCCGTTGCCGCCCGTGTGGGCCCGTTCGGCGCGTGGGGGCCGTCCGGGGCGCTGTGGGGCCGTGGGGCGGGTCGTTGATGGGGATCCGCGTCGTCCCCCAGGACGTGATCCGTCGCGTGTGTGCCGTTGGCGGCTAGGTCCTGTTACCGCCATGCGGTCAGGCAGCCGGCTCTCGGAGGCCGACGGCGTGGGAAGTTCGGCCGACACCGACGGCCCCCCTGCCCCATTCAGGACGTGCAGCTGAGGCGATCTATGTGCCGTGACGCCTGATGCATCACTGTCGGTGCATCAAAATTGGCTCTGTTGCGATTAAACCATCAATGGTATCCATTGTTGTAGCCGTTCTAGCGGCACCGGTCGGGGCTTCAAGGGGGAACGTGTCGGAACAGCCGTGTGTGCCACCAGGCGACCCCGCCGAGCCAGCCTTGGTGCTCAGGGGCCCGGCGATGCAGTTCCCCTTCATGCCGAGCCCCAAGAAGATCGTCTTCGGCTATGACCCGGACGAGTTCGAGGAGTTCGTCAAGGAGTGGGTTCCAGCACTGAATCCGCTGTACGTGCGAGTGGAGCGGCACGGCGGTAGCGGAGATCATGGGATCGATGTGGCTGGCTACCGGACCAAGGATGGCTTGGAAGGGTCATGGGACAACTACCAGTGCAAGCGCTACAAGGGTGCCTTGAGCTGGAGTACAGCCTCGGCTGAGATGCGGAAGATGTTCGTTAGCGTGGTGCTGGGACACTTCGTCTTGCCAACTCAGTACGTCTTCGTCGCCCCTGTAATCGCTCGTACCCTACGGCAGACTCTCGCGAAGCCAAGCAAGGCCCGTGCGATGTTCCTGAAAGATCTGGCGGGAACCAACGACGAGGTCATCACCCGACTGACGAAGGAGGAGCAGCGGCGTGTATCGGAGCTGGGCCAGCAGACAGATTTCTCCATGTTCGTACCGATTGACCTGGACCAGATGCTTGCCCAGCACAAGACCACCCCGGCTTGGGCAACACGCTTCGTCGACGTGCCGCGCGAACGCCCTGCCATCCTGCAACCTCCGGACCAGCACAGTCCCGGCGAGGCCCGCTACGTCCAAGAGCTTGTGAAGGTGTATGCCGAGCGTTGGAAGAACGCGGCCGACACGCTGGAACTGATCGCCCAGCACCCCAAGGCCGGCGACCATATGCGGCGTCAGCGCGAGGCGTTCTACAGCGCTGAATCCTTGCGACGCTTCGCCCGCGACGCCTATCCAGACGGACACTTCGACGCGATCTTGGACGACGTCCACACCATAGCGGTGGAGGTGTCCGACCGAACCTTCACACTTGGCTGGGACCGTCTACAGGCTGTCCTCGAAGCGGCCGGGGTCACTGCTCTAACTGAAACAGTTCTCAGCCAGTACGTGAGGCCCCTGGACCGCAAGGGGGTATGCCATCACCTAGCGAACGATGGCCGGCTAACGTGGTGTGAGGCAGAGGGGTCCGAATGAACCCGCTCAACAGCCCGTTGGAGATTGGGGTGCGAGCTCTGGTTCTGCTGGCAGAGAGCCACCCCCAGCCTCTAGATCTGGCACAGCTAGCCGTGCTAGATCATGCCGTTTTACACAGTGGTGACCTCGACGGCCCGCCAAGCCTGCACCCGTCCCTGCCCGGCCATACGGGCGAGTTGGGCATGAAGCGCACCGTGCTCGAACAAGCGTTGCTGGTGCTGATTCGCGCCGGGCTCGCCAGCGTTAAACCGGACGAGACCGGCCTGGTCTATTGCACTACCGAGCGCGGGCCCGCTTTCGTCGACATCCTCGAGGCCCCCTATGTGGCGCGTCTGCGCGAGCGGGCCGAGTGGGCCGTGCACCACTGGGCGCCGGGGACCGACGTGCGCGCCGCCACAGCGGAACTGCTCAACGGCTCGCTTCCCACACCTAGGCCGAGCGAGGGTCGTCGTGACTGAGCTGCAGCTGACCCATCTCACCTACGCCAGCTCCAATATGCCTCCGGCACAGATCGTCTTTGGGCCAGACCTGACCGTCATCTACGGCACCTCCGACACCGGCAAGTCCTTCATCGTCAAATCGATCGAGTACATGCTGGGTGGCACCGACCTGACTATGGTGCGGGAGGCGGACGGCTACACCCAAATTCTTCTGGGGCTACTCATGCCGGACGGCAGCCCCCTGACCTTGGTCCGCGCCCCTGAGAGCAACAGTATCCACCTGCACAACGAGGATCTGCGCGACCAGGTGATCCGTATACCGGATAGGACAGTTACCGCAGTCCACAGTATCCGCAGCAAGAACAGCCTCTCGATCCACTTGCTGCGCGCACTGGGCCTGGACGAGATCCTGATTCGCAAGAACGAAGCGGGCGGAACTCGCCCCCTCGCCCTGACCGACCTGGTGCATCTGTCCCTGGTCACCGAGCACCGCATGATCGGTCAGCTGCCTCCGGTGCTACGTACGGGTACAGCCACGACCCGCACCGCAGAGCTGTCTGTCATGCGCTTCCTAGTCACCGGCGAGGGAGATCCTTCCGTGGAAACCGGTCTCAACGCCGGTCAACGCCGCGTCCACAAGGGACAGATACAGCTCCTGGACCAGCTCGCCGCGGACCTGTCCTCCAAATTCACCACGCAGGAGAACGACCGCCAACTGCGCGACCGACTCATCCGAATCCGTGGAGCATTGGAGGATCAATCCGGCCCGCTGCGCCAAGTCAATGAATCTCATAGCGAGGCAATCGACTCCCGCATGGACACCGCTAGAGAACTGGCCGTCATCGATGAGCGACTAACCGAAGTCAGTGACCTGCTGAGCCGTTTTCGACTACTGGAGTCCCAGTACCGCTCGGACCTTGAACGTCTGGCGATGGTCAATGAGTTTGGCAGCATCCTGGGCTACTTCCAGATCGGCACCTGCGTGTTCTGTGGTGCAGAACGCGAGCACCAACATCCCAACCATAGTGTGGAGGAAACCACTCAGCTTCACATAGCTGTGGAGGCGGAGGCCGCCAAGACGTCCGCTCTACTCGAAGATTTGCTGCCCACCATCACCGATCTGGACGGCGAACAGACCGTCCTTATCAATCGTCGAGTTGAGGCCCAGTCCCAAATCTCCGTCTGGGACCAGATCATCGCCGAACTAGAAGGTGGAATCGCACTTATCCGATCGGACATCGAAGAGCTTGTGGAGGAGCGCTCCGCTATCGAGCGGGACCTGGAACTGCACAAACGCATCGCAGAGCTGGATGAAAAACGCTCCAGCCTAGTCGGTGCAGGAGCCGTCTCCGCCACCCGTGCCACCCAGCACATCCCGACGAACATCCTGGGCGATTTCGACTCCATCCTCCAACAGACTCTGAACGCATGGCAGGTCCCAGGTGTCGATCACGCAGAATACGATCAGTACCATGCCGAGATCCGAGCGGGCGGACGCACCCGGGCGGGACGTGGCAAAGGCGTGCGATCCGTCCTGCACTCAGCGTTCACCACGGCGCTGGCCCGCTTCTGCATGGGCCGAGACCTGCACCATCTCGGCTTCGTCGTCCTGGACTCACCAGTGGTCACCTACCGCGGCCCGGAACCTGACGAAGTCCCCGATGTCGAACTGACCTCTACCGTCGTCGACCGGTTCTACAAAGACATGCTGACTTTTCCTGGCCAAGCCATAGTCATCGAGAACGGCGACCCGCCGACCAAGGTGCTCTCAGAGGCCACCACCTACCACTTCACCGGAACCGGAGGCCAGCGAGCAGGCTTCTTCCCCACCTTCCTGCGCTAGTGCCAGGAAGTAGAGTCACGAAAGCGGCAGGCCGGTTAGACAGAGGTCGTGTCGGCGTTGAGGATGATGGCGGCGGCGTCTTCGGCGGACTTGCGGGCCAACTGCGGCAGCAGACTGGTGTAGATGTCGGCGGCGATCGCCAGCGATGACAGGCGAAGTGTCTCCTGGACGGTCTTCATGTCGTGCCCTGCGGCGAGCAGGAACGAGGCCGCCCCGTGGCGCAGGTCATGCAGGCGGATGGGCGGCAGCCCGGTCTCCATCGACAGACGCTCGAACTGGTCGGTGACGTGGTTGGGGCGGACCGGGTTCCCGAGTCGGTCGGTGAAGACCAGGTCGTAATCGTTCCAGGCGTCTCCGGCGGCGAGGCGTTCGGTGTTCTGCCGGGCCCTGTGGGCGCGCAGGACGGTGACGGTGGAGGCGTCCAGGCTGATGGTGGCTTCTCCGGCGTCGGTTTTGGGTTTGCCCTCGAAGGTGTCGGGGCCGATCTGGATGATCTGCCAGCGGATCGTGACGGTGCCCTCGTCCAGGTCCACATCGCTCCAGCGGAGGCCGCAGGCCTCCCCGCGCCGCAGTCCACGGAACGCGATCAGGTAGTACAGGGCGTACCAGCAGTGTCGTTCGGCGCGTTCCAGGAAGCGTTTGGTCAGGGCGGGTGTCCAGACCATGACCTTGGACGGGCGGGGCGCACCGATGTAGGCGTCGATGCGGTTGATCTTGTTGCCCTGCCCGCGCCCGGGGTCGTGGCCGCGCAGGCGTTCGCGGCGGGCGTTGATGGCGGCGGTGTAGGTGGCGAGGTCTTTGCGCCACTGGGTGATGCGTTCGGGCGTCCAGATCAGCGCCTTGGGCGCCTTCCCGGACGGGAGATCTACGAGGGCGGCCACGTTCACCTCCACCCGCCGCTCCTTCACCGCCCTGGTCAGGGCACTGCGCAGGGTCGCGCGGATGCGCTGCTTACTCGCCGCCCCGACCACCCGCCGTCCTTTCACCAGACGGCGCAGCTCCGGGTCGCCGGTCTCGCGGGCGCGGAGGATCAGGTCGTTGAACTCGTCGATCTCCTCGAACATGCGGTCCACGTCGGCGACCCGGAGCCGGTCCAGCCGCAGATGCCCCAGGTAGGGGATGAGGTACAGCTTGATGTGACTGGCGTAGGCGCGGCGGGTGCTCTCCCGCAGACCTTTGCGTCCCCGCAGCCACTGCGACAGGTACTCGCCCACCGTGATCACCTCGGCGAGGTTCTGACCGGTGCGGACTTTCCGGCGGACCTCCTCGGGCAGGGGCAGCTGCCTGGTCGCCGCGACCGTCGCGATGATCAGGTCGGCGATCTTGGTGGCGAGACAGCTGTCCTCGCCGGCGATGTTGAGCAGTTCCCGGGCCTGCTCCATCTCCTGCTCGGCGTCCTCGACCCGCAGGTACCCGCCCCGGCGCAAAGGGCCGCGCCGGGTGCCGTCGGCGTTGGGCGGCATCTCCAACTGGTAGTTCCACTTGCCATGGGTGCTGCTCCACCGCCCGACGGCCCGGTACAGCTTGGGGCACTTGCGGCCGAGTTTGCGGCCCGCCTCGTCACGGCAGCCGCACGATTTGAAGGTGCTTCCCCTACGCGCCACGGTCACCGCCCAGCCCGGTCCGAGCCCGCCGCACCGGGCGCGTTGGCGGGGGTGAGGCCGAGGAAGGTCTGCAGGTCGCTGGTGCACACCCGATAGGAACGGCCGACCTTCCACACCCGGAGCGGGAACGTGCCGGTCCGGGCGAGCTCGTATGCCTTGGTACGGCCGACCCCCAGCGCGCGGGCGGCGGTGACCAGGTCGATCGTGGCGGGAAGCTCCCGGATCTGCCCTGCCGTCAGCCCCCGGCGCACCAGCGGCTCGCGGCGCGCCTCCGGCGGGGAGACCGGTACCGGCCCGGACGAGGTACGGCGGCGCGTCCTCGCGGGCCTTTTGGGAGTGTGGGCGGTGGTGGGGTCAGGCACAGAACGTCCTCGTTTCGGATGGCGGGTGAAGGCAGGGAAGGTTGCGCGATGAATCGCGGGCCGCGCTGCCGCGCCGGATTGGGGCGTTCGCACTTGCCGGACGGCCGTTCGGGCCGCTGGCGGGTGGGTGATGATGGCGGTGAACATGCGTGGATGCACGCTTGTCTCCCCGCTCAAGGTCCAGTCCGTCGCTGCTCGGGCGAGGTGACCCCGCGGCGGCCACCCGCCCCCCTGTTCACTCGCTTAGAAGACCGAGACCGCCAGAGATTGGACGCCTGGGAAGGTAAAGATCCGGCGCACGTGCTACGGCTGGCGAGCCCGGCCTTTGATCCTGCGATGCCGTTCAGCCTGTGAACCGCCAATGATCAGCCCGTCGATCGCCAGAGCGCGATGGAGGCCAGACGGCATCCGTTCCGCTGCCTTCCTCACCCGGAAGACGGCACGGCCATCGACCAGAGCACCGCCTGCTGCTCCGGCAGGTGCCAGAGCAGCAGGCCCGACTCTCGCCGTTCCCGCACTGATCCGTTCAGCGGGCCGAAACGTGGTGATCAGCCGCGCCCCCGTCTGCGAGCTCACTGGCCGAGATCCAGCGTGAGCACCACCCCGGGCCTCTTGGCCTGACGGGCACCACCACGCACCGGCCAACGTCCAAGCGGCGGCACCTGGCGACCACCGCGCCCACCTCGACGCCCCGAACAACCGGCGTCCACGTCCAGCAGGTACCCGCCGCAGCTGCTCGCCTTGAACCGTTCTGGCTCACGCGTGCCACCGTGGCGCGAGTCCGCACAGCACGCCCGCCGCCCGACCACCTAAGACCACCACCGCGGACAAAGGATGAGACAGCCGCGAGGCGCCCCAACCCCCTTTCTGCTCTCCACCATCTCCCGCGCAGCACAAGCCCGCGCCCAGGCCCCACCCCATGAAGAACCGGCCCTCATCCCCTCGCCGGCGGGTTGAGCGAGGTCGGCGACTCCGCCGAGGCTGCACCCGGGTCAACGCGGGCTTGTCCTCGGTCGGGGAGGCGCGGGTGCATGCGCGTCCGGCCCCATCCGGGACCGAACACGCATACGGCGTGCGGACCATCCCGGCCCGTCCCGTCCGGTGCCCCGTGCACCGGTCCCCGGTCGTGGCCCCGGTCCGGCGTCGTCCGATCGAAAGGGCATCACCCGACATGAGCCACGACGACCGCACCATCCCGCCCGTGGGGCGCGAGCCCGCCCCATCCAGCGCCCGGGACGCCGTTTCGGCCGTCCCCGCGCTGGTCGCCCGACAGGTATGCAGCCTGGTGGACCCGCTCGCCCTGGTCTCGCTGCTGTCGCCCGACGACGCGGGCACCACCCTGGACATGCACGAGGGCCAGATCGGCGTCCTGCCCTTCCGGCCGGGCCTGACCTGCCCCGGCCGCGCCTGGTCCGGCCGCCTGGACTGGGCGGCCCTGATCCTCTACCCGGCCACCACCAAGCCCGTGAAGTACCCGATCAGCGAGGACCGCCTGGCCACCGACGCCGCCCAAGCGAAGGTCTACCTGTTCCCCGCGCACATCTTCACCGAGCGGGCATGGCGGGAGGGCGGCACCTTCCAGCACATCGACCACCGCAACGACACCCAGCCGGGGGTGTTCTGGGTCAACCTCGAGGACGCGCCCGCACGCGGCGACCTCGACCCCTACGAGATCGCCAATCCCTTCATAACCGACCGGTCATAACGAGAATCCATGAGTATCGGGAGGGACGGCCGACAGGCGTCCCTCCCGAGACCTCTTCACCCACGGACCGCTGTGCCCCGAATCGGGCCGCCCCGGGGGGGGAGCACCGGGCGGCCGTCCACCGAACTTCGAGATACACGGGCCCCTGCGTGGCCCCAGCACCTCAAGGTGCCTGGCCTGGGGGCTTGAACAGAGGCGAGACCGCGCGACAGCCCCAGAGAAGACTGGCGAACAGCAGTGCGGCCTTCCTCGCGCCCCATGCCGCCACCACGCGCCGGACTGTTCCGGCGTACCGGTACTCGGCGTGACCCGATCTGGTGAAAGCGTGACGCGCCCGTCCCGGTCGCCCCTGACCCTGGACGGGAACGGGGACACCACCCGGCGCATGTGGCGGGCGGTGGCCCCGCGCGGCGTGTCCGGCCCCATGCCCCCGGACGGGCGGACGGCACCCACCGGGGACGCCCGAGCATCCGCGTCCGGCACCGTACCGGGGCGGCCGGGGGCATCACACCGGCGGCAACCGTTCCTCGCACGGGTCACCGGGCGACAACTGCCGCCGTGACCACGGATACGCGCACCGCCCGCGTCCGTCCGGGAACACACGGGTCCGGCCCCGCCGCGCGTCGTGAGGACGCGTGACGGGGCCGGACGAGGATGGGCGGGTCGTGTGTTCGGCGGACGGCCGCAAACGTCAGGGGCGGGGCCGGTTGTCCGGCCCCGCCCCTGACGTCGGGTGCTATGCGGTGGTGTCCGTGCCGGACGCGGCACCGTCGGCGGTGGCCGGGACGTTGGCGCGATAGCGGATCGGGCGTTCGGACGTCAGCACGGCCTCGCCCTGGTTGGCCATGGTGGCCAGGGCGTTGGCGACCGCGCCGGACGACCGGTCCAACACCCGCGCGATCTCCCCCGGCGTGAAGTCGGTGCCGGGGTGGGCGTTCAGGTGCGCGGCCACCGCCGGACGCAACGGCGCCGGAGACTTACGGTCCCCCGTACCGACCGGCCCACCCACCGGAACCCGCCCCCCGCCGCCGGTGAGACGGGCACGGCGGGCGCGGGTGTTGCCGGTCACAGCCGCCAACGTGTTCGCCGCGCCGAACACCGGCGCAAGCGCGGCACTGATCGCATCAGTGTTCGCGTCGGCCGCCACCGCCGCATACGCCGCCGTCGCCGACGCGATCAGATCCGCCAACCCCTCACGCGCCGCCTCCGCCGCGCGCGCCCGCGCCAACTCCGCCTCGATCTCCGCCCGGCGAGCCTCCTCCCGACGCTGACGCTCCTCCAGATCCGCCTTCGCCGCCGCCCGCCGGTCGGCCTCCTCAGCCATGATCCGCATCGCCTCCGCGATCTTCTCCGGCGTCAACCCCGCAACCGGGGCCGGGGCCGGGGCCGGGGCCGAGGCCGAGGCGTCCGGCTCGTGCGTCACGTCGTCCGGCGTCGCGTCCATCGCGTCGTCCGGCGTCGCGTCCGTCGCGTCGTCCGGCGTCGCGTCCGTGGCGGTGTCGGGGGCGGCGTTCGTCTCAGGGGCGGGGACGGCCGGGGCGGGACGCCACACGTCCCCCTCACGCGTCACCACGCCCGCCGCCGCCCCCATCTCACACACGTCCCGGGTGACCTTCTGAGACACCTTCGCCGTCTTGGCGATGGTGGCGACCGTGCCGCCGCCGGTGGCCGTCAGCGCGTCCCACACCCGCCGCGCGGTGTCGTCCCAACCCGCCGGGTAGCCCGGACCGGCCGACGCGTCCACGGCGGCGTCCGGTGTCGCGTCCGGTGTCGCGTCGGGGGTGGTGTTCTCGGGGGCGGTGATGGTGTTCGCGGCCATTCTATTTCTCCTTTTCGCCATCCCGGCGCGGGGCCATTGCGCCCGCCGGAACCGGGGACCGTGCATTTTGTTCTACATACAGCATCCCTCGATAGTCGCCATTCCACACGCCGAACACGCCACGAATAGCATTACCCAAACGGCTGGAGAGGCTTCCCTAACAACCAAATGAACACCCGAACAACCTAGCGCCGTTGACCGCGAAGAACTTGACTTCGCCCGCACCACCCACTACCTCGAAAGAAGACACATTCATGTGGCCCCGAACACCTCTCCCGGACAGGAAAGCACCTTCGCTCAAGAAGATCCACGGCGACGTCACGCCATCTCGACGTGCGCCTTTCCAGCGGAAGGCGTCGCCTCACTCCACGAAGGCCGGCCACAGGGCACCACAGGAGACGTTCCGCAGTTATTCAGACGGAAAGAAGGGGGGAGCCAAGGAGGAGGGAGAGGGTGTAACACCTCGGAGGGCTCAGCCCTCGCTTCGCGCGCACCTACTACCAGGGTTGTCCAGGAGGACAAGTCGGGGCGCTCAGAACGGCCCCAGATACCCATTGACCTGCAGCTTCTATATCCTCTAGGGGTTTCTGTCCAGACGACACCCCCGTACGCCACTCAAGACACCCCCACAACACCCCCATCGCATCGATACCCCTTGCCCACCTTTGCCCGAAAGAAGGCGCTTGCAGACCACTCAAAGGATTGAGGAGGCGCAGCCTCGAATTAACACAGACCAACCACAGCGCCAGCTGAGCGGGGATGCAGAAAACCAGGCCACTGGATAAGTCACTGAAGCCGTCTCATCACCTCAGTGAACACAGTGCCTTTGAGACGGGCGAATTCGGCGGGCTGCAACTGAAGGCTTTTGCGTCTCGCCTGCAGTCATCGCCCACTCAATGCGTCGTCAGCGCTTGCGCCTCGGCGATGCGCAGCCGGAAGCCGGAAGATCTGGTCAGCGATGGCAATTCGCCCCCGACGCCGCCTGAGCCGACCCAGGTCGCCTTCCACACGACCTCGGCCGTCACCCGGTAAGCCGAGTGGGGCAAGCCTGCCGAGGAACGCTGATAGGTATAGGTGCAGGTGTGGTCTTGGCCGGCGGGTGCCCGGGAAAGGTCGTAGGGCGTGCCCGGCCCGTCGCACGACAACACCTCGCCGTCTCCGGGCCTGATGTTCAGTCGCGAGGGCGTGGCCGCGACCTCCGCCCACACTCCCCCCGCTGAGGCCCGCTGCGTGCGCGGGCGCCAATGCGCTCGGTCGGCCCAGAAGAACTCCGGCAACCCGACCAGACCGTCATGCTTGCGCGGTGGTGCCGTCCGGATCACCGGCGACGGCAGCACCAGGTGCGCCACCGCACGCTGCGCCAGCACCTCCGGCGACGGACCATCCCCGCCCCGGGGCAGCGGCTTGCACTCGATCGAGGTAACCGTCCCCTTGGCCAGCAGACACGAACCGATCTCAACCGCGGTGGGCACCACCGTGGGCGTTGAGCCGCGAGCCGGTGCCGCGGCCTTCCCTCCCGGCGAGCGTTTCGGCGCAGCGGGAACCACGGCCCAGGGGTCGTAGCCGAAGGCGTGCGTCACCACGCCCCGCTGCGGGCGCGGATCACTGGCGAGCGCAGACGCCGCCGTCAGGGGCTGGCACAGCGTCCACCCCGCCAGAGTCATGAACGCGAGGGCTCGCATCGGTTCCCCATCAGCATCTTCTGCTTGAGCCGCCACCGGCCATCCGCGCCCTGCAGCATGTCCGCCGCGATCTCCACGCGAGGACTCCCCGCGGTTCCGGGAATCAGCTGGTGGGTGCGGGCCCGGGCGATACCGGCGTGTGACACGTCCTGGCAGTCAGTGACCCGCGCGTAATGCCCGTTCACCTTCACTGAGGTGACGTGGACGATCACGCGTCCCCACGGCTCGACCCCCTTGCGCTGCCAGTTCGCGGCGCCGTCCAGGAGCTTCTCGGTGTGTGTGGGCTCCGAGTACGGTGCGAGCACCGCCCGGCCCTGCTCCCGGGGAAGAACCGCCGCCCGTGGCGAGGCATCCCAGTAGGCGGTGTACGCATCCGTCACGGCCTGTTCGGCGGTCACCGGCGACGCTGCCGATGGGAAATGGCCCCTGACCGGATCGCCAGCCGCACCATGCTCCGAACACCCGGCACACAGCAAGGCGCCGCCAACGGCACAGATCGCTCCGAGGCCGGTCAGCCGACGAGAGACCACCACCCAAACCTCCTGGCTACTCTTCGTAGCTGTTCAACAACGGCGAGCAGCTCAGAAGGTGCCCCCACAGCTCACAAGAGCGGGCCAGCCTCCGCTCGGCACCCTTGACTCGATCGTGACGTCACCCGTAGACGCCATCCCCGCGTGTACGGGGGACCTCACCGCGAGGGCGACCGACACCGGCGAGGCGGGAATCCCCATGTGTCCAGGCATGGAACGCTTCTTAGCGCGCCAGCCACCTGGAGCATCGCAACCGAGGAAACTGAGTGTTAGTGCGCATACCCTCGTCGTCGGACGCCTCGGCAAACAGGAAGACCCCGCCCGTTGCGTCCGATATCGACGGAATGGGCGGGGTCCTGGAAGCGGTTCCCGTATCCTGCGTGCGGGGACCAGCCTGATATCCGCAGGCTGGTCCCCGCTACGAGACAGCCGAGGCCGGCCAGCCGAACGGGTCGTCTATGGGCTTGTCGAGACCGAACTCGATCCAGACCTTGTGCCCCAGCTCCGGACTGCCCTCGATGCCCATCCTGTAGGCAAGCTGGGACACCAGGTAGAGCCCCCGGCCGCTGGTGGCCATCAGATCCACCGGGGGCTTCACGGTCGGGATGCCCCCGCCCCCGTTGTCGACCACTGCGATGTAGGCCGGGTCGTCGTACACCAGCTCCAGCCCGAACCAGCCGCCGTCCTGGCAGGTCCGTGTGTGGCGGATGGTGTTGGCGGTCAGCTCCGACACCACGAACTTCACCACGTCCACGCATGCCGTCCCGGCGAACAAGGCCGCGGCGAAGTCACGTGCCGACGCCGTCTGATCCGGACGGCCGGAGAATGTGCGCCGCCAGCGCATCTCGTCCGGCCCCCATAGCCACTCACCCGCCGTCCCCAGCGGTGTCTTCTTCAGTCCCATCCCGTGTTCCTCTCTGACTCTCGCCCGCCGACCGTTCACCGGTCCCGGATGTCCCACGAGCGAACCGACCGACATGGACCAACACCTCCGTCATCAAGGTCAAGACACACCACTGTCACGCACTCCCTCGGCCGCCTAGGCAGCCGCCGAGTTGGGCTTATAGACGTCGCTGCTTCCCGAATCTCCCTTCGTATCGACGAACGGGACCTGGGTTCTACCGGTCGCAATCATCCAGCCGGGCTGGATTGTGGCCATTCGGATGAGGGTGCGGATGCGCGCCAGACCGGCGATCATTCCCAGCAGCATGTGTAGGCGAGCAGGAACGTGGAGGTCTGCGGAAGCTCGCCGCCTCGGCAGTCCCCCGGCTGGGCCCATTCACGATGCATCGTGGAGCGAGCTCCGCAGCAGCTTGGCGAGGTCGTCGATCTGGTCGGTCGGAAAATGCAGGCTCGCCCAAGGCCCCATTCCGCCTTGACGGATCGGCGCTGAGGCCATCCATCGTCGGTACTCCGCCACCGGCTGGGCTATGGCGCGTAACCGAATCATGTCTTCGATCGGCAGCGTCACCCACGCGAGCCCCTCGTAGAAGTCGCCGTACAAGGGGCGGTGCTCCACCGGGGTGCGAGTACCTCCCGCGCGGATCGCCTGGCCCGCATCCTGACAACACCTCAGCGAGGTGTAACCCGACGCCCACAGCGCCTTGACGAGCGGCACCATCAACTCGTCCACCCTGACGGACTTACCGTCCGGGGCGGTCACGGCACGGGTCGGGTGGACCTGTACGGGCCGGCAAGGACGAAAGTCGGCCATGCCGTGTGCTCCTCCTCTGAGTCGAGTTGGAATCCTCCGGGCGGAACGCATCGGGAAGTCGTCCCGCCCGGAGGCGTGCTGGCGGGGCATCGGGCCAGGACTTCGCCGCCACGCTGAGTCCTGCTGCTCCGGGCGCGGGCTCCTACAACCCTTGGTCGGGGGAACCTCTGGGAGGTCACCCGCCGGGCTTTGCCCGATGCCCCGGTCTTGGGAAATTGCGGTCGGCGGACCGCGCCTGGCGCGCCTTGCGATGGCCGCGGCGGCATGCTCCAAAGGAGGACGTCTCCACGGGCGTCGACCGGGCGGACGCTTCCACCGTGATGAGCTCGTTGATGCAGCGTTCGATGACGTTGGGGGGTGCGGTACAGGGCCGGGTCGAAGGTGATTGATCTTTTCCCGTCACTTCCGAATCAGATTTTCGCCAATTCGAAGGACGGTTGGGATACGACCTCCCTCAAGCCGTTCAGCTGGTCGCGCGGCAGATAGATCTGGGCATACAAAGCGAGCTGCATGCCGCTCTCCTCGTCGTGCACGACGGGGACGGAGATCCTCCATGATCCTTTCTGCCAGCGCACCGTGACCGCTCGGCGGAAGGAGGTCTCCGCCAGAGCGTTGGTGAGGGCGGTCGCGTCGAGGACCGGCATCTTCAACCAGGCCCAGCCGCGGTAGTACTCCACGTATCCCGCGTGGCCGGTCGGTTCGCGGTCGGGCTTGCTGTTGCGGGCGGCTTCGGCGTACTCCCCCGAGTCCTGGCAGCAGCCGACCGTGGTCAGCCCGGCCGACCACAGAGCACGCACGATGGGGATCATCTCCACGTCGATGAGCGCGGTCGTCCCGTCCGGTGTGAGCAGGCTTTGGGTCGGGTGGATGTTGGGTTCTTGATCAGGCATGGCGGCTTCTCCTATGTGCGGTGCTCCGTCCACCGGTGTGCGGCCTCGGCCATGTCGCGGGTCCACGGTTCGCCGTTGTCGTCGGCGATTCCTCTCCACATCGCTGTCTGGGTATGGGAGAACTCGGTGACGGCTTGGTGTGGCGCGGAGGACCAGCTCGGCATCCTGGCCGCCCATGTCTCGGCTTCGGCGGGCGTGTGGCCGGACGCGATGAGCCAGACGACCCAGCAAGCCGGGTCGATCCAGGCGGCGCCGCGTGTGGGCCAGGCCCAGTCGATGATCCAGGCGCTGTCGTCGGTCACCAGGACGTTGCTAGGGGTCCACTCGGTGTGGAGCAGTGCGTTACCGGCGAACAGCTCGGGGCGATCGGTGTAGGCGGCCCAGCGTTGTTCGGCCCGCTTGAGTTCGATCGGGGGCAGTTCGATGCGTTGTAGTCGCTGCATCGACTCGGTCAGCTTCGGCAGGTCGGCCGAGCCGGGCGCGTAGTCGATGCTCCGGCCAGCGATGTACTCGAATCCCAGCAGTGACCAGCCGTCGCCCTGGTGAGACCACAGCAGCTCGGGAGCAATGGGGCGAACGTAGGGGTTGACGAGGCGTTCGCGTTCCTGGGTCCAAGCGCGCGGGTGGTCCTCACGCAGCCCCTTGACGAACGTCGTACCGGTGTCCGTGCGGATGATGACGGCCACTTCGGAGTTCCGGCCCTGGCTCACCGGCTGTGCGTGGCAGACGGGGCCGGTGTGCTGCTCGATGAGGTGGCGGAGGTCTTCCCAGTTGACTCGCTGGATCACTGAGGAACCTTACTGGCGGGGTGCCCGGTGCGGCCCTGGTCGAGAGGGGACCGCACCGGGCGGTTCGTCGGACTAGTACGGGTTGTCGTTGCCGCAGCCGAGCATGACCTCCGCGGAGGCGATCGTGTCCATGTCCGGCATGAACACGACCTCCTCCTCGTCAGTCACGACGGGTGCCGGCGGTTCGAGCTCAACCAGCGCGAGTGACATCGGAACTCCTTTCCTGTTTGTGCTGGCAGTAGGTAGCCAGCGGGGCCTTGGCCTTGCGGTAGAGGGTGACCAGGGGCATGCACGTGGTGCAGCGCCCGGCCAAGGTGCAGCCGGCGCAGCCAGCCTGTCGCTTAAGCAGCCCGTCCGCGATGGCTCCGAGCCGCGCCAACCCCTCGAGCCCTTCGGCGGGCAGTGGAATGCTGGGCTCGCGGCCGATCTTGCAGATGGACGCCTGTCCCATCGGGTCGATGTGGAACGAGGTGTGTCCGGCGTCGCAGCCGGTGAACGGCCTGCGGTCCGTCAGGTACTCCGGGGACTGGCTCGGCAGGCTTTCGGCACCGCCGTAGATCGTCGGGGAGATGGAGGAGTACTCGCGGTAGGCCAGGCCGAACCGGTCGGCCAGGCCGCGCATCGCATCGATCTCGTGGGCGTTGTCCTGGGTGATGATCAGGCTCAGGTCCAGCGGCAGCCCGGCTTCGGTCGCCGCCTCCAGGCCGCGCATGAACTTACGGAAGGCCCCGCGGCGCTGGGTCAGGCCGTCGTAGGAGTCGGCCGTCGCGCCGTACAGGCTCAAGGAGAGCTTGTGCGGACGCCTGGTCGTCAGCAGCTCCATGATCCGCGGGGCCGCCAGGCGCGACCCGTTGGACAGGACCTCAATCATCATTCCGAAGTCCCAGGCCAGCTCGTAGACCGGGGCGAACAGCCGGTCAATCATCGGTTCGCCGCCGGTGAGCTGGCACCACAGCACACCGGCGTCCCGCATGGTGTGCAGGACCGCCTGCCGGTCCTGCCACTCCATGCCCTTGAATTCCTTCAGGCCCAGGTAGCACATCTTGCAGTCGTAGTTGCAGCCCAGGTTCAGTTCGTAGGACGCGCGGCCGAACCCGAACGCTGAGATGGAACGCACCAGCAGCGCCTTGCTGGACGGCCGACCGCGCAGGTCGAGACCCCACGCCCGCCGCGCGGTGTCGGCCAGCCACACCGGGACCGGCTCACCGACCGCCGCCGAACCGCGCAGCTCGGCGTATTTGCGGTGCGGGATCTTCAACCCACCTCCGTGGCCGGGTCGCAGCACGTAGTACTCGTTGAGGAACGGGCTGACGATCAACTCGTGCATCGGGCCTCCCTGAACCTTGGTCGCGTCGTCAGTGGCGACTCGTCCGCTGCGGAACGTTCGGTCACTGGCGGAGAGCTTTGCTCGTCGTCCATCAGCTCACCGAGGTTGTGTCGGCCCGGGCCGTGTCGGCAGCTTCCTGCGGGACGCCGATGATCTGGCGCGCGAGCTCGTTGGCGTCTGGCGAGAAGAGCAGGCCGAAGTTGAAGCCGGCCGACACGGTGGTGTAGTGCTTGCCGCACTCGCCGTAAACGACGCGCCAACCGTGGAGCATCGCTTCCAACCGCGCGACACTCGCTGCTTGCGGTGCCGACTTGTCCTGCTGTTCGCGAGGAGGAACGGCAAACGCGGACTCAGGACGTTGGTGTCCTGTCGTAGGTTGTGGCTGAACGGGAGGCACGCTCATGGGTGAGGGTCCTGACGGGTGAGTAGGCATCCGGTTCTGACGAAGCGCGGTGACCACCCTCGGCGGTGATCAGCTGACCGCCGGCTGACCGGCGAGCCCCTGAACTGTGCCTCTCAGCTGCACGGCTGCCAATCGCGCCTCATCCACGCATTCGCTGAATCCGAGTCCGCTCCACGGAAAGCGCTGCCGTATCCGCGCCTGCTCAACGGAAATCTCGGCGACTCACTCACAGTCCGAGACCGCGGGGGCGCGGTCTCCTACCCTGGAGGTAGGGGAAGCCTGATCCCGTCGGAGGCGACATGGCCCGCGGTGAGCACCGACCTTCCTGCGCCAAGTCCTGGCGGGAACGGGCCCGCGCAGAAAACTGGTCGGCGTGGCAGACCGCTCAAGCGATCCACCGTTGCTGTGGCGTCAGCCTCCTGAAAGCCCACCGGCTCGCCAGAGGCTGGACCGCCACCGTCGCCGTTGACGAACTCCAGGAGCTCTGCCGGCGCGAACACCTCGCCCCAGCCAAGATCAGCATCGACCTGCTCAACTCCTGGGAGAACGGCCGGTCCCGGCCCCAGTCCGAGACCATCGATCGGCTCGCCCGGCTTTACAAGTCCAACGCGATCCGTCTGGGCTTCGCCTTCGACTACGGCGACGGCGACGGCGACGGCGACGGCGACGGCGACGGCGAGGCGGTTTCTCCTCCGCTGCCTCTTCCACTTCCGCCCCGCAGCGAGCTATCTGGTCCCGCCAGACCGGATCTCGCCGCACCTACCGGCACGCCACCATCCGTGTTATCCGTCGACTCAGCCACGGTGTTCTACCAGACGTTGCGAAGCGCCGATCAGCCGGAGGCGAGCCTGTTCGTCGAAGTGGAACGACTCCGTCAAGCGATGGACCGCACGTTGGCCATGGGGACTGCCACCGAAGATCAGATGGACCGGTTGGACGAAAGCGTTCTCCAACTTCGCCGCGACTACCTCGTCACGCCGCCGTTGCCGATGCTCTGCCAGCTCATGCTGGAGTTCACCGATGTTCAAAGCCTCGCTTCACATCGGCAACGCGGCCCGATCCAGCGTCGGCTCTCCCACGTGGCTGCGATCCTGGCAGTCCTGGCCGCCGACGCTCTGATGAAGCTCGGCGACCTGCGCCAGGCCCGGTCCTGGTACGGAACGGCCAGGACCGCCGCTGACGACGCCGGCGATCCCCGCCTGCGCGCCCTGGTGCGCGCGCAGGAGGCGATGCTGCCGTACTACTACGGGGACCTGGTCGACGCCGTCCGGCTGGCTGCCGAAGCCCAGTCGATCGCACGGGCCATCCCCTGTTCACCCGCCGCGCTCGCCGCCGCAGCCGAAGGCCGCGCACGCGCCCGCCTCGGCGACCACAGCAATGCAGCACAAGCGCTGGCAGAAGCCCAACGAACCTTCTCGAAGATCAAAACCTCCGCTTCGGCGAACCTGGCGTTCGACTTCACCGAGGAACGCCTCTACCTGTACCTCAGCGGTGCTCACGCCCACATGCCCGACATCCAGCAGGCCCGAGCCGTCCAAGAACGCGCCCTCACCCTGTGCCGTAGAACCACCGTGCCCAGCATCGACCCCACCCTGGTCATGTTGGATCGGGCCGCGTCTCTGGCAAGGAGCGGTGAGATAGCAGGCGCCTGCGTGCTCACTGAGCACGCGCTGCTGGGCCTTCCGCCCGAACACCGAACCTCCATCGTGTTCGTTCGCGCCCGAGACGTACGCCGCGCCCTCGCCCCAGTTCCTCGGCCGCCCCGGGAATTGCGTAGGTTGGATGAGGTACTTGGTACCGAACTCCCCGCTTCTGATGGGCAAAGCGGAAGGCTCCATGGCTGAATCACTGGCCGGCGTCGCCAGCCTCGCCGACCGCGCTCAACAGATTCTGCACACCGCGTGCCAAACCGTCGGGCTGGACCACCGTGGTGCCGAGCTCCTACGGCTGCGCAGCAACGCCGTCTACAAGCTCAAAGACCCGATCATCGTCCGGATCGCCACCGCACCCACCGCCGCCGAGCGGCTGCCCGCCGTCCTGGCCGTCACGCGCTGGCTCGACCAACACGGCTTCCCCGCCGTCCGACCAGCCGACCACATCGCCGACCAGCCAGTGATGTGCACCGGCGTCGCGGTCACCTTCTGGGACTACGTGCCATGCAGCGACGTCCCCTCCACCACAAGCGAACTCGGCCGCCTCCTGCGCGACCTGCACGCCTACCCCGCCCCACCGATCTCGCTCCGTAGCCTGGACGATCCGTTGGCCAGTCTCCGCGCCAACCTCCGGCAGCATCCCGAGAGCCTCACACCCGGCGAACGCGATTGGCTGAGCCATCGCATCAACGACCTCACCGAGCAATGGAAGCAGCTGCCGTTCGCCGGGCCTCCCGCCCTGGTGCACGGCGACGCGTGGATCGACAACCTGTTCCGCCACCACGACGGCCACGTCGTCCTGGGCGACTGGGACAGCGTCGCCCTCGGACCCCGCGAATGGGACCTGATCCACAGCTACCACGGCCAGGCCCGCTTCGGCCTCAGCCAGCGTGACGTGGACTCCTTCGCCACCGCCTACGGCTACGACCTGCGCACATGGCCCGGCTACGAAGCGCTCCAACGCATCCGCGACCTCTACGCCGTCGGCATCCACATCCGCAACGCCCACGGCGACCCCTTCTCCCGCCAAGAACTCCCGCGCCGGATGCGCTCCCTCATCGAAGGCACCACCGACCGCTGGCACATGAAACCCACCTGACCGCCAAACTGAACCCAGGGCTGGGGTTGCGCTGCGAGACAAATGCCAACATCTCCGCAGGGCCGTTCGAGGAGACCACGGAACTCTCCTCGGGAAAAACACCGGCGAGGGATACCGTCCGCTTGAGCGGTACGCCACCGGCTACCGAGACCCCGACATCAATCGTGCCTTCAGCAAAGAACTCGTCCCCGCGGAACTGACCGCACCGGAACTCGCCCACCAGCGGCTTTGATCGCCCACGGTTGAAGGCCGTCACGTCCAGCCCGAGCCGAACAGCAGCGGCCACGACCTCCCGCCCGACGAACCAGGCCTCCCAAGACCAAGACCCGCATAGCGCCATTGAACACTCCAGCGGGGTCGAAGTGGTCGACCTTCCTTCCGACGCGGCTGCCGACCTGTACGCACTGGAGGCCAAGCATGACGGCCCCACCACCATCGTCATGCTGAACGAGGCGCCACCGTCTACATCCCCGCATACACCGAGCCGCCCTACAAGCTGCAACCAGTGTCCAGCCTCGAAGATTCACTGACCGCATCTCAAAGCATGAACCGCCTCGGAATTGAGATGTTATGTCCGCATCGAAACATTGGCGCCCTTGGCCTCAACGACAACCCCGTTGAATGTCGATCATCCAAATCCGATCAACGCACTGAAGACCCTCACTGCATCACATGAGAGGTAATAGCATACGGACGCGTGGGCGCGCCCTTCAATCGAATAGGCGAGACCTCGGTTCGTCGAGTACGTTCGGGTAAGTGATCAACTGATCGACGGGCCATTTGCGGTGACGCTGCCCCGCCTTCTCGACCGCATGCACGAGCTTGAGCCAACTAGTGTGCATTAATTGGCCCGTGAGTTGGAGTGTTGCAGCCTCAATGGCTACCTCGTTGAGGAGCTTATCGCGGACGGATTCATAGGCGTTTGGCTTCAGCAATTTCGCTAGCACAGGGAGGCGGAGGCCATCTGCCAAAAAGGCGGGGACGAAGCCGACCCAAGCTCGGACGCCTTCGCTTTCAAGCCAGGTGCACTCGTACACGAGGGTGGTTGCTACCGCCAGGGCCTGATCTGCGGTGCAGCGATCAGTCCACAGGCACAAACGCGGAGAGTGCAAGTAGCTGTGGGCAGCAATGCCGCTCAGGAAAGAGCGCCATGCAGTTTCAACTGAACGCAGTGCCGGGGCCGCGGAATTTAGGTGAGCTGCCAGGTTTCTCCGTTCTTCCCATCGCCCGGGGAAGTCGGGACCCATCTCAATCCACCCACGCGCCGCCGCGAGTGCCGAATTACTGCCGGACGGGCAGGTCGTCCACGAGCTAGATCTAAGGTCCTGCAGCCAATAATATGTCAAGGAAGCTTTGGGACCGTCAATCGCCGCCAGGATGGCCCGACGAATTTCCGGCGCGTCGGAAGTAGCAGTGAGGGCGGCATCGATTCCAGCGAGCACTAGATCACGATAGGCTCGACCAGTTCCGACCGGCCCTCGGTACTGCTTGTATTCGTACCCGTCCAACACAATGTGGACTGCTGCCGCGAAGGCCAGTGCCCGCTGGGCCTGGTCATTTTCTCGCGTGAGAATATCCCGGCACCGTTCGGCCGACGCGGTTGCCCGGTCGGTAGCGTCCTGGTTGAGCGATCTCAGTAGCGGATGCACCGCGCAGGGGGTTGATGCGCGCTCACGGCCGAATAGATCAGGGTAGAGGAGTTCGATGACCTTTCCCCACGGAACGTCGAGGAGCTGCGGCTCGCCGAAACTATCTAGGGCCAAGGCTGTAGATTCGGCTGCAATTGCGTAGGCTTGGGCCTTAGCGACGATCTCGGCGTCCGTCAAATAGGCGCCGACCTCGGCACCATCCGTATGGGGATCGCTGATATAGAGGCAGTGTAGGTCGTGGTCTTTACTGAAGACCTCGCCAAGTGTCGTTCCTTGCGGCAAGCCGATCGGCACCGGGATTGGCGTGCTGCGTTGGAGGCTAGGACAGTCCCTCGCCCCGTGGAGCTTCTGGCCCGTTCGAGACTTCCACACGGTGATCTGCCTGCCAGATAGTGGACCAGCAGGGAGGTCAGCGGCACGTCGTACGAGGTGATGGCTCACGGTCGCCAAGTCTACAAAATAACTCGTTCTCGGTGTGCTGTTATCGTGTCTCGCATCCAAGATCATTCGACCGAGCCCCTCCCCCCACCATCTGGAGCCTCATCCTCCCGGTCTGCTGACGCTCACAGAGGTAGGCCATTCACTCAATTCCCCAGGTGTAAGGGTTGAGCAGCCGTGGTGCCGGGAGTCGCCGCGATCGTGTGCGATCACAGCCCGCCCGGAACCCTCGGGTCCGTTGGTTTCGTCAGGACATGCTGTCGGTGGCGTCGTCGATAGTGAACCGCAAGATTCTACTCCCACGATTTCTTTAGCCTTCAGCTAACATGTCCTCGACATCCTGGGATGGCCAACCTAATTAAACGCGCGAGCAATCAGAACCGAAAACCGAAGAGACCGCCGTCAGGTTGGTCGGTGAGGCGTGGTTCCAGCACATAGGGATTGGGATCGAAGCCCTTGGCCTCTGCTTTGCGCAGATCGTCGGTGTTCATGGTGACGATGTACTGCATGGCCTCGTCGGACATGACATCAGCGGCAAGTTGTAGAGCGGCCGAGACCTGGCGTTCGTCGACGCCGTCATAGAGGTGGCTGTCGTGCACCAAAAAATCGGGGCCCCTGCTGTGGCGGTGCGCGATGATCGCTGCAGTCAGGTCGAAGCAGAAGATGACCATGTTGTGGATTCCGCGGCTGCCGTCTGCGTCGATGCGGGTCTCGATGTCCAAGCGCTGCTTACGGGCCTCAAAGGCGAGGTAGGGATTGTGGCTCTGGCCGTAGAGCTGGCGCGCAAAGATGTTGAACAAACGGCTGGCCTCGGACGTGATCTCTGCCCGGTGGTTGAGATCGTCGGCCAGCGCCGATTCCAGTTCCAGTCGTCGGCCTTCGATCTCGCGGCGGCTGGCCTCCAGCGTCTGTGCAGCCTGGAAACGGTTCCGCAATGCTTCCAGAGTCGCCTCCTCGCGGGCCAGGACGGACTGAAGCGAGGTGAGGGCGTCCAGAGCACCCCCCTGGTTCAGGGTCTGCAGGATCGAGGCGAGCCGTTGTCCGAGTTGTTCGCGTTCACGCTCGCGTTCGGCCAGGCGCTGCTCCAGGCGGTCGGTTTCCTCGCGTAGTTGCTTCTCCCGGTTGCGAACGACGGTCTCATGGAAAGCGCGCACCTCGTCGAAGCGCCGCCGGACCTCGCCACTCAGCACGAGATTGAGCTGCTGGAATGCCTGTTCGAGATAGCGATCGTCGGGTTCTGCAGCATCGGTGGTAGCCCGCACCATCTGCTGGAGATTGTGGCGCTCGACCTCGTCCAGGTCGCGCAGTTCACGGATCTGCCGATCCAACGCATCGGCCTCCCTGCGCAGGTCCTCATACCCCGGAACGACTTGGAACTGCTGGATCTGAGCGCGGAGTTCGGTGATCCGCTGCTCGACCGCGGTGATCTCGCCGCGCAGCTCGGCGGACCGTCCGACGATCTTGCCCCACACGGGGTCCTTGGCGGCCTCAACGAGCTTCTTGCGGGTTGCGTCCTGCTGGGACAGCGTTCGGTACTCGGTGACCAGGCCGACGTCTAGGCCGAACAGATGGCTGAGCGAGATCATCGCTTCGTGAGGTGACTGCCCGGAGAAGGAGCTCGTTGGCTGCAGGAAGCCGCCGGCGTCCACGCGTCGGATCGCGAACGACAGCAGGGTACGGCCGCTGACTGGGGAGCCGGGAGAGGCCACCCGATACAG
This sequence comes from Actinomadura logoneensis, assembly GCF_003428695.1. GTDB lineage: Bacteria > Actinomycetota > Actinomycetes > Streptosporangiales > Streptosporangiaceae > Spirillospora > Spirillospora logoneensis. The sequence goes on from NZ_QURH01000226.1 coordinate 27,167, forward strand.
GTCTCGTTCGATGACCCACTGCCAGTCCTTAAGCGTGATCTCGGCCCCGAGCGCGTCATCGAAGAGGCGGTCGGGCTGATCGAGGCCTGGACGGCGCGACACGTCGGGTTGCAGATAGACCTTGGGTGACGCCGGGCGGCGTTCGATCGTGAGAGGCTCGGCCCGCCGGGGCCAGTCCATGACCAGGCGAAACTGATGCCTGGCCAGGGCCTTGTGACTCCATAGCGAGTTCTTACGGGTGGTAGCGCCCAGCAGGTAGTGCAGGAGCTCCACGGCGCTGGATTTGCCGACGCCGTTACGGCTGTCGGTGTCGGATGATCGATCTGTGCGATCGGCGATGAGCAGATTCAGCCCTGGCCGGAAGTGCAGGTCTTTGAACCGCTCGTCATCAGACTGGAGACTACGCAGCATCGGGCCGGGCCCGGAACATCAGAAGTTCGTTACGGGGATCGAGATCTACCAGGCCCATCGCATAAAGCATGTCGAGCGCCAGCGCGAACCACCAGTATGGGACAGGCGCGGCGTGCCTGTTGTCCTCCCGCCAGGTCAGCAGCCGCCGCCATGCCTGAGTGATGGTGACGGGCTGGGCCCCCGTGGCGAGGATGATCTGCGCCCCCACGGCCAGCAGCGCCCGCTGAGGTGCGACTCCTTTGGTGGGAACGATCATGCAAGCGTCCTCGGTTCAGGAACTACGGGCGGTGAGGCCAACGGCATCTTAAAGATGTCGCACTCCCCAAAGAAGTACATCAGCACGACCATCGCATTCAAGGTCTCGGTGATGCCCTTGGCCTCGTTGCCGAGGATGTGCAGCACGAGCTCCTCCAGGATCTGGTCCGAGTGGTCGTGCCGCTCGGCCAGCTCCAGATAGTGCTCACGGAACCCCGCTGCCACGTCATCGCGTTCGGTGGGATCGAAGGCGTTGGTGTAGTAGGTCTCCACACACGGCACGTAAGCCATGGCGGCTGTCATGTAGGTCATCACGTCGGGCGAGAACTCGTTGAACTCCATCTTCCGATGTGAGGGAACCGGAACCGGGGGAAGCCCGAACTGCGGCTTGCGCTCCCGGGCCAGGTGCTCTAGCAGCGGCCGTACGTCGTGGAGCGCTACACCCGTGACGACCTTCCGGGCGGGGAACGGCCCCAGAAGCTCTTCGATCTCCAAGCGGTCAAGCTGCAGGATCTCACGATGGATCCGCCGGAAGCCGAAATTCTCGAACCCCAGGTCGGGGAACGACTTCTGAGCATCGGTCAGTGCGCTCGACACGACCGGGTCGAGGCCCCGGCGGTCGCTGTGTACGAAAGCGAAGGTGTCGAAGGCGTCGGGACGTTGCCGCAACGCGCTCTCCAGATCCTTCTCGATCTTCCTGCGAACCTCCCCCTCATCGATGGTCTGCGGCCCGTAGCAGGCGAACAGCTTACGACCGCTGATCATCAACCCGTCTGCACCGCGATCCCCCAAGCGGCCACGCGTACGGATGTCGAAGAAGCCCGGATCGCGCATGCACATGAGATCGAGGAAGAACTCCTCGAAGGCCTGTCCGTGCAGTGAATCGAGCTTGGTGTCGAGCATCACGCGAACGAACAGGCGCTCCCACAACTCCAACGCGTAGGTCTGCATCCGGGCTGCCCCCAGGCGTTCTCAGGTAGGTGTCGATTGGCGATATTACCGAAATGCCTGGGCCAGACCCTTCGCCGATTCCTGCCTAATCGCGCCTTGTGTACACTTCTGCGTATTTTTGTTCCCGATCTGCCGTTCCATGTCGCCGTGCGCCACGAGCCCTCATCCTGGGCATTCACGGCACTGGCACGCGGCACGAGTCCTATTCCGACCTGTGAGAAGGGAACAGATCGCGAACAGTCCAGGCAGCTCTAGCGCACCAGGTCGGCAAACAGCCCGCGACGGCCTTCGACCACGGACGGTATGCCGACCGCGACCGGGTCGGCGGCGAACTGGACGGAGCAAGCGGCAGTCGGCGATTCCTGCCAGCCAACCCATCACGCGATGCGAATGGCGATCTCAATTGTTGTCGTGACAGGCGTCTCCGGCGGCGAGCCGTTCGGCGTTCTGCCGGGCCTTATGCACACGCAGGACGGGGAAGGTGGAGGTGTCGCCCGAGGCGTCGGGGGTCGTCGGTCTACAGGCCCGTACACGTGGGCCCAGGACACCACAACCAACCGCCGCACCGGCGGTGCTGCTTGGATCGTTAGGGAGGTGCTGTGGCAGCGTCGTCGCCGCTGGGAGATCTTCTCGCCGCCTTAGGGATGTCCGGGGCCCGCTCTGCGCGCCGCCTCAACGCCCTGGACAAGGAGTTCGAACGTGAGGAACGCATCCACGTCAAAAGCCCCCTGCAAATCAGCCGCGGCGAACTCCCCGTTCGCACTGCCGGGCGCTGACGTGCTGCTTCTCAGCCGGGAGCTCGGCCGCACCATCACACCCGCCGATCTCGGCTGGCCGGCGGACCATCTGGAGTACACGACCGCCACCTGCGGCTTGGACACCCCATGGACACGCGAGGGGACCTTGCGGGCCCTGGCGGTCGTCGCGGACGCTGATCGTATGGACCGTCGCAGTTTCGTCACGCTCGTCGGGACCGCCGTCACCGCACCCGCCCACGAATGGCTGATCGCGCATCCGATCACCCGCCTCGCCCAGACGGCCGGCACCGCCATACCCGCCGGTGTCGTCGACCATCTGGACGGCATCACCGACCACCTCCGCCGTATGGACGACCAAGTCGGCGGTGGGCCGATGCTGCGCCTGGTCCACGAACAACTCCGCTACGTCACCACCCTGCTGCGCAACGGCCGCTACGACGACAGCCTGGGCCGCCGCCTGCACGCCGTCGCCGCCGAACTCCTCCGCCTGGCCGGGTTCGCCGCCTTCGACTCCGGACGGCACGGCCTCGCCCAGTGGTACTGGGACGCCGGTCTGCGCGCAGCCCACGCCGCAGGCGACAGCGCGCTGGGCGCCAACATCCTCGGGTTCAAGTCCTGCCAGGCCAAAGACGCAGGCGGCGGCCGTGAAGCCGTCGTCCTGGCCAACAGCGCCCGCCGCGGCTACTCCGGAGCCAGCGGCCGGGTCACCGCGATCCTCGCACTCCGCGCCGCCGAGGCCGCCGCCAACGACCGCACCGCCACCTCCCACCACCGCACCAGCGAGACCCGGCGCGCGATCGATGACGCCTTCAACGCCCTGGACGACCCACCACCCGCCACCGGCCACCCGGCGTGGGCGTACTGGATGGACCCCGCCCAAGCACATGCCCAGGCCGGATACTGCTACCTGCGGATCGGCGAACATGCCAAGGCCCGCAATGAACTCCGCGCAGCCCTTCGGCTCCAAGACGAGGAGTACTCCCGTGAGGGCGCACTCCGGCACGTCCTACTCGCCACCACCTACCTCCAGCAAGCACAACCCGACCTGGAGCACACCCTTGCCCACGCACACCAGGCAGCAGACGCCCTAACCGGCCACGTCGACTCCGCTCGATGCCGCGGCCACCTGGACCGCCTGACGAAAGACCTGCAGCCCTACCGGCGCACAACCAAGGTCCAGGAGCTTCTCGACCGGACCCGGGCAATGTCCAACACGTGATTACCAGGCCGCAGAACGCGTTAAGCCACCTCATCCCACCGTGAACGGCGTACATCGCCGATCCCGGCCGCCATGGTCGCTCGATGGCTGCTCCATGGTTGCGGCAGGGCACGATGACGAACGGCACGGGGCAGCACACAAAACGGGGCAAGAGCGGACAGGGCGATACGCCGCGACACGGCCCGGCCCCCGTCGGAACGGGACGCGTTTACTTTTAATCCGTAGGTTGTGGGTTCGAGTCCCACGCGACCCACCACGCTGACCAGGGCAAACGCGAAAATGCCGCGTTCGCCCAGCGCCATGTTTGGGGTACTTCGTCCCCATGGCTGCTCGATGGCTGCTCGGTGGTCGTCCGGCGGCCCGCATTCCCCCTGGTCACCCCCGGTTCCGGCGGCCCGCCGTGGGCGTCACGGCCCCCTGTTCCCGTCCCGCGATGCCCCCGGGGGGCCGTTGTCGTCGGCCGTGAGTGACGTTGTGGTGGCCGTTTCGGGCCGTCAGGGCCGTGTGATCACGGGCATGCGTCCGCCCCGCCGCCCGGTGGTGTGCGACCGGTCGACGGGGCGGGTGCGTGGGGTGCGCCGGGTCAGATGGTGGTGAGGGCTGCTGCGGCGTCGGCGTTGAGGATGATGGCGGCGGCGTCTTCGGCGGATTTGCGGGCGACCTGGGGTAGCAGCTGGTGTAGGTGTCGGCGGCGAGCGAGGACAGGCGCAAGGCTTCCTGGACGGTCTTCATGTCGTGCCCGGCGGCGAGCAGGAACGATGCAGCGCCGTGGCGGAGGTCGTGGAGGCGGACCGGTGGTAGCCCGGCTTCCATGGACAGGCGTTCGAATTGGTCGGTGACCTCGTTGGGGCGCAGCCGCTGCCCGGTGTGGTCGGTGAACACCAGGCCGGTGTGATGCCAGGCGTCTCGGGCGGCCAGGCGCATGGTGTTCTGCCGGGCCTTGTGGGCGCGCAGGGCCACGACGGTGGAGGCGTCCAGGCTGATGGTGGCCTCCCCGGCGTCGGTTTTGGGTTGCTTCCGAAGTTGTCGGGGCCGATCTGGATGAACTGCCAGCGGATCGTCGCGGTCCCCTCGTCCAAGTCCAGGTCGGTCCAGCGCAGTCCGCACCCTTCGCCGCGCCACAGCCCGAAAGGCGATCACGTAGTCCAGGACGTACCAGGGATGCCGCTCGGCGCGTTCCAGGAAGCATTTGGTCAGTGCGGGAGTCCAGACCATGACCTTGGAGGGGCGGGGCGCGCCGACGTAGGCGTCCACTCGGTTGATCTTGTTGCCGACGCCCTTGACGGTGCCGCGCTGGCGCGCGCGACGTTCATTCACCTCGCTGGTGTAGGTGTCGAGGTCCCAGCGCCATTGGGTGATGCGCTCAGGAGCCCAGCCTCGGCCAGGCTTCCTCGCCGCCATGCCGCGGAGCTGCAAGTAGCCAGCTTCGCGGAGCGGTGTCGACCGGATCTCGGCTATCCGCCTAGTGCTGTGGACCGGGAAGGTTCACCGTGGTCGAAAAGCGGCTCGTGGAACGAACACAGGCGAACCGGCTGCTATTACTGGGGCATGCCGGAAGAGACCGCACGCTCCGCGATCGACACGTTCATCTCCGCGTTCAACGCCTCGGACGACAGCCAGGTGCCTGCCCTGCTGTCCCAGGCCCTGACCTCAGACGTGATCTTCTGGGGGCCGCTGGGACGCAGCGAAGGAATCGGGGCGGTCGAGCGGTTCGTGCTGGACCTCCGACGCCACCCGGCGGGGACCGGCACGATGGTGCGCTGCTCAGAGGTGGACATGCCCGACGAATGGGCCCGGTACCAGTGGGTCTTCACCACGCCGAACGGGGGCCCGCGCCTGGCGGGAACGGATGTCGTCCATCTGCGACGAAGCCTCATCGACCAGGTCATCGTCTTTGCAGGGGAGATCAAGCCGCTCACCTCCTGAGTCATCCCTATGCCGCTGGCTTCCTCCTGAACCAGCCCCGGCGGCGTTCGGCTACTGGTCTGGCAGGCCGCGGTGGTGAAGGGGCGTCCGCACCAGCGAATGCCCTTTTCGCTGCCAGCGCGGGCGCGTTCCTTGTGTTGGGCGGGGAGTACGTCGGGGTGGTGGGCGTTGGTGTTGCGCCAGCGCAGGAGGCGGTGCAGTGACTGGGTTTGCGCAGGGTGGTTGCGGTGGACACGGACAGGCTCGACTGGCTGCGTCCGTGAGAATCAGCGACGGTGACGGGGATGGAGTAGGTCAGGCGCCCAGGTGATCAGGCGGACGGCTGTCGTCGGAGGCGTCGACCTGCAAGTATCGATAGCCGTGCTCGGCGGCAAAGCGCGCTCGAACGGCCACGAGGGACCGGTAGATACCCCGGCCCCGCCACTCCTCCAGCGTCGACCCGCCCCATAGGGACGCGAAGACCCCGTCCTCGCCGAGCGCCACCCAGCCTGCGGCGACGACCTGGCCGGCGGCTTCGGCCGTGAAGATCGCCAGGCGGTCGGGAGCGGCGGCCAGGCTGCCGACCAGGTGGTCGCCGATGAAGCCGCAGTCGCGTTCCCACACCTGCGACTCCATCGCCACGATCGCGGGGATCGCCTCGCGGCCGACCCGGCGAATCACCACGCCCTCGGGGGCTGGTGGTGTGGTCGGCGTGTCGGCGATACCGCTGATGACGACCGTCTCGGTGGGGTCGGCGACGAAGCCCGCGGCTCGCAGCCGGTCGGGCAGGTCATGGGGAAGGTCGTGGCCACGGGCCTTCCACTCCACGGCCTCACCGCGGCCGCCGAAAAAGGCGACCTGCGCGGCGATGAGAGCGTCGACGTCATGGCCGGACAGGTCGCGCGGGCCGGTGACGAAGCCGCGATGCTCCCCGACGATCCGCAGCAGCGGACCGTCCTGCTCGATCCATGCGCCCAGTGCTGGGGTGCCTGTTCCGCGCAGATGCTGGTCATAGGCGGCCAGAAGATCCTCACTCATCCGGCCGAGCGTAACGATGCGCCTTCCTGGTGGCGACGGCTTTCTGCGCCCTTGATCCACCCACGATTTGAAGGCGTCCTGGCCGACAGCATGGCCTCGAGTGCGTGGCCCAGTCCCGCGCGGTCGGCATCAGAACCGGCGACCAGCAGTCCTGCTCCCGCAGCCGCCGGCACACCTCGCGCTCTTCCAGCGCAGAACCGCTGGAGTGACAACGACGTGGACGGATTCGCCGCGTGGCGGATAGTCCACAACCCAAGCAATATTACGCTAAGTGGCTGAATGTCACTGTATGTTATGGGTATTGAGGAGTCGTTTCCTCCCGGTGCAGTCGATACGTGCGCGTCTGGGGGGCGAGTTCGGTGGTTTTGCGAATGGTGGGGCGGCGCGGCCGCAGGGTGATGATTGCTCTGGTGCTGGTGTCGGCAGCGGGGTGCGGTGTGGTCGGGGAGGCTGGGCGGCTGCCGGGGCGGCACGAGACCCACGGGGAGAAGGCCGCCGCGGGTGGGGCGTCGGCGGTCGTGTCGTTACGCCGGGCGGTGCTGCTGGGGCGATCGGACCAGGGCCGTCCGATCTCGGCTGTGGAACTGGGGAATCCGCGTGCGGCGCGGCGGGTGCTCGTCGTCGGCTGCGTGCATGGCGACGAGCCGGCAGGGGTGCCGGTGGCGGAGGAATTGGCCGACGGCCCAAGCCCGGCGGATGCGGATCTGTGGGTCGTCCCCTCGCTGAATCCGGACGGGCTGGCGGCCGGGACGCGCGGCAACGCCCACGGAGTCGATCTGAACCGCAACTTCCCTGGCGGCTGGCGGTGGATCGACGAGCCCGGCTCGATCCACTATTCAGGCGCCGGTCCCTTGTCAGAGCCCGAGTCGGTGTCGGCCACGCGCCTGATACGGCGCGTCCGGCCAACTGTGGCAATCTGGTTCCACCAGCACATGGCCGTGGTCGATGTCTCGGAGGGACCGAAGCGGGTCGAGCAGGCGTTCGCCGGTGATGTCGGGCTTCCATCGCGTGCGCTGACCGACTACCCGGGGAGCGTGACCGGCTGGGAGAACACCGTCGTCCGTGACAGCGCGTTCGTGGTCGAGCTTCCCCGCGGGGCGACTTGCCGCACGTGAGGTTCGCCGGTACGTCGCCGCCGTCCGCCGGGTCACCGGGCCTTGATCTGACTACGTCGGCGCCTGCCGAACGGGCGGGCCTGCGGGTCAGAGATAGCCTGCTCAGCGGAAGACGCCGGTGTGGCCGAGGGAGTAGCGGCCGGGCTGGGGGAACACGGCCAGGCCGTGCGGGCCGTCGCCGACCTTGATTCGGCGGATCAGCCGTCCGTTGGATGTGGAGATCGCGTACACATCGGAGTTGTAGCGGCCCGACAACCACAGCACCTTGCCGTCCGCCGAGACCCCGCCCATGTCGGGTGACCCGCCGTCGGGCAGTCTCCATTCCCGCACGCCCCGTCCCGTCTTGAAGGAAATGAGCGAGATGGTGCCCTCGCCACGGTTGGTCACGTACAGGGTCTTCGAGTCGCGGCTCACGTACAGGCCATGAGCACCCGTCCCCGTGGGGATGAAGCCGGTCTTGCGGAAGGTCGCCGCGTCGATCTTCCAGACGCCGTTGGAGGACATGTCGGCGATGTAGAAGGTCCTGCCGTCCGGGGAGATCTTCACGTCCTGCGGCATCGCGCCGTCCGCCAGCTTGACGACCCCCGTGACCTTCTGCCGAACGGTGTCCAGGCGCAGCACGTCACCGGAGAACTCGCACGCGGTGAGGAAGAAGTTCCCGGACGCTGAGAAGTCGGCATGGTTGGGACCGGTGCACGGCACGTCGACGCGCTTGTGCACCTTCATCGTGTGGGCGTCCCGGAAGTCGATGCGCTGGAGCCGCTCCGCCATGATGACCGCGTACCGGCCGTCCGGAGTGAAGTACATGTTGTAGGGGTCGTCGACCGGCACCGCCTTACCGGGCTTCGCGGTGCGCGGGTCGATCGGGACGAGGTCGTTGGAGTCGTTGTCGTTGACCCATAGCGTCCTCAGATCCCAGGACGGGACGACGTGCTGCGGCTTGAGGCCGACCTTGAAGCGTCCGACCCGCTTGAACGTCTTCTGGTCCAGCACGATCACATCGCCGCTCTCGGAGTCGGGCACGTACACCCGGTCCGGAAGGTCGCGCACCGCCGGGCTGAGCATCCCCGGCCGGTCATGCTCGTACAGGTCCAACGGGGATTTCACCGCCTTGGCCGCGGCCTCATCGGGCATTGGGAGGCGGGCGCGTCCGGCGGAGCTCCCGGAAGAGCACGCCGCCGCGAGCATTCCTGCGGCGGCCGCGATCATCCACCGGTGGTTCATGCGCTCACCAGCTCGGAAGCGGTGACGGCCCGCAGTCCGCGGCTGCGAAGGCCGTCCAGGAGGGCGGGTAGCGCCTCGACCGTCCCGGAATGCCCGAGGTGCATGCTCACCACCGAGCCTCCCCGCACCTCGTGCAGGACCTTGCGGACGATGGCCGACGCACCGGGATCGGTGAAGTCCAACGAATCCACGTCGTAGGACAGGCAGCCGCGATAGCCCAGCGCCGCCGCCTGGGCACGGACCCGTCGCGACGCATGCCGTGCTCGCGACGGACGGAACCAGGCCCCCGCCGTTCCGGTGAGCTTCTTCAGCCGCTCGGCGCACTGGGCGATCTCGGCGTGGGAGTCGGCCTCGGACATCGCGTCGACGTCGCGGTGATTCTGTGTGTGGTTGCCGAGTTCATGGCCATCGTCCAGGAACGCCCGTGCCGTGCTCGGCTCTTCGTCCAGCCATCGCCCGACCGCCATGACGGTGACGCGCGCGCCCACCACGTTCACCTCCCGCAGAAGACGGCGAGCAAGCGCCGGGTCGCCGGACCCGTGGAACGTCAAAGCCACGGCGCGTTCCGTCCGCGCTCCGTGCACGATCTCTTCCGACCGTGACCGGACGGGACGCGCGGCTCCGGCGGCAGCCTCCGCACCGGGGCCAGGGGTCCTCCCGCTGGAGATATGCCTGGAGCTTCCACCACATGCGGCACAGAAGCCCACACCCGCGAGCCCGAGCACACCGATCAACACAGAACGTCTCTGAACTATCACAATCGGTAGCGTATGTTCGACCGAATCGCGCCAAGGTCAACTGTCTCGGCAAGACCCGGAAAGACTTGGCGAAACCTCCCCTCTCGCTGCCCCGCGGAGCCCGGGGGGGGCCGCACTGAAGTGACCGACAGGCGCCCCCGCCCCGTTCTGTCCGCTCTGCTCCGCTTTACGTACCGTTTCGTGCTGTCCCCCACCGCGCCCTGCCGCAGCTACGGAGCAACTACCGAGCGACGATGACAGTCCGGCAATGCGCCCCGTTCATAGATGGGGGTTCCTGTGGGTCAGGGGCAAGCCCGTTACCCCAACCTCAATCCCTTACCTGCGGCCGTTCTGCCGCTCCTCGCGACGTGATCCGGCGTCATGGCGGGCCGACACGACGGCCAGGGCCGGGAGTTACCTGCCTCTCCCAGAGACTTCGGGACGGACGGCCATCGCGAGTGCCCCGGGGGCGCCTGGCGGCGACAGCCTACTTCCACGACCAGACGGGCATGGTGATCCAGGTCGACCACGTCGAAGGCGTCGTCATCAACTTCTAAATCGACCAGGCCGAGACGGTCACCACCTGGCCGAAGTAGAGGAACGGCCGCCTCCTGCGGGAAGGCCTTTCCCCTACTTCGGCTTTGGGTAGATCAGCGCGGACGAGCCTGGCCAGGCTCGTCCGCGCCGGCCTGCCCCTCGGTGGCCTGACGATGGAGTTCGGCGAGACCTTGCTCGACGTCGACCGTCGTCTCCAGGGACTTCAGCAGCGAGGCCGAGGCTCGCTGGAGCATCTGGTCGAGTGTGAAATCGGCGTTGCTTTCCATCTCATTCCTCCTCCCGGGACGTGCTGCTGTTACGGGCGAGCTGCTTCTTCAGGGCTGCACGGGCGTGCCGCAGGTGCGACCGAACGGTCGCGGGCTTCTGGTTGGTGGCCTTGGCGATCTGGCTGGGGGTGTAGCCGTCGAGGGTCCAGGCCATGACTTCCCGCTGTTCGAGCGGGAGAGTGTGGAGCATCTGCATGACACTCTCGACCTCGGCGGCGAAGCTGATGAACGGTGCGCGGAGCTGCTCGGGGATCCAGGCGCGCTTGGCGGCCTCCTGGTCCCGCTTGGACTTGCTGAGGCGGCGCATGAAGATGGTCTTGGCCGTGGCGCGGGTGTAGGCCCAGGGGTCTTCCACATCCCGCCACTTACGCAGGACCGCGAGCATGGCCTCCTGGGCGATTTCCTGGGCGTCCTCGATGGAGGCCCCAAGATGCAGGAGGAAGCGGACCAGCCCCGTCAGATCGCTGCGGTAGTAGTCGTCGAACGCGTCGGTCCGCCCGAGCATGAGGAACTCGTTGGCCTGGTTGGACATGAGGGCATTCCTTTCTGTTTGGCCCAGCACGTGGGCCGGCGTAGGAGACCGTCCATAGGCGCATCGAGTCCTTTCGAGGTGTGGGCCGAACCGGCCCGAGGTGATCACGCGATCACACGGTTCCTTGGATAGGACGCCTCGCCCATGTCAGGCGCTCTGGGCCCCGGACGGGTTCCGGGGCCCCAACGCCTGACTGAGCGAGGGGTCCGCAGTGTTAGTGCAGTGGAATAGGCAAGCGTGCAGTCCGAGACCAAGATTTTTTCGGAGCTGTCCATTGGTAGGGCCCTATCTGCGATGATGGGCGAGGATGACGAACCCGAACGCGGCTATGGTGGCGATCGACGTGATGGTGATGGAGCCGGAGGTCGCGTAGGCGGCGGGGATCCCAACCAGGGCGGTGTTCGCGACGGCCATCAGCCGGGACGCCCCCGCGTCGCTGTCCCGCTGCGGCTTCTGATCGTGGGGGATGGGGGTCTGCTCGGGCACGCCTTGCTCCTCGGGTCGATGACGTGACAAGGAAGTGCGTGGCGAGGGCGAGAGCGTGCAATCCCCTGCCCGAGCGAGGGCGTTTGCTCGTCGTTCGCTCCGCCGCCGAGCAGGAGTGAGTCAGGTCGTCGGACTGTTCGTCCTGCGGCTTCTGGGGTCGCCGGTCCGGACGGTCGACTAACTCGGCTTACTTCTGCTGGCCATCTGCGGAGTGCGACCGCGCCACCCCCGATGACTCCGACCAGGGTCATTGAGAGTTGCTGTCGGCGGCGTGTTGCGCTGACGTCGGGGGCTGCGACGGGCATGGGCCGGCTCCGGGAGCCGCAGAGACTACTCGTTAGCGCGCCAGCACCTGGCTGCCGGCTTCGGTGGACGCGCGGCCACGTTAAGGCCGCGCTTGGCGTCACACCGGAACATGACCGTCGCGGTCAGTCGGGTGGCGTGCATGCGCAGCACGGCGTCCACAACGAATGCCTTCGAGACGATCACCTCGTCGTTGAAGCCTGGATAGGACGCAGGGACTTGCGCGAGCACGGCATCACCGGCCTGGCCGTGGCAGTTCCCGTGAGGTGGCCGTTTCATGTCGCGCAGCGCTCTCCATGGGGCCCAGCTCATTCGGCCAGCGACGTAACAAGGGCAGGTTCGCATACCGAGATTCTGGAATGACCGCCATCGTGGAAACCACGTAGAGGTGGGACGGGAGCGCCTCCGTGGAAATACGGAAATCCCTCCTCAGGGCAAGCGGATGTCTCGTCCGGCATCGGCTCCGTAGTCGGGGAAGAGGCTGGCACCGGCTCAGTGGCGAGTATCTGGAATCCCAGCTCAGGCGACACTTCGCGTCCCAGGTGGGCACCTCGAACGTATTTACCCCGAGGTTTACCCGGAGTGTCGTCTGAGCTGTCTGGATTGGCGTCTATTTCCTTGACGCGCCAAACGACCCCTGGCAGGCTCCGCCGTCAACGCCTGATCATCCCTCGCATCAAGGAGATGCGGACAGAAAGGAAATGATCTTGTCTCGACGAATCGCGGTCCTCGCCGCCGCCCTCGCGGCGACCGCCGCTCTTCCCACGGCCAGTGCTTTCGCCACCGAGGCCTGGGTCTACGACAAGAGCCGAGTGCTGGCCCACGGCTGGGCGCCCGCCGGAGGCAGCGCCGGCCGTGCGGCCGTCAAGGACCACTGGCGGTACGACAAGGTGAAGAACGAGTACAACCGGGTGAGCAACGGAAGTCACAAGTTCACGCTCTGGAACAAGCTCGGCGCCGGCCGCACGACGTACACGAAGAACGGCGCCCGGGTGACGAAGATCCACGTCTGCGAGGAGCACAACTGGGCGCCGGACTGGTGCTCGAAGTGGGTTCCCGTGAAGTAGGCCGACCCCGATTCGAATACACGATTCCCCCCCCCCGCAGGACAGGAGTTCACATGTCTCGACGTCTGACGGTCATCGCCGGGGTTCTCGCGGCCAGCGCCGCACTGCCGACGGCGCACGCCTTCGCCACTACCGAGGTCTGGGTCAGCCGCAGCGGCCACACGTTGGCCCACGGCTGGGCCCCCGCGGGCGGGGACCGTGGCAGGACGGCCGTGATGGACCACCGGAAGGGCAACTGGGTCAAGAACGAGTACAACCGCTTCACCACCGGGAACCACAAGTACACCCTCTGGAACAAGCTCGGTCCGGGGCGGAGCACGTACACCAAGAGCGGTTCCCATGTGACGAAGATCCACATCTGTGAGGACCGCGACTGGGCGCCGGACACCTGCTCGAAGTGGACGCCCGTGAGGTGACTCCCCATCAGGGGCCGGCCGTGCACGCCGGCCCCTGATGTCGTCAGCGCGTCAAGCAGCCGCAAGAGGGCGAACCGAAGAGAAGAAGACGGGCCTTCGAATGATCCATGAAGAAGCGGACTCGGCGATCGTGAAAGTCAGCGGGCTCTCCTACTCGGTGCCGGGCCGAAAGATCCTGAACAATGTGGAACTCGCCGTCCGGAAGGGCGAGTCGGTGGCCGTCACCGGCCCTAGCGGCAGCGGGAAGTCGACCTTGCTGACATGCCTGCTCGGACTGCTCACCCCGGATTCCGGATCCATTTTCATCGAGGGGTGCGACCTCGCGCGAATGCCCGCCCGGAAAAGGGCCGCCCTGCGCCGCCGGAAGCTGGGAATGATCTTCCAGTTCGGGGAGCTGCTCCCCGAGCTCTCGCCGGTCGAGAACGTCGCCCTGGCAGGTCTGCTGGCCGGCATGAGCAAGGGACGGTCCTACGGGCGGGCGAAGACGCTCCTTGAGCGTCTCGGGGTCCCGGCCACCGAGACCCCCACCGGCCAGCTGTCCGGTGGGGAACGGCAGCGTACCGCTGTGGCGCGGGCGCTGATCGCAGGTCCCGGCGTGCTCCTGGCGGACGAACCCACGGGCGCGTTGGACGCTGGCACGCGCGATGACGTCGCTGATCTGCTCTTCGCTCTGCCGCGTCAACGTGACTGCGCACTGATCGTCGTCACCCACGACCCTGCGGTCGCTCGCCGCGCCGATCGTCAGCTGCTTCTCCAGCCGTCCGGTCTGACGGAGGTGTTGTCCGGTGCCCACTGACCATGGCCGCGGCAGGCGCCTGTGGATTCAGCTCCTGAGGGTCGGCTTGGCCGCCGGGCGCGGGTCGCGCGGTGGGCGCCTGCGTTTCGTCGCACTCGTGCTCGCCTCGATGGCACTGGTCACGACGGCCCATGCCGCCGTGGTCGCCGCGTCCGCCTACGCGGGCCGCGACCACCGGGACCAGGCTCGGGGACCGATCCTTGCCAAGAGCAACGGGAAGAACGCCGCCTTTCGGTGGGCGGAGAGCACGGACGCGGTCGGCGGCAAACAGCACTGGGTCATCTACCTCGAACCGATGTCCGCCTCGGCCGAGCCCCCGCCAGGTCTGCCGCGCTGGCCTGCACCGGGCGAAGCGTTCCTGTCCCCCGGGCTGCTGAAGGCGGGCAACGGTGCACACATTCGCCAACGCTATGGACGAGTCGTCGGCGAGATCGCCAAAGACGGCTTGGCTTCTCCTGGAGAGCGCCTCGTATATACCCGTCCCTTGACCGCGCCCGAGGGTAAGAACGCCAAAGCCCTCTGGTACACCGGGTCAGGGTTCGGGCATCCGTGGGGCATCGGAGAGGCGACAGACCCGAGTCCCCTGCCCCAGGTGATACTGGCCATAGCAGCCTTGGTCGGCATGCCCGCCCTGGCGTTGCTGGTGGTGGCCGCCAGATGTGGGTCGGCGGCCAGAGATCGCCGGAACCAGCTGCTGATGGCACTCGGGGCCGGTTGGCCGCACAGGGCCCTGGTGACCACGGGAGAGTCGGCCGCGGCCTCGGCTCTGGGAACGGTGCTCGGTACCGTCGCCGTGTTGCCGATGCTGGCCACCGATGTCCCGCTTCCGATCACCGGATACGTCCTCAGCGCCGCGGATCTGCGGGAAAAGTCAGCGCTCTTGGCCGTCTCGGCGCTGCTGTCCTTCGCTGTCGCGGTATTCCTCGTGGTGGCCCTCAACCGGGCCGGCTCCGTCGCGCAGTCCACCAGTCCCCGTCGGTTCCGCGAGCGAGTCCCGCGCTTGCGTCTCGTCCTCTTCGGGGTCGCAGTCGCCACAGTGGTGGTCAGCCAGTACTTCGGCGGCCGGACAGGGCTGTTCCTGTTCGTCGCAGGAACGCTGGGAGTGTGGGCCACGCTGCCTTCCGTGGGCGCCCGGGCCAGTCAGTGGCTGGGAGCCAAGATGGCCGGTCTAGGGAACCGTCGGGGGAACCCGGGGCTTCTGGTCGGAGGCAGGTGGACGGGGGCCCATCCCGGAGTCATCGTCCGGGTGGCCACCGCAATGATCATTTCGCTCGGCCTGATCGGCCAGCTCCAGGTGTGGAACAGCCGCCTCGGCGAGCCGGCCCGGGATGCCCGGGCCACCCAGGCTCGTATCGGCGACCAGGTGCTCATCGTCGAGTCCCGCGATATCACCCCGGGCCGCTGGAGGGACTTCACCAGCGCGCTTCCCCCGCAGGCGAACGCGATCACTCTGAACATGAGCGGAGGTGACAAGCGTTCCGTCACACTGATCTCCCCGTGCGCGACGTTCCAGCGCTTCCAGACCCCATGTCCGTCGAAGGCGCTGCCTGTTCCATCCAGCAGCAAGAACCCTCAGATCAGGGAACTGCTCAGCTGGTACGGCGGAGAGAACATGAGCGTCCAGGACGGAAACCATCCGGCCGGCAAGCGATCGGGGCCGGAAACCATAGCCATCATCACCGGCGACCACGTCGACGCGCTGTACCGGACCGGCGTGGAACGCGCTGCGTACACCACACTGAACACGCCCAGCATCAGCCGGCTCGGCGACGACTGGGCGCTCGGCGCCGAGGACCGGGCCAGCCTGGGCCACTGGCTGCTGCTGTTCGGAATCGCCGGGATGACCCTGCTCATTCTCGCCGCCATCGTGAGCGCCGCCGCGGAGTTCCTACGATTCGGGCCCGCTCTGGCTCCGCTGACAGCCCTCACGGACAACCCGGGAATCTACGGGCGCATAGCCTTCTGGCACCTGACCGTTCCGATGGCCATGTCCACGGTCATCGCGGCCGTCATCACCGTCTGGCACAGCTTGTTCTTCATCTCGGTCATCCAGGAGGGAGAGGTCTCCTGGAACGCCATGGGAGGTTCGGTCGTGGGCGGGATCCTCTTCGCACTCGCCACCGGTGTCCTCGGCGGATGGGCGGCCCGCCGGACGTCGCGTGAGTGGCGACCTACCGCTGACTGACCTCGGATGCCACGCCTGCTCGGGGCTCGGTTCATTCGCTGATGAAGGCTCGCAGTCTGGTCGCCGCGTCGGCGAGTGGGATCGCTTCCTGTTCGATCCGGCGGAACCGGGTGGGGCCTTCGGTCGCGATGGTGTCGTAGGCGGTCGCCTCGGCCTCGGTGAGCTGCGTCAGGCGCGCGGAGGACGGCTTGATGAGGCGGCCCGCCTTGTCGTGGTTCACCCCGTGGTGGCCGTAGCGGTGCAGGTCGGTGGCGTCCATCAGGATCGAGGTGACCGGTTTCGGAGGCGCGCCGTCCGGGGCGGGTTCGGCCAGGGCGGCGCGGAACCGGTCGAGGATCGCGTAACCGTCCGCGTCGATGTCCCCCCAGTAGACGATGTGGTCGGCAGCGCGGATCCAGGGCACGTTCGCGAGCAGGGCGGCAGCCGCATGGCCGCCGCCTTCGACCACGATCGTGTCCCGAACGGGCGGGAACCAGAGCCGGGAATCGCGGTTCTCGACAACGAGGACGATCCGCGGCCGGTAGGCGATGTCGTGGGTGTCGCCGGTGGTCCACGCGTCGTGTCTGCGGCGGCCCGACGCGATGTGACCGGGGTCCACGTAGGTCAGGTGCAGCACCGCCGGCCGCTGCCGGACCTCTTGCCGGACGTCGCGGTCGGCGACGTCGCGCAGCAGGGTGCCGTGGGTGTCGAGCCACTTGGTGTGCATGCCGGGGACGGGGAGCTGGCGTGCGGTCCAGGCGCTCGCGTCCGGGTGCTGCCGCAGCCAGGCCACCGCGTTGAGCAGCACCTCCGCGTCGTCGGCTCCGAGCTGGTGGACGGCTCGGACGTTGGCCGGGGTGAGGACCCCGCCCGCGGCTTGCAGCGACGACGCCAGCGTCCGCGCTCGGGCGATGTCCGGCGGCGACGATCCGGCGGCGGAGAGGAGGGCGACGGCTTCGTCCAGGTCCGCGACGAGCGTGGCGGGGTAGTCGTCCGTGAGGCCCTGGACGGACAACGGCTTGCGGACGACCAGCGCGTCCACGGGATGCCGGGCGGCGAACTCGCGCCAGCGCATGTGCCACTCGTGCCAGGCCCGGTACCCGATTCTCGCCACGGCGCTCCCGGTCGAGACCCCGGGACGGAGTGGGACGGAGAACGTGACCGGGCCGCCGACGCCGAGTGCGGCGCAGACGGCGTCCGCCCACTTCTGGTGGACCTTGCCGCGGAGCGACTCGACCGCTTCGGCCGGAGACACCAGTCGGGGGGTCATGCGTCCGGAACCGCCACGATCGGCTTCGCCCAGGACCGGCCCTCGGCGTTCTTGAGGATCAGGTATTCGGCGTCCACGTGGGGTTCGATCGCGCTGTGCTTGTCGTTGGGAGCGCCGATGATGAGTTGGAACCCCAGCCCCCGCCAGGCGCCGATGGCCCGGCCGGTGAAGTGCGCGTCCGCCTTGATGAGCGCCTCGTCGAGGAAGACGGGGGCGTAGCGGGGGCGTTCGGCGCCCGCGTCGCCCAGCTGGTAGCGCAGCGCGGCGCCGACGATGAAGGCGACCAGTTCCTGGGACTCGCCGCCGGACTTCTCCCCGATGTGGTCGTAGACCGCGACGTGCCGGCCGGCGAGGTCGCGCTTCTCCGCGCTGATCCGGACGTGGTTCCGCACGTCGACCAGGTCGGCGAAATCGGGCGCGGTGCGGCGGATGCGGTCGATCACTCTGGCCATGCGGTGGTAGGCGCGTTCCCGCTCGGCGTCCGTGGTCGCCTTGTCGATGAGGGCCCGCACGTCGCGCAGCTCCTTGCGGAAACGCGCGCGCACCGCGGAGTGGCTCTCCTGCGGGTCGATCCGCAGCCGGTGGTCGTCGTCGGCGAACGGCAGTTCGGCAAGGATGCGGTTGACCGGGTCGATCCGGTCGCGGATCTCGCGGACGGCCGCGCCGAGTTCGCTGTCCAGGCTGGTCAGGTCGTTGCCCGAGAGTTTGAGCAGGCTGTCGCGCCACTCGGCCTCCAGTTCGTGCAGGCCGCTGGTCTCCAGATCGGTGAGCAGGCGGTCGAAGTCACGGTAGGAGGCGTCCGGGTCGGTACCGAGGTTCGGGTTCGGCCAGCGCTCGACGAACGTGGAGAACGTCTCCTCCAGCGCCTTGCGCGACCGGCTGATCGTCTCCTCCGCCGACCTGCGGTCGGCGCGCATCCGCTCGACGCCCCGCTGGTGCGCCGCGTCGAACTCCGCCAGCGCGGTCACCGGGTCGCCGCCGTCCGGGGCGTCGTCGAACAGCCCGGCGAGGTACTCCCGGTGCTCCCGGCCCACCTCGGTGCCGGTGGCGGCGGCGGTGTCGAGCGCGCGCTGGGCGCCGTCCACCTCGTCGACGATCTCCTCCCAGCGGGCGTTGAGCCGCTTCACCTCGGCCTTCTGCCCGCCGACGCGCTCGGTCAGCTCGGTGACCCGCCGCTTGAGCTCCTCCGCCTCCCGCTGCAACCGGTCGATCTCGGGGTTGCCGTCGCGGACCTCGGTGACGACCTTCTCCCAGCGCTCCCGTTCGGCGATGACCGACTCGACGTCGACCTCGTCCCAGGACAGTTCGGTCACGGTCCGGTAGGCGGTGCGGCGTTCCTCGAACGCGTTGAGGGCCTGCTCGGCCTCCGCCGCGCGGACCGCGGCGTCGCCACGCCGTTCCCGGGCGCGCTCGATCCGGCGGTCGAGATCGGCGAGAAGCCTGGTGTTGGTGAATCCCAGCAGGTTGGCGCGGCCGTGACCGCCGTGCGCGCCCCGGCCGGGTTGCGACGTCTGGCCGGTGATGGTGAGCGCCTTGGCGTGCTGCATCAGCAGTTTGGGCGTCTCGACGCAGACGAAGTCGAACCTGGCGGCGAGTTCGCTCTTGAGCCAGGCGGTGAACGGGGACGGCCGGTAGTCGAGCCGGCCCGGGAGCGTCCTGTCGTTCAGGCCGACCACGTCGCGCATGCCGGTGCGGACGCCCTCGAACTGGAGGCGCCGGGCGAGGGGGACGGCGTTGATCGCCTCGCGGAACGTGTTCAGCCGGGCGATGTCGATCAGCATCCTGGTGGCGAACCCGCCGAGGGCCAGGTTGAACGCCTCCCGCCACGGCTCGAACTCGGTGCGCACCTCGATCAGCTCACCGACGAAGGGAAGGTCGTCCGGGGTGAGCCCGGCGGCGTCGGCGAGCAGGTCGCGGGCGGTGTTCAGGTCGGTGGGGATGTTCCCGCGGCGGGCCTTGACGGCGCTGCGCTCGGCCTGCAGGCCGGCCAGCTCGCTTTCGGCGGCCTTGAGTTCCGCGGTGGCCTCGGCGAACTCGTTCTGGGCGGTCTTCCTCGCGTCGGAGTCGGCCAGGGCCTTGCGGGCGGTCTCCACCAGCGCGGCGAACTCCCGGCCGGTCGAGACGGTGGCGCCGACGGCCTCCAGGACGTGGTCCAGGCGCTTCCGGGCGCGTTCGACCTCGGCCAGCCGCTGCTCCACCCGGCGGATCTCCCGGAGCGCGGTGTCCAGCCGGTCGCCGCCGGAGGCGCGCAGCGTGTCGAGCACCGCGTCCCGCCGGGTCTCCGTGGACTCGACCAGCGCGGTCGTCTCCCGGACCTCGTCCTCGGCCCGGCGGCGCCGGGCGGCCAGGTCCCGCTCGGCCGTGCGCAGCAGGTCGAGACGGCGTTCGTGCCGCCACAGCGCCGCGGGGGACGTCGGATCGGTGAACGAGCCGACGCCGTCGATCACCTGCAACCGCGTCACCGCGCCGTCGATGGCGTCGCGGTGGTCGCGGATCGGGGTCAGCGCGCGCACCTGCCGGCGGGCGGTGATCATACGTTCCCGGGTGCCGGACAGCTCGTCGAACTGCTGCACCACCTCGTCCGCCAGGACCAGGGTGGACGGCTCTTCCAGAACCATCGTCTTGTACAGCGCGTCCACGGTGGTGATCTGCTGGCCGGCCTGGATCCGGCCCAGCAGCCCGACCGCCTTGTGGCCGTCTCCGGCGGCGCCGATGCCCAGCGCGGTGTGCAGCCGCGCGGTGAAGTCCCGGTCGGTGCCGAAGCAGGTCAGGCCCGTCGCGGTGACCGCCTCGCGGGTGAACCTGACGGCCGCGGGACCGTCCAGCTCGCGCAGATCGTAGGCGTCGTCGCGGGTGGCTCGGACGGCGACGACGTCGTCGAGGGCGCGCGCGGAGGACGGCACGTACCAGGCGCGGAGCGCGGTGAACACCGCACCGCTCCGGTCGGCCCAGGTCATCGCGATCGCCGACCAGGTGTCGCGGCCGTCCCCGCGCAGCACGCGGGACCTGGTCTCGCCGTCCGCCCGTGACTCGTCGAGCTTCCCCCGCGCGTACGAGAGGACGTTGCGCTGGTCCTTGCCCCGCGGCCGTCCGACCACGCCGCCGTTGGACGCGCCGTTGAACGGTGTGGTGTGCGGCATCAGCAACGCGATGTAGGAGTCCATCAGCGTGGACTTGCCCGAGCCGGAACCGCCGCTGAACAGCGTCGCGCCCGGCGCGAACCGGACGCGGTGGTAGCCGTCGTAGCCGCCCCAGTTGACCAGCTGCAGATCCCGCGCCACCCACTGCTGTCCCCGCGACTGCGCCGGGATCAGCCCGAACAGCGTGTCGATCATGCTCACGGCGCGACCTCGTTCCGCTCCCGCAGCCACCGGCTCAACTCGGCGAGCTTCTCGGTGCTCAGTACGACCTCGACCAGCGGGGTGATCCGGTACCGGCCGGCGGACTCCTCCGCGAGCAGGCCCTCGGTGACCAGCCGCTGCACGGCGTTGCGGATCTCGCGCTGGCCGCGGGCGAGGTTGTTGTCGTCCGGATCGAAGTAGGTCAGCACGGTCTGTTCCAGCTCTTCGACGTCGACCCGCGCGGACGTCTCGCCGGTGCCGCGCTCCCGCTGGAAGACCGTCCGCAAATGGACCAGGAGCAGCGTCTCGGCGCGGTTGTAGGGGTCGTCCTTCAACAGGATCGGGACGTCCAGCTCCGCCGAGCGGACCTGCTGCTTGTAGGCGATGCCCCGCTCGTGGTCGACCACGAGCCGGACGAACAGGTCGTGGAGCCGCGACTCGATGATCTGCTGGTTCTCCAGCAACGTCCGCCACTGCGCCTGGTTCTTCTCGGCCTGCAGGAACCTGCGCTGCAGCAGCCGCACCAGCACCCGCCGCACCTCCACGTCCAGCGTGCCCGTGTCACCGGCGAACAGTTCGGTCGGGTCGTCCTCCATCGCCACGGGGTCGATGAAGCCGGCCTCCGCGCCGGTCGCCCAGTCGTCGTCGGGGCCGTCCTGCTCACTCATCCTTGGTTCCTGGTCTCTCGTCCGCGGCGGGGGGCCGCGTCGGGTTCGCCGCGAGAACGCCGCCGAACGCGAGCCGCCGCCGGGTCCGGTCCGGCCGGACGGCGTCGACCACCACGACCTCGTCCGTGTCGGTCATTCCGTGATCGTGGGCGATCTCCAGCAGGCCGAGCAGGTCCACCGGCCGCCGTATCGGCTCGGCCGCCGCGCGGAACGCGTCCGCGACATCGACGGTGTCCGCGTCTCCCGCGAACGCCGCCAGATGCGCGCGCAGCTCGGCGTACTGCGGACCTCCCCACGCCCGGGTGTCCGCGGACGGCACGTCCTCCACCTCGTCCCATTCGCGCAGCGGGGTGGGCGGCTGGGGCGGACGCGGATCACTCACGGTCTGCCGCAACTGCCCCACGTCGGCCACCGGCAGGCGGCGGAGCGGTTCGACGGCCGTACCGGGGCGGGACGTGGGCACCCACGTGTGGAGCCCGGCCATCACGTCCCGCAGCAACTCGTCCACCTGGCGGTCGCGCATCGGGTCGTGGTTGCGCACCTGGACGGTGATGACGTGCGACGCCTGCCGCTGCGCCGCCAGCACCTCCTTGACGCCCTGCTCGATCCGGCGCGCGATCTCGGCGAGTTCCCGGCGCTGGGGGGCGGGCATCAGCTCGGTGAACCCGTGCCGCAGCACCGTGCGCAGCAGGTTCCACAGGTCGTCGATCTGCGCCGGGTCGCCGATCAGGCGCAACGCACCGGCGAACGCGCGGCCCTCCGGCGTCGCGTCCATGATCTGCCGGCCGCGCTCCAGGTACTCGCGGAGCACCTCGCCGGTCGGCCGCACGTCCTGCCGCAGATCGGCGACCACGTCGCGCTGCATGGCCTTGATCGACTCGGCGACGCGCGCGAAGTCGGCCGGCAGCTCACGGGCCAGATGCAGCACGTTCTCGGCCGCCTCGAGCAACTGGTCGTCGGCGACGGTGTCGACGGCACCGCCCCGTTCGAGCCGCTCGAGCTCTCGCCGGCGCTGGTCGATCTCCGTCTGGAGGCGCGCCATCCGGGCCATCACGTCCGGGTCCGCGTCCTGCGCCAGCCTCTCGACCGCCTCCAGGAGCGTCCGGACCCGCGACTCCGACACCCTGGTCCGCGCCCCGCCGACCCGGCCGGCGACCTCGAGCGCACCGACACCGTGCGCCGACAACCGGTACACCTCGACGTCATCGGAGACCTGGCGCACCAGCCAGCCGGCCTGCACCCACTGCCGGCAGAGGTCGCGGGCGTTCCCGGCCGGCAGAGGCTGCTCCCCCGTGTCGCCGTAGCCCGCGGCCCGCAACTGGTCGAGGGCGTCGGCGATCTCCGCATGGGCGTCCGCCACCGCCACCGTCGGCCGCTCCGGCGTGAACATCATCGCCAGCACCGTCACGACGAACGGGGCATAAGTCCTGTGGAGCAGATCGAGCATCGGGTTCTGGAAGGCCCGAAGCGCACCCTGGTATGCGCCCTCCACACCTCGTGTACCCATCACCGACCAAGGGTACGGCGTGCCACGGACACGGGATCCAAGCATCCGACCGAACTCGTGCCACCGCCGCGCACAAGCGCGAATCCCCGCCAGCGCAGCTTCTCGTTCACGCGGCGGGGTGCGCGCTTGATGCCGGGATCCTGCGGCGGGCTACTCCCCGGACGCGCCCGCGGGCTGGGGGTCAGGGGTGGGGTTGGGGGCGAGGTTGTTGAGGAGGTTGTTGAGGACGATGAGGGCTCGCCAGGCTTTGGTCATGCCGAACAGGGCGGAGAAGCGGATGACGGCGCGGAGTTGGTTCGGGGTTGCGCCGGCGCCCAGGGCTCGTCCGATGTGGGCGCTGAAGCTCTCCTCCAGGGTCTGGAACAGGACGTCGACGGTCATGGTGGCGAAGGCGCGCTCGCGGACGTCGAGCATCTGCATGCCCGCCCGCATCCGTGACTGGAGCGCCATGTAGTCGGCGAACCCCTCGTCCAGGTCGCGGACGGACTGGAGCATCGCCGGGGGGAGGGGGCTTCCGGTCCCGTGGGCGTTCACCTCGTGGCCCGCGCCCGTCGGGCTCACGCCCAGGTCGCGTTCGAGCGCGGTGAGGCGGTCCAGCGCGGACGCCGCCGCCGGGTAGCCGCTGTCATAGGAGATGAAGCGGAGGAGTTCCCGCAGGTCGTCGGGTGAGAGGCCGTTGTCGTAGGCGAGCCTCACGTGCCGCTCGAACGGGGTGCCGAGGGTCTGCTGGCAGATGTCGGCGACGAGGCAGAGCAGTGCCTTCTCCCGTCCGGACAGCTCGGGCAGACCGTCCCAGAGCGCGCGTTCGGTGGCGGCGGCCATCTCGGCGAAGACGGGGTCCTGGATCTGGACGTTCATGAGGGGTCCCTTCTAAGTGAACGCCTGTAGCGCTACGACTGTAGGGCAACGGGCGCGCGCTTACAATGGCGGATCATGGAGACCACCTCGGCGCCCCGCGGACGCAATCCGCGCGGGCAGGGCGCGCGGCTGAGAGAGGACATCGTCGCGGCGACCCTGCGGCTGCTGGACGAGTTGGGCGACGACCAGGCGCTGTCGCTGCGCGCGGTGGCCCGCGAGCTCGGCATCGCGGCGACGTCGGTCTACATCCACTTCGCCGACCGGGACGCGCTCGTCCTCGCGACGCTGGAACGCGCCCACCACGACCTCACGCGGGCCGTGGACGAGGCGGAGGAGGAGCAGGCCGATCCGGTGGGACGGCTGCGCGCCCGCGTGCTCCTACTCGGGCTGTGGGTGCAGCGGCACCCGGGCCTCTACAAGGTGATGCACGAGAGCACGCTCAACCAACGCGCGTCCATGGAGTTCAAGCAGGTTCTGGCCGACCGCACCACCGCCGCCGTCCGGCGTTGCATGGACGCCGGCCTGGCACCGTCGGACGACGATCCCGCACTGGTCTCCCTGGACCTCCGAACCGCCGTCCACGGCGCCGTCTCCATGCGCGTCAACCAGCCGGACGCCCACTGGCCGCCCTTCGAGGAGCAGGTCGACCGGTTCCTTCGCAAACTCGTCGGCGTGCGCCTCGACTAGGGCCTTGCCGAGGGATCTACGAAAATCTGTCGTGATCAAGGTAGATATTCGTCGAGACGTCGGGTACATTTTCTGCCAACGGAGAGAACGAGTCCATGAGACGAGGCAGAGGACGAACTGCCCGGTGAGATGGATGAGACGAGCCGGGCGTGCCGGGGCCGACGCAGTGCAAGGGGCCCCGGCGGCGGGCATCGTCCGGGACGGCCAACGGGGCCGCCCGTAGTGTTGTGGCAAGTGAAGTACCAGAAAGTGCAGTACCAGAAAGTGCAGTACCGGTAAGTCCAGTAGGTGAAGTCGAGGAAGGGAGAGTCCGGCGCCATCGGGATCGCCCGTCGCAGGCTCCAGTCACGCCGCGCGGGTACCGCAGTTCCACAGACAAGGTGGTGGTCTACGGTCACGCATTCGCGATCCGCGCGTCGCCGCTCAGGTGAGCGGTAGACGCGGTCCAAGACCGGCCGTCAGGCCGGATAGATGGTGTTGTACCTCAGGGTCCCGGTGCCGAACACGGCACCGGGACCCCCGTTCGCGTTCTGCCCGACACGCCTCTGCACGACCACCACGGAAGGATCTATGGAACCTCGCGCCACCCGTCCCACCCACGGCCACGCCGACGTCCTGCCCAGGGACACTCCCCCCGACGGGACCGAAGCCGGAAGCCCGCTGGACGACCGGCTCGCCGGCAAGCTCGACGACGAGGACTACCCGGCCTACAGCATGGGCCGCGCAGCCGAGATCCTCGGCGTCACCCCCGCGTTCCTGCGCCAGCTGGACGCGGCCAAACTGTTCGTCCCCCAGCGTTCGCCCGGCGGCCACCGCCGCTACTCCCGCTACCAGCTGCGACTGGCCCAGCGCGCCCGCGACCTTGTCGACCAGGGCACCGCACTGGAGGCGGCCTGCCGGATCATCATCCTGGAAGACCAGCTCGCTGAGGCCCAGCGCATCAACGCCCAGCTCCAACGGCGCATCGACCAGGACTCCTGACGCGTGCATCTTGAAGGCCGCGCCGCGCAACGTCACCGACCGCTTCTCCGGCCGGTCCTGATTCCCCTCCGGGAAACCCGGTGACGACCTGCGACTCCAGAGCACTACGGCTTCGGACTGCTCAGCCGTAGGGTCCGCCACGATCCCTGTCCAACCGGGCGAACGCGAGTATCACGCGTTCGCCCGCTGTCGTTTCCGCGCAGGGAAGGCCGGAGGCGGCGGCGAGCACGGTCCCAGGGCCGGGGAGGCTCGCGCATAGCGTTCATCCACACTCCATTGCAACGCATTGCGTGGAGCTCGTTGCATTACCGCGCAGCATGGATGCAATGAATTTGCTCGTTCTACCAGTGGTGACGTCGTTTCGACGCAATGCACATGTTGTGCGATTCGAGAAAGCAACGTAGCGTTTGCGTTGTTCGAAACGACGAGCCGCAAGGAGAGAACGATGCGGAAGTTCGACACCACCGCCCCGATCACCGCCGTCCTGGACGTCCCCGCCGGACGCGTCCGGATCGTCGCGGGCGACGAGGCCGTGACCACGGTCGAGGTCCTGCCGGCGGACGCCGCCAAGGGCCGGGACGTCAAGGCCGCCGAGCAGACCGCGGTCGAGTACGCCGACGGCGTCCTGCGGATCCAGGGGCCGACCGGCAACCAGTACTTCGGAGCCTCCGGTGCCCTCGCGGTGACGGTCGGGCTGCCCGCGGGCTCCCGGGTCGAGGCGACCACGGCGAGCGTCGAGTTCACCACCGCCGGACGGCTCGGCGACGTCGCCTACGAGGGCGCGCACGGGACCGTCGCCGTCGAGGACGCCGCGAGCGTCACCCTCACCACCGCGGCCGGGGACGTGGAGATCGGCCGGCTGGGCGGGTCCGCGCGGATCACCGTGAGCAAGGGCGACATCCGCATCGCCGAGGCGTCCGCCGGAACCGTCGAGCTGAGCACCCGGGACGGCGACGTCTCGGTCGGCGCCGCCGCCGGGGTGTCGGCCTCCCTGGACGCCGGCACCCCCAACGGACGCATCGTCAACGAGCTCCGCAACGACGGCGACACCCGGCTCGACATCCGCGCCACCAGCGCCAACGGCGACATCACCGCACGCAGTCTCTGACCCGCCGACCCTCCGGACCCCCGAGGAGCCCCCCATGACGAACCTGGCCATCGACGCGCACGGGCTGCGCAAGTCCTACGGCGACAAGGTCGTGCTCGACGGCATCGACCTGGCCGTCCCGGAAGGAACGGTCTTCTCCCTGCTCGGCCCGAACGGCGCGGGCAAGACCACCACCGTCCAGATCCTGTCCACGCTCGTCCCGGCGGACGGCGGGACGGTCCGGGTCGCCGGGCACGACCTCGCCCGCGAGGCGGACGAGGTGCGCGGCGCGATCGGCGTCACCGGGCAGTACTCGGCGGTCGACAAGCTGCTCACCGGTGAGGAGAACCTCCGGCTCATGGCCGACCTGCGGCACCTGTCCCGCGCCGAGGGCCGGCGCCGGGCGGCCGAGCTGCTGGAGCGGTTCGACCTGGTGGACGCGGCGCGCAAGCCCGCCGGGACGTACTCCGGCGGCATGCAGCGCCGGCTCGACCTGGCCATGACGCTGGTCGGCGACCCGCGGCTGATCTTCCTGGACGAGCCCACCACCGGCCTCGACCCGCGCAGCCGCCGCTCCATGTGGCGGATCGTCCGGGAGCTCGTCCGGGACGGCGTGACCATCTTCCTGACCACGCAGTACCTGGAGGAGGCGGACGAGCTCGCCGACCGGATCGCGCTGCTGGACGGCGGCCGGCTGATCGCCGAGGGGACCTCCGAGGAGCTCAAGCGGCTCATCCCCGGCGGCCACGTGTCGCTGCGGTTCCTCGACGACGACGCGCTGAAGGACGCGCTCACCGCGCTCGGCCGGGGGTTCGTGGACCCGTCCGACGAGGCCGGGCTCACCCTGCAGGTCCCGTCCGACGGCGGCGTCGCGCCGCTGCGCGAGCTGCTCGCCCGGCTGGACGCGGCGGGCGTCGAACCGGCCGACCTCAGCGTCCACACCCCCGACCTCGACGACGTGTTCCTCACCCTCACCGGCCCGAAGGAGACCTCCCGATGAGCACCCTCGCCCTCGCGCTGCGCGACTCCTCCACCATGACGCGCCGCCAGCTCAAGCGCCTGGTCCGCTACCCGTCCATGACCGTCCAGCTCGTGGTCACGCCGGTGGTCATCCTGCTGCTGTTCGTCTACGTCTTCGGCGGGACGCTCGGCAAGGGCCTCGGCGGCGGACGCGGGGCGTACATCGACTACGTCGTGCCCGGCATCCTGCTGATGGCGGCGGCCACCGCCGCGACCGGGACCGCCGTCATGGTCGCCACCGACATGACCGAGGGCATCATCGCCCGCTTCCGGACGATGCGGATCGCCCGGGCGTCGGTCCTCACCGGCCACGTCGTCGGAAGCGTGGTCCAGCAGCTCATCGGCATGGCGGTCCTGATCGGGGTCGCGCTGGCGATCGGCTTCCGCCCGGACGCCGGGATCGTCGAGTGGCTGGGCGCCGCCGGGATGCTGACCCTGTTCGCGGTCGCCGTCACCTGGCTCGCGGTCGCGCTCGGCATGAAGTCCCCGACGCCGGAGGCCGCCAGCAACGCGCCGATGCCGCTCGTCTTCCTGCCCTTTCTCGGCAGCGGCTTCGTCCCGACCGACTCGATGCCGACCGTCCTGCGCTGGTTCGCCGAGTACCAGCCCTTCACCCCGATCATGGAGACCGTCCGGGGGCTGCTGCTCGGCACCCCGATCGGCCACGACGCCGCCATCGCGGTCGCCTGGTGCGTCGGCCTCACCGCCGTCTCCTACCTCTGGGCCAAGCGCACCTACAACAAGGCGTGACCCCGGACCGTCCGGCGGAATCGTCCACCCCGTTCGGCAGAATCGTCCGCCCCCGTCCGACAGGGCCGTCAGACCACCGGGTCTGGCGGCCCTGAGCCTTTCACCCCCCGGCTTTCGGCAGAGATGGCCGTCCGGGGACGGCACCATGCGGTTCCGCTCCGCTCCCAGCGCAGGCCGTCCCGGAACGGCCGTAGGCCCTCCGGGTGATGCCGGAGGGCCTACGGGGAATGACAGTGCGGAAGCCTGGTCGCGAGGTGCGCCGGAGACCGGGCGTCAATTACGGACGCCGAGTCGGCGAATTACCGCGCAACCGTTATGGGCTCGATCAGCCGTTGAGGGCCGCCGTCAGGCCCTTCTTGAAGCCGGGCAGGTAGCCGCTCGACTGGCCGAGCGCCGTCGGGTGGTAGGAATTGCCGATCGGAATGGTCACCGAGTTCAGCCAGTCGTCGCCCGAGCAGAGCTCGTGGGTGTTGAAGATCGGCCTGACGTCGGAGTACGTGAAGGACGCGCGGGAGGCGGCGGCGGAGATCGTGGTGTCCAGGGCGTCCGCGGCGGAGTTGAGCGCGCTCCTCTTGGTGCTGCTGAGGCCCACGCAGATTCCGCTGTTCATGTAATAGAGGTGCGGATATCCGAGCACCACGAATTTCGCGCTCGGCGCCTTGGAACGCATGGTCGCGTAGAGCGTGTTGAGCTTTCCGGGCAGGGTGTTCTGCGCGTAGGTCTTCGCGTTGTTGACGGCCGTCAGGCAGCTCGCGTCGGAGCTCAGCACGCACGTCTGCATCACGCTGGCGAACCCGGCGTCGTTGCCGCCGACGGTGATGCTGGCGAGGGTCGTCGAGGAGGTCAGCGCGCCGAGCTGGCCGCTGGTCACCGTGTCGGTCGTCGCGCCCGAGCACGCCACGAAGCTGAACGACGCGGGGGCGTTGGCGTTGGCCCAGAGCTGCGGGTACGCCTTGGTGCTGCGCGAACACGACCCGCTGGCGGAGTCGTAGGACCCGGCGCCGACGCCGGCGGAGTACGAGTCGCCGAGGGCGACGTAGCGCTCGCCCGCCGCCTCGGCCGTGCCGGCGGTGAGGAGGGTTCCGGCGAGAACGGCGGCGGTTCCTGCGGAGAACGCGAGGAGGCGGGGGACGCGCATGGGGCACTCCTGAAAAGGGGGGTTTGATCCCCTCTCTTATACATCGCGTCCCTAATTACTGTCCCCGTCAAAAAGTGGGCACTTTTCGGCGACTTTCGCCATTGACGGGGGCCGCCCTCCGGGCGTTCCCGCGAACGGCGCCAAAACGCGTCATGACGCGATGGCGCGCCGCGCCGGACCGATCACCCTGGGTGCCGTTACCGCATGTCCGTAAACGGCCCGTGAATTGGGCCTTGTTAGGGCATGTCGCATGTGACATTTTACAGCCGTCCGCACAGACCGGCCGGTCTCGTTCCCACTCTCCACTCCCCCCGTTCAGAGGAGAAGCTGGCCATGTCCCCACGCCGATGGGTGACCGCCCTCGCGGTCACCGTCGCCCTCGCGGCCGGAGGCGCGGGCGCCCCCGCCCACGCCCTCGCCGCGTCGCGCGGCACGCCCCCCGCCCGGCACGACCGCGAGGTCTCCGGCCCCACCAGGCTCGCCCAGACGGACGAGATGAACGTGCGCAAGGGCGCCAAGGCCCGCGCCCCGCTCACTCCGCCCGCGGCCAGGGCCCCCAAGCGGCTGCTCAGCCCGTCCGTCGCCGCGGCCGGCGCCTGCTCGGTCTCGGACTTCACCGGAAACACCGGGACCGCGCTGGTCAACGCCGTGAAGGCGGCGTCGGTCGACTGCGTCAACTCGCTGTTCTCGGTCACCGGCCAGGACCAGTACGGCGCCTTCCGCGAGGCGCAGATGGTCACGGTCGCGAACGCGCTGCGCACCGACGCCACGTCCTACAACGGGACGAACGCGACGGGCACCGAGCAGCTCGTCCTGTTCCTGCGGGCCGGCTACTACGTGCAGTACTACAACCCCGGGACGGTCGGCCAGTACACCAGGACGCTGGCCACGGCGATCGAGGGCGCGCTGGACGCCTTCTACGCCAACCCCGCGTCCGGCACGGTGAGCGACGCCAACGGGGAGATCCTCGGCGAGGCGGTCGTCCTGATCGACAGCTCGTCCGAGAACGCCCGCTACCTGTACGTGGTGAAGCGCCTGCTCGCCGCCTACAACAGCGCGTACGACGCGTCCTGGTACATGCGCAACGCGGTGAACAACGTGTTCACCGTCCTGTTCCGGGGCCAGTGGGTCACCGGGTACCCGGCGGCCGTGCAGGCGGACCCGAGCATCGTGGACGCGGTCTACGCCTTCGCCCGCGACCACATGGACCTGCTCGGCACCGGCTCGGCGTTCCTGGTCGCGAACGCGGGCGGTGAGACGGCCCGGTTCGTCCAGTACGCGGCGTTGCAGAGCAAGGTGCGACCGCTCATCAAGAACCTGCTGGCGGCCAGCTCGGTCACCGGCCCCACCGCGCCCCTGTGGGTCCGGGTCGCGGACGTCGCCAACGCCTACGACGAGGCGAACTGCTCGTCCTACGGGACGTGCGACCTGTCCAACCGGGTGCGGCAGGCGGTGCTCACGCAGAACTACACGTGCAGCGCGAACGTCCTGCACATCGTCGCCCAGGCCCTCACCTCGGACGAGGCGAACGCGGCGTGCACGAGCATGCTGAACCAGAACGCCTACTTCCACAACCTCACCAAGGACGGCGGGAAGCCGGTCGCGGACGACTACAACTCCAACATGGAGGTGGTCGTCTTCCACTCGCCGGACGACTACCGGACCTACGCAGGGGTCATCTTCGGCATCGACACCAACAACGGCGGCATGTACCTGGAGGGCGACCCGTCGTCCACGACGAACACGCCGCGCTTCATCGCCTACCAGCGGACCGACGACAACGGCTTCGCCGCCCGCATCTGGAACCTCAACCACGAGTACACGCACTACCTCGACGGCCGCTACGACCAGTACGGCGACTTCAACGCCTCGACCGCCCGCCCCGACATCTGGTGGGTCGAGGGCGTGGCCGAGTACGTCTCCTACTCGTACCGGAACCTCGCCTACACCGACGCGCTCAACGAGGCGCCGAAGCACACCTACGCGCTGAGCACGCTGTTCGACACGACCTACGACAACACCAACGTGAACCGGACCTACCACTGGGGCTACCTGGCCGTCCGGTTCATGTTCGAGAAGCACCCGGCGGACGTCACGAAGCTGCTCGGCTACTACCGCACCGGGAACTACGACGCCGCCTACACCTTCACCAAGTCCCTGAAGTACGACGGCGAGTTCACCACCTGGCTGGACTCCCTCTCCGGCGGGGGCAACCCGCCCGGCGGCGGCACGACCTGCGACGGGACCGACACCCGCACGCTCGGGAAGGACTGCCGGCGCACCGCCGTCTCCGCGACGGCCGGGAACTACGCCTACTTCTACCTCTACGTCCCCGCCGGGACGAGCAGCCTGACGGTCACCACGTCCGGCGGCACCGGCAACGCCGACCTCTACTTCAACCCGACCACCTGGGCCACGACCGGCGCGTACACCGCCCGGTCCGCCAACGCGGGCAACTCCGAGTCCCTGACCATCACCGGACTGCGCGGCGGCGGCTACAACTACGTCAGCCTCTACGCCGCCACCGGCTTCACCGACGTGACCGTCACCAGCCGCTACTGAGCCGCCGGATTCGGCGAGGTCACGAGAACGCCCTCACGACACTGTCGTGAGGGCGTTCCCCGTCGCCTCCGTGGCCCCGGACCGTGACGGCCCCGGACCGTGACGGCCTCGGCCGGTGGGCCCGGCCGTCACGGTCCCGGGGGCGTCAGGGGTGGGGCGTGTATCCGAGCAGACCGCCCCGGGCGGCGAGGAGTCCCGCCTGGAAGCGGCTGGCGGCGTTGAGCTCGGCCATGATGGACGCCACGTGCCGCCGGCAGGTGCGGACCGACATCCCGAGCCGGCGGGCGATCGTCTCGTCCTTGTCGCCGTTGGCGAGCATCATCAGGATCGCGCTGCGCAACTCCTCCTGTTCGCTGTCGCAGGGGCAGCGCCAGCCGTGGTCCCAGGTGTAGGCGAGGGTCCACAGCAGTTGGTCCACCACGGGGGCGGCGGTGATCTCGACCGGTCCGCCGTCCGGCGGGCCGACCGACAGCAGGGCGGCCGAGCGGTCGAAGACGGCGACCGGGGCGGGCAGCCGGTCGACGGTGCGGATCTCCCCGCCGGCGTCGGCGAACATGCGCGCGTAGCCGAGGAAGGCGGGATCGGTGCGGACGGAGTGCGGGTACAGGAGCCGGACTCTGACGCCCCGGTCCAGCAGCGCCAGGTCGTGGCGTGCCGTCTCGCCGTCAGGAGGTCCGGTCGGCCGGGCCGCGAACATTTCGACCCGGCACTCGCGCGGGACGCCGGGGCCGGGTGTTCCGGCCCCGGCGCCGGAAGGCTTCTCGGCCACGTCGTGCGGTGGGGTTGCCATGCCTTCCATATGACACAGTTTTCGGTCGCCTACGCCGCGGACACGCATTTCTTTATACATTGTCCTCCGCCGCGACGGGAGCGTCACCGACCGTATGCACCACGACAGCGCTTTCTTTTCCTGAATGGTCCGGTGGAGGTTTGTCCTCGTCGGCCGGCGAAATCGTTGATTTTTCGACTATTCCGCCGCGGGCGGCGAGCACCGCGACGAGGCCGACCGCGCCGCACCAGAGCCAGACGGACCGTCCGACGGCGTGCCACAGCTCGACGCCGAGCACCGGGCCGAGCGCCGCACCCAGGCCGAACATGGCGTGCGCGGAGCCCAGGTAGCGGCCCCGCAGGCCGTCCGGCGCCGCCTTGGCCGGGTAGGCGAACATGGTCGGACCGCCGACGATCTCGCCGAGCGACCACACCACCGTGGCGAGGACGAGCGCGGCGACGCCGAGCGGCACCCAGTAGAGGGCGAGGCCGCCCGCGAGCAGCGCGAGCCCGGCGACGCCGACGGCGCGGGCGGGCCAGTTCTGCGTCTTCTTGGTCAGGGGCAGCTCGCACGCGATGACGATGAAGCCGTTCAGCGCGACGAGCGACCCGTACACGACGGTCGGGTGCCCGGCGGCCTTGACCGCGAGCGGCAGCACCGCGAGGTACTGGACGTAGATCAGCGAGTTCAGCAGGAAGGCGAGCAGGAACAGCAGGTAGCGGCCGTCGCCGAGCACCGCCCGGTAACCGCCGGCGGCGGGCGCCTCGACGGCGTCACGGTCGGCGGCGCGGCCTGCGTCGGCATCCGCGTCGGCATTGGCTTCGGCGTCTGCGGGCTCGGTCGTGCGCCCGCCGGGCAGCGTCAGGTAGGCGATCACGGCGTAGACGAGGGCCGCGACCGCCTCGCCCCAGAACAGCAGCGAGTAGGACGCGGCGAGCAGCAGCGAGCCGAACAGCGGCGCGGCGGTCGCGCCGACGTTCTGCGCGAGCCGCAGCATCGCGAACACCATGACCTGGCGCTCGTCCGGGACCATCTCGGCGAGCAGGTTCGCCGACGCCGGGCGGTACACCTGGGCGACCGCGCCGAGCAGCGCGAGCGCGATGAGGATCGTCCAGAGCTGCGGCGCGTAGAGGACGGCCAGGGTGAGGACGGCCGATCCGGCCATCGAGACGACGATCGTCCAGCGGCTGCCGATCCGGTCGGTGAGCCCGCCGCCGACCAGCAGCCCGAGCACGGTCCCGGCGCCGTACACGCCGAGCCCGATCCCCGCCTCGGTCGTCGAGAAGCCCCGGTGGGTCAGGTACAGGACGAGGAAGACCTGCACGAACGTCCCGAGCCGGTTGACGAGCAACCCGATGATGACCGCGCGGACGGGGACCGGCGCCTCCCGCCAGGTCTCCCAGACGCCCGGCGGACGGGCGGCGTCCGAACTCACCCCGCGCTCCCGGCGGCGTCCCGGGAGGCGTCGGCCGAGGTGGCGCCCGAGGCGTCGGCCGAGGCGGGGCCGGCGGAGGCGCCGTTGGCGCCGTTGGCGGAGGCGGGCGGGTCGTCAGGGCGCGGCGCGTCCGGGTC
>NZ_QURH01000222.1 GCF_003428695.1 Actinomadura logoneensis
CGCTCCCCGTCCCGCCCTCGGCCCCCGAGCCGTCCGCCGGGCCTTGCGCGCGCGCGTCCGCCGAGCCGGTCGCGGGGCCGGTCACCGGCTCGTCCGGCGGGAGACCTCGCCGCTGGAGGTGACCTCCCAGGCGCCCCGGGCGGCGGCGAGGTGCAGGCGGGCGAAGGCGAGCGCCTCGGCCAGGTCCTCCATGCGCTCGGCGCGGCTGGACGCGCGGCGCGTGTTGACCTCCAGGACGATCTGCCCGCCGAAGCCGTCCT
The DNA here is from genome assembly GCF_003428695.1 of Actinomadura logoneensis. Lineage (GTDB taxonomy): Bacteria > Actinomycetota > Actinomycetes > Streptosporangiales > Streptosporangiaceae > Spirillospora > Spirillospora logoneensis. Next base: position 261 of record NZ_QURH01000222.1, read on the forward strand.
CGGCCAGCTTCTCCAGCACCGGCCCGCACGGCTGGTTGCCGCGCCCGGGCACCAGGTGCTCGTCCTTGTTGGTGACGCCGAGGCCGTCCGCCAGGTGGACGTGCCGGAGCCGGTCGCCGAGCCGGGTCGCCATGTCCAGGGCGTCCGACTTCGACACGGCGGTGTGCGACAGGTCCAGGGTGACGTGCGGATACGGCTGGTCGACGGGGTTCCAGTCGGGGGCGTACAGGCCGGCCTCCGCGCCCCGCGCCTTGAGCGGGAACATGTTCTCGACCGCGAACCGGACGTCCGTCTCGTCCTGCATGCGGGTGATGCCGTCGATGAAGTCGCGCGCGTACTCGCGCTGCCAGCGGAACGGCGGGTGCACGACCACGACGTCCGCGCCGAGCTCCTCGGCGACCTCCTTGGAGCGGACGAGCTTGCCCCAGGGCTCGCGGCCCCAGACCCGCTGGGTGAGCAGCAGGCAGGGCGCGTGGATCGACCTGATCGGCACCTGGTGGTAGTCCGACAGGCGGCGCAGGACGTTGAGGTCCTGCGAGGAGGCGTCGGTCGAGACCATGACCTCCACGCCGTCGTACCCGAGCAGCGCGGCGATCTCGAAGGCGCTCGGCACCTTCTCCGGATACACCGACGCGGTGGACAGCGTGATCGGCGCGTCCGGGACGCGGATCGCCGGAGCTGCGGTGCCGTTGTGCTGCGGGGTCAAGGCTCCCTCGCCGTCTCGGTTCGCCCGGTCCCGGACGGCGGGGCGACGGACGCCGCCGGGTGCGTTCGCCGCAAGCCTATGCGCCCGGACCCCGCCCTCAACCCCCCGGCGCCGGGCGAGGCGCGTTTCCCGACATCAGCGCTGACTACCCTCTGCACTGTGGTCGAGATCGCACCGGGCGCCGTGCCCAGTCCCAACATCTGGAACTCCCCCTCGGTCTACGAGGTGGAGAACCGCGCCGTCGACCCGGACGGCGCGATCGAGGCGGCGATGCGCCGGATCGCCCCCTGGGCGGGCCGCACCGTCCTGGATCTGGGCTGCGGCACCGGCTTCCACCTGCCGCGCTTCGCCGCCGAGGCGGCCCGAGTGGTCGGCGTGGAGCCGCACGCGGGCCTCGCCGCCGCCGCGCGCCGCCGCGTCCGCGACCTGCCGAACGTCACGGTCCGTGTGGGCGCCGCCCAGGCGTTGCCGCTTCCGGACGCCTCGATCGACGTCGTGCACGTCCGGTGGGCGTACTTCTTCGGCCCCGGCTGCGAACCGGGCCTCGCCGAGCTGGACCGGGTCGTCCGGCGCGGCGGGACGATCTTCATCGTGGACAACGACGCCACCCGCTCGACGTTCGGCGGCTGGTTCCGGCGCGGGCTGCCGTCCTACGACCCGGCCTCGGTCGAGCGGTTCTGGACGCGCCGGGGGTTCCAGCGCGAGCCGCTGATGATCCGCTGGGAGTTCGAGAACCGCGCCGACCTGTCGGCCGTCCTGCGGATCGAGTTCCCCGAACGGCTCGCCGCCGAGTTCGAGCGCGAGCACCCGGGCCTCACCGTGGACTACGCGGTCAACCTGTGGTGGCGCACGACCGACTGGTAGGTCACATACCCTTCCGTCTACTGGACGGCGTGTACAACAATTGGTCCGCCCACCGCCCCGCGATCCAGGGAGACCGATGCGCAGCGCCATCCGCACCACCCTCACCGCGACCGCCGTCGGCGCGGGCTCCGCCCTCATGCTCGGCGGCGGGATCGCCGCCCAGCGGCGCGCCCTGCGCCGCCTCCGCGACCGTCCCGACCCCTACGCGGGCGAGCCGTTCGGCTCCCTGCGCGGCCGTCCCACCCCGGTCCGCGCGTCCGACGGCACCCGCCTGTACGCCGAGGTGGACGGCGCCGACCGCACCGACCTCGCGATCGTCTTCTCGCACGGCTGGACCCTCTCCCAGGACTCCTGGCACTTCCAGCGCCGCGCCCTGCGCGACCAGGGCCGTCTGGTGTTCTGGGACCAGCGCGGCCACGGCCGCTCCGACGGCGGCGCCCGCGACGACTACGGCCTGCCCCGCCTCGCCCACGACCTCGCCGACGTGATCGAGCAGACCGTCCCGGAGGGAACCCCGGTCGTCCTGGTCGGACACTCCATGGGCGGCATGACCGTCCAGCGCTTCGCCGACGAGTACCCGCACCTGCTCGGCGACCGCGTGGTCGCCGCCGCCCTCTGCAACACCTCGTCCGGCGGCCTGGGCGAGGTGTCCCTGGGCCTGCCCGCCCTGGTGGCCCGCCTGACCCGGCGCACCCTCCCCCGCACCCTGCGGCTCGTCGGCGCCGGCTCCTCGGTCATCGAGAAGGTCCGCCACCTGGGCCGCGACGGCGTCCTGCTCTTCGAGGACCGCGTCGCCTTCGGCCCCGGCGCCAGCCCCACCGCCGTCGCCTTCGCCGAGCAGATGGCCGCCGACACCCGGATGGACGCCGTCCTCGACTTCCTGCACTCGATGATCACGCACGAGGTCATCTCCGACTGCGCCCACCTCGGCAAGGTCGAGACCCTCCTGCTCGGCGCCGAGCACGACCAGCTCACCCCGGTCGGCCACACCCTCCACCTGGCGTCCCGCATCCCCTCCGCCCGCCTGGAGGTCCTCCCCGCCGTCGGCCACATGGCCATGCTCGAGAACCCCGACGCCGTCTCCGCCCACCTCACCGACCTCATCACCCGAACCCGCAACAACCTCGCCCTCTGACCTCGGGCTCCGGCCCCGCTCGGCCGCGGTCGTCGGCCGTGGTCGTCGGCGGGGGCGGGTCGGGGCCGTCAGCGGTCGGCGGTGGTGGTGGTGAGGGTTGAGCGGATGCGGGCGGCGACCTGGCGCATGCCGAGTTCGTTCGGGTGGGCCGGGGCGGCCTTGTGGGACGGGAGCATGCCCTCCACCCAGCGGGCGGCGGGCGGGGCGCAGACGTCGTGGCCCGTCGTGCCCGCGTAGGTGTCGACGAAGGTCGCGCCGTTGGCCGCCGCCGTCTTCCTGAGCATGGTGTTGAGCTCGCGCTCGGTGGAGTTCAGGAAGGGGACGTCGCCCGCGGCGAAGGGGACCAGGGGCCAGCAGCCCGCCGCGTCCGGGAGGAGGCGCATGTAGCCGACCAGCAGGACGCGGGCGTGCGGCGCGCGGGCGTGGACGCCGCGGAGGACCTTCGCGACCTTCGGCGCGGTCTTCCTGATCCGGGCGTCGATGCCGGAGCGGTAGTGGCGGGCGCAGGGGGCGCCCATCGGGGACCTCAGGCTCTCGGTCGCGCAGGTGAGGACGACCTGGGTGAAGCCGATGTCGTTGCCGCCGACGCCCAGCGTCACCAGGTCGGTGTCGCGGGTGACCGCGTCGAGCTGGGCGGGGTTGACGCCGGTGGCGGTCAGCTGCGGATGGGTCATGTCGCTGGTGTCGGCACCGGTGCAGCTCACGTCGGTGAGGCGGGCGTGCAGGGACGCGGCGAGCAGCGACGGGTAGTTGTGGTCCGAGCGCAGGCAGCCCGCCAGCCCGTGCTGCCTCGGGATCAGCGGGCCGGACGTGAAGGAGTCGCCGAGGGCGGCGTACCGCGGCCCCTCGCGTTCGGCGGACGCGGGGGTCACTGGCAGCAGCGCGGCCGGCGCGGAGGCGGTCATCGTCAGCGCGAGGGTGGTCGCGAGTCTGCGCATGTCCCGGTCCTTTCGCGTGGGAGCCGTGAGTCGGCATGCCGTCCGGGCCGGGCTCCGGACGTCACGCTAAAGGCCAAGGACGGGATGGTCATCGGTCCGACACGGCAGGTGACCAAAGTCTGGCCATGCCGAGAAGCGGACGCGGTGTCGTCGGAAGCGGACGCGGTGTCTGCCGAGAAGCGGACACGGTGTCTGCCGGGACGCGGAGGCGGTGTCTGCCGGGACGCGGAGGCGGTGTCTGCCGGGACGCGGAGGCGGTGTCTGCCGGGACGCGGAGGCGGTGTCTGCCGGGACGCGGAGGCGGTGTCTGTCGGTGGCGGGCCGTAACCTTCGGCGCATGGCGAAGGCGAAGACGGCGCGGGCGACGTACCACTGCTCCGAGTGCGGGTGGCAGACGTCCAAGTGGGTCGGGCGGTGCGGCGAGTGCCAGGCGTGGGGCACGATCGTCGAGACCGCGTCCGCCACGCCCGCGCGCGTCGTCTCGGCCGGTCCCGTGTCGGCCCCGGCGCGTCCGATCGGGCAGGTGGACGTGCGGTCCGCGCGCACCCGGCCCACCGGCCTGGACGAGCTCGACCGCGTCCTCGGCGGCGGCATCGTGCCCGGCGCGGTGCTGCTGCTCGCGGGCGAGCCGGGCATCGGCAAGTCCACGCTGCTGCTGGAGGTCGCGGCCCTCGCGTCCGCTCCGGCGCTCGCGTCGGTGCCGCCGCAGGCCCGCACCGGCAAGGGGTCCGCGCAGGATCCGCTGGCCGCCGTCCGCAACGGGGCGGGGAGCCCGGCGGAGGGCGGCGGGGAGGGCGCGGAGCGCAGGCCCGTGCTCTACGTGACCGGGGAGGAGTCGGCCGAGCAGGTGCGGCTGCGCGCCGACCGGGTCGGGGCAATCACCGACGACCTGTACCTGGCCGCCGAGACCGAGCTGTCGGCGATCCTCGGGCACATCGACACGGTCGACCCGGTGCTGCTGGTCGTCGACTCGATCCAGACGATCGGGACGTCCGAGGCGGACGGCGCGCCCGGCGGCGTCACCCAGGTCCGGGAGGTCGCGGCCAACCTCATCCGGGTCGCCAAGGAGCGCGGCATGACGGTCGTGCTGGTCGGGCACGTCACCAAGGAGGGCGCGATCGCCGGGCCCCGGCTGCTCGAGCACCTGGTCGACGTCGTCCTGTACTTCGAGGGCGACCGGCACAGCCGGCTGCGCATGATCCGCGCCGTCAAGAACCGGTACGGGCCGACCGACGAGCTGGGCTGCTTCGACCTGTCGGAGGTCGGGCTCGTCGGCCTGCCCGACCCGTCCGGGCTGTTCCTCACCCGCCGCGAGGAGCCGGTCCCCGGCACCTGCGTCACGGTCACGCTGGAGGGGCGGCGACCGCTGGTCGCGGAGGTGCAGGCGCTCGTCGCCAAGTCGCACCTGCCGTCCCCGCGCCGCGCCCACTCCGGGCTCGACGCCTCGCGCGTCGCGATGGTGCTGGCCGTGCTCGCCCAGCGCTGCAAGATCTCCATGCACGAGCAGGACGTGTACGTCTCGACGGTCGGCGGCGTCCGGCTGAGCGAGACCTCCGTCGACCTGGCGATGGCCCTCGCCGTGGCCGGGTCGACCGTCGAGCAGCCGCTGTCGTCCACCCTCGTCGCGCTCGGCGAGGTCGGACTCGCGGGCGAGGTGCGGGTGGTGCCCGGCGTCCAGCGGCGGCTGGCCGAGGCGGCGCGGCTCGGCTTCAGGCACGCGGTGGTGCCGCGCGGGTCGCTGGAGCTCGGCGACGGCTCCCCGCTCAGGCGCGCCGATCCGCAGCTCAGCGATTTCGAGGGTATGAAGGTGATGGAGGTGGACAGCCTGACCCAGGCGCTCCAGGTGTCCTTCACGGCCCCCTGACAGGTCCGCCTCACCGACCAGAGCCGTACGCGTCACGCTTGCGACCAGGGGAGGAGCCGTCCACCCGGCCCTCTCGGTAAACTGACGCCGGTAAGCGACCTCCGGGGGCCAGGTGCCAGCAATCGACAAGGGTCATGACGAACGACGCCGCGCCACGCTCGCCGCGGTGGCCCCGGGCACCCAGATCCGGGACGGTCTGGAGCGCATCCTGCGCGGCCACACCGGCGGACTGATCGTGCTCGGCTACGACGCGCAGGTCAGCGAGATCTGCACCGGCGGCTTCGAGCTGGACGTGGAGTTCTCCGCGACCCGGCTGCGCGAGCTCGCCAAGATGGACGGCGCCATCGTGATCGACGACGCGCGCGGCCGGATCGTCCGCGCCGCCGTCCACCTGGTGCCCGACTCCACCATCCCGACCGAGGAGTCCGGCACCCGGCACCGCACGGCCGAGCGGGTCGCGCGGCAGACCGGCCAGCCGGTGATCTCGGTGAGCCAGTCGATGAACATCATCGCGCTCTACCTGGACGGCGTCCGCTACGTCCTGGAGGACTCGGCCGCCATCCTGTCCAAGGCCAACCAGGCGCTCGCCACGCTCGAACGCTACAAGCTGCGGCTGGACGAGGTGTCCGGCACGCTGTCCGCGCTCGAGATCGAGGACCTGGTCACCGTCCGGGACGTCTCGGCGGTGGTGCAGCGGCTGGAGATGGTCCGCCGGATCGCCGACGAGATCGAGGGCTACGTCGTCGAGCTCGGCACCGACGGGCGCCTGCTGTCGCTCCAGCTGGACGAGCTGGTCTCCGGCGTGGACGTCGACCGCGAGCTGATCGTCCGCGACTACCCGTCCGCCGCGGCCCGCGCGGTCGGCGTGGACACGGTGCTGGCGAACCTCGACGTGCTGTCGGCGAACGAGCTGCTCGACCTCACCACGGTCGCCGAGGTGATGGGCTTCGCCGGGCCGGACGCGCTCGACCTGCCCGTCTCCCCCAAGGGCTTCCGGCTGCTCGCGAAGGTCCCGCGGCTGCCGAGCCTGGTCGTGGAACGGCTGGTCGAGCACTTCGGCGGCCTGCAGAAGCTGCTCGCCGCGTCCATCGACGACCTCCAGGGCGTCGGCGGCGTGGGCGAGTCGCGGGCCCGCAGCGTCCGCGAGGGCCTGTCCCGGCTCGCGGAGTCCTCCATCCTCGAACGCTACGTCTGATCCCGGGCCTGAGCCTCCCTCAGGCCCGGCCACGACTTGGCACCACGTGCGCCGCAGCCCTGGCACCCGCGCGCCACAGAACCGAGCGCCGCGCGCCATGAAACCGACGCCCGTTTACGAAAGCCCATGCCGCGCGTCGGGGCCGGGATGGAACCCCTCCCAGAAGCTCCACCCCGGCATCTCCGCCGCCCGGCGCGGTCCGTCCGATGGCGGCTTTGGATCAGCCGAGCCGTGGACGGAGGTGGCGGCCGGGCGTCAGAGGTCGAAGTCCAGGCGCGGGGCCGACGCGGTGACGCGTGCGGTGGCCGGGGTGACCGACCACAGCGCGGCGACCTCGTCCGCGAGCGCCGAGACCAGCTTCGGAACGTCCGAACCCGCCGTCTCGTGCATGCCCTCGGCGACGATGAGCACCGAGCGCGTCTCCGGACGCACGGCGGACCGTCCGCTCTGCCGGTTCGTCCAGCGGCGGGCGTGCGCGCGCCGCGCCTCGTCCACGTAGACGATCTCTCCGGGCGCGGGATGCTCGGTCCCGCCGCCGAAGGTCTCGTACTCCTCGTCGCCCGCCGCGGGCCCGACGGTGAGGCCGCCGGTCACGGCCGCGAGGTCGAGCGCGGCCACCGGGATCGCGAACGCCGCCGAGACCGCGTTGCAGAGGTCCACCAGCGGATGGATCGAGGGCAGCGCCCCTTCCTTCCGGACGCGCCGCAGCAGCGCCTCGGAGGCGCAGCGGTACTGCGTCGGCTTGAGGCCCATCGCGGTGAACGTCCGCCGCCAGGCCCTGATCTCGGGCAGCTCGGCCTCCTGCCCCGCGTCCGCGAGGCGGGCGAGGGCGGCGGCGGTGTGGTCGGCGACGCGGGCACTCGCGTCGGCGTCGGGCGTGATGCCGTCCGTGACGACGACGGCCCCCGCGACGAGGTCCGGGTGGAGGGCCCAGAGCTGCGGCGAATGCTGGAAGTACATGTTCCCCCTAGCTGGCGTGGTGCTCGGGAACAACCCTCCCGCCGCGGCGGTCCTCTCGACAGGGCCAACCCCGTCCCGGTCCGGAGGACCAATCCACACGGACGCCGCCCCTCCCGGAGCGGAGCCCGGTGGGCGCGCGGTGCGTTCCGTCGCGGAGCGTCGACCGCGAAACGGCAGGTCAGCGGAGGTGGAAGACCTGTTTCTGGGGCTTGACGCCGGCGGCCTTCAGGACGGCGACGTACGTGCCGGGCAGCGCCTTGTCACGTTGGCCGGTGCAGTCGGAGCCGGAGCGGCGGCGGTCCCACGTCACCGTGGTGACGTACGGGATGCCGCGCCGCAGCGTCTGGACGGACGAGCCGGACCCGCCGTCGCACGCCGACGCCGCCCACACCCGGTCGGGGCCCGAGGTGATGCGGACGTCCAGCCGGCCCGTCCCGACGTCGTAGCCGCAGGGCCGCTTGCCGGTGTTGACCACGGTGAGCCGGAAGGCCGGTCGCGCTCCGCGCGGGAAGGTGTCGCCGTTGGCGGCCATGTTCACCACCACGTCGCGGGGATCGCAGGCGTCACCGTCCTTGCGGGAGGGCTTCGGCCGGGGGGTGGCCTTGGCGGTCTTGGTGACGGTGACCGTGGGCGTCGGGGCGGGCACGGTGGAGGTGGCGGCCAGGGAGGGCACGGCCGCGCCGGCGCCGGCCATGCTCTGCACCGGGGGTCTCCTGCCGTCGTCCCCGCCGTCCCCGAACACGCCGCAGGCCCACGCGGTCAGGCCGACCACGCCCAGCACGCCGGCGAGCGCGATCGCCCGCCGCCGCCAGTACTGGTCGAGACCCCACTCTTCCTCTGGATCACGTTCGGTATCCGCGTCCATGCGGACAGTATGCATATGGGGATCGTCCGGGACGTGGCGACCCGCCGTGCCACAATGCACCTCGTCATGCCGAAGTTCACCGACCCCATCCTCGCCTGGTACGACGCGAACGCCCGCGACCTGCCGTGGCGGGCCCCGGACGCGACCCCCTGGGGCGTCCTGGTCAGCGAGATCATGCTGCAGCAGACGCCGGTCGTCCGGGTGCTGCCCGTGTGGCGGACCTGGCTGGAGCGCTGGCCGACGCCCGCGCACCTCGCGGCCGAGCCGTCCGGGGAGGCGGTCCGGGCCTGGGGACGGCTCGGCTACCCGCGCCGGGCGCTGCGGCTGCACGCGGCGGCGCAGGCGATCGTCGAACGGCACGGCGGCGAGGTCCCGGACTCCCACCAGGCCCTGCTCGACCTGCCCGGAATCGGCTCCTACACGGCCGCCGCGGTCGCGAGCTTCGCCTACCGGCAGCGGCACGCGGTGCTGGACACCAACGTCCGGCGCGTCCTGGCGCGGATGGTCGACGGGGTCGAGTACCCGCCGAAGTCGCAGACCCGCGCGGAGGTCGTGACCGCGGAGTCCCTGCTGCCCCTGGACCCGCCGACCGCCGCCCGGTGGTCCGTCGCGGTCATGGAGCTGGGCGCGCTGGTCTGCACGGCCCGCTCGCCGCGCTGCGTGGACTGCCCCGTCCTGGACCGCTGCGAGTGGCAGGCGCGGGGCCGTCCGGCCTACGACGGGCCGCCGCGCCGGGGGCAGACGTACGCGGGCACCGACCGGCAGTGCCGGGGCCGGCTGCTCGCCGTCCTGCGCGACGCCCGCGAGCCGGTCGCCAAGCCCGCGCTGGACGTGGTCTGGTCGGACGTCGTCCAGCGCGAACGGGCTCTCGACGGCCTCATCGCCGACGGGCTCGTCGATCCGCTCGACGACGGCCGCTACGCCCTTCCCGGCTGACCTGCACCTTCCGCCTCCGAAGGACCGGCCTCCCTTGTCCGGCCGTAATGTCGGAGGGGCCGCTTAGGATGCGCGTAGATTATCTTCGCGTAGGCAAGGAGTGAGCGTCATGATCAGCTTCACGCTTCCCGCCGTCCGGCCGTTCGACTTCGCGCCCCAGCTGCGCTTCCTGTCCGGGTTCCGTCCGACGGCGGGCCGGCAGCGGCTCACGGACACCACGCTCACCAGGGCGCTCCGGGCGGGCGGTCGCACCTTCGCCGTCCGGCTGGCGGCTGACGACGGCGGCGACGGCCTGCGCTGCGACCTGTGGCACGACGGACCGCCTCCGTCCGACGGCGAGATCGAGGCGGTGCGGCAGCAGATCACATCCTGGCTCAGCCTGGAGGACGACCTCACCGGCTTCTACGAGATCGGGCGCCGCGACCCCGATTTCGCGCCCGTGATCGACCGCCTGCACGGCTACCACCAGGTGAAGTTCCCGACGCCGCTGGAGAACGCCGTCTGGGCGATCCTGGCGCAGCGCACGGCGCTGCCCGTCGCCGCGAAGGAGAAGCAGGCCCTCGCCGACGCGTTCGACAACGTGGTGACCGTGGACGGCGTCGCCTACCAGGCGTTCCCGGATGTCGAGCAGCTCGCGTCCCTCCCTCCCGGACGCATCGCCGAGCTCGTCGGCAACATGCGCAAGGGCCAGTACCTCAGCGGAACCGTCCGGGCCTGGCTCGACCTCGACGAGGAGCACCTGCGCACGGCGCCCTACGAGGAGGCCAAGGACGTCCTGCTGAACCTGCCCGGCATCGGCCCCTGGTCGGCCACCTTCATCCTGATCAGGGGCTTCGGCCGGACGGACGAGGTGCCGAGCGAGAAGCAGCTCGTCGCCGCCGCCTCCCGCGTCTACGGCCGTCCGCTCACCCCTGCCGACGTGCGGAGACTCGGCGAGCCGTACGGCCGCTGGGCGGGCTACTGGGCGCACTACCTGCGCGTCGCCGCCTGAGCGTCGCCGCCTGGGCGTCCGCACGGCCGAACCCGGACGTCGGCCGCGCCCCGCCCGTCGCGCGACCGGGCCGTTGGCGCACGTCAGCGGCCCGCGACACGCTCAGGACGGTTGAGAACGAAGACCGTCGAAGACGACGTCCAGAACGCGCGCACGCGTGGCGACGTCCAGTTTCCCGGCGGCCTGGGACGTCCCCGCCAAGAGGGCGAGCACCTCCCCCAGGCCCACATCGGCACGCACAACCCCCGCCTCCTGCGCGCGTGTGAGCAGGACGCCCAACGCGCCCCTCAACTCCTGCCGCACATCGGCGCGGCCGGCGGCGATGTCGATCCCGGCACCGGCCAGCTCGGCCGAGACGGCGTTCTTCGTCGCCGACTCCCCGACCACGAGCTGGAAGAAGTCGAAGAACGCGCCGCCCGGATCGGCGGCCCCGGTCCGCGCCTTCGCCTGCTCGGCGAACCCGGCCAGGATCTCGCCGAGGACGGCCTCCAGCAGCGACTCCTTGGTCGGGAAGTGCCGGAAGACCGTGCCGATGCCGACCCCGGCGCGCCTGGCGACCTCCTCCGTGGACGCCCCGGTCCCGAGCTCGGCGAACACGTCCCGCGCGGCGTCCAGCACCTTCGCCCGGTTGCGGGCGGCGTCGGCGCGCAGCGGCTTTGCGGACCGACTCGCGGCGGGCGGGGCCTTGGTGGGCTGGGTCCCGGCGGGCTGAGTCTCGGCGGGCTGAGTCTCGGCGGGCTGAGTCTCGGCGGGCGGGATGTCCGCGGCCATGCGGCCTCCTCGATTGACAAGTGGAGTGACGACTCCATATTCTGGAATCGGAGTGAGTACTCCGATCCTACGACGGGAGCGCACCGATGGGAGCCCGCTCATGACCCCGCGCGAAACGTTCCTCCGGCTCGTCCAGGGCATCTCCGCCGGGCGCTGGGACGAACTGGCCGATCTCTACGCGGAGGACGCCGTGGTCGAGCAGCCCTTCGCCGTCCCGCCCGCCCCGTCCCGCATCGAGGGCCGCACCACCGTGGCCGCGCACTTCGCGAGGGCCGGTGAAGGACCGCTCCGGTTCCGCGTCCGGGACGGCGCGGTCGTCCACGAGACCGCCGACCCGGAGGTGATCGTCACCGAGTTCACCTACGACGGCGAGGTGACGACGACGGGGGCGGTCTTCACGATGAGCAACGTCCAGGTGCTGCGCGTCCGCGACGGGCTGATCGTCTCCAGCCGCGACTACCACGACCACGCCGCGCTCGGCCGCGCCCTGGGGGCATCATGAGACAGCCCACCCGACCGGCGGAAATGCCACGCGAGGACGAGGCGTTGCCGCTGAGGTAAGTCTTCTATGACCCTGTGGGAGGGCCTCGCCGTGCGCGTCGACATCTGGACCGACATCGTCTGCCCGTGGTGCTACATCGGGCAGGCGCGCTTCGACGCGGCGCTGGCCGCCTTCGAGCACCGCGACCAGGTCGAGGTCGTCCAGCACTCCTACGAGCTCGCCCCGGACCTCTCCCCCGCCGAGACCGGTCCCGTGCTGGAGATGCTGATGGCCAAGTACGGCATGTCCCGCGAGCAGGCCGAGCAGGCCGAGGCCCGCGTCTCCGGCCTGGCCGCGGCCGAGGGCCTCCCCTACACGTCGGACCGTCAGAACGGGAACACCTTCGACGCGCACCGCCTGCTGCACCTCGCCGGCGAACACGGCCTGGGCGACGACCTGCGGCACGCGCTGTACCGCGCGAACTTCAGCGGCGAGCGCTCCGTCTTCGACGCGGACGCGCTGACCGGGATCGCCACCGAGGTCGGGCTCGACGCCTCCGAGGTCCGCTCGGTGCTCGCCGGTGACGCCTACGCGGACGCCGTCCGCAAGGACGAGCGCGACGCCGCCCGCATCGGCGTCCGCGGCGTCCCCTACTTCGTCCTGGAGGGCAAGTACGGCCTCAGCGGCGCCCAGGAGACCGCGACCTTCATCGACGCCCTGACGCAGATCTGGGAGAAGACCAACCCGCCCGCGAACCGGTAGCAGTCCGCGTACCCCCGCGCCGCAGAGACCGGCCGCGAACGGTTAGCGGCCTCGAGGCCCCGCACATCCGGTCGCGAGCGCGGACGAGAAGCCGCGGACGAGAAACCGCGGAGGTAGAGCGAGACGCACGGAGAGGAGAACCCGGCCGTGGACGAAGGGACGGGCAACGAGGGGACGGGCAACGACGGGAACGCGCCCGCACGTCCCGGCGACAGCGCGAGCCCCCATGACTGGCCCGCCCATCTGGAGGTCGGGGCGGTGCGGTTCGCACGGCCGACCGCTCGCTACGACGAGATCCTGGCGTTCTACCGCGACGACCTGGGGCTTCCCGTCCTGGCGGCGTGGCGGGGGCACGACGGCTATGACGGCATCGTCTTCGGACTGCCCGGGACGCCCGTCCAGATGGAGATCACCCAGCACGGCGACCCGCCGGTGATCCCCGAGCCGCACCCGGAGAACCAACTCGTCCTGTACCTGCGCGGTCCGCACGCACGGGACGCCGCCGTCGCGCACCTGACGGCCCGCGGCCACAGCCCCGTCGAACCCGCGAACCCGTACTGGAAGCGGCACGGCGCAGCGGTCTTCGCGGATCCCGACGGCTGGATGGTCGTCCTCGCCCCCTGGGTGTTCGGCGCCGAGCCCCCACCCGCGCGAAGCAGCGCCGGCCGTTAGAACACACCTCCTGACCAGGACCGCGCCGCGAATCCGCTTACGCGCCCGCGAGCCTTGCTTCCCCGTCCGTATGGAGAGCTGAGGGTGTGGTCTTCGACTGGCAGGGGAAATCCGAAGCGCCGCCGGTGAAGGAGTGCGGGCAGAGAGCCGGCTTGGTCGGCGGACTGTGAGGGCGTTCACCAGGGAAAACGCGGGCGGACAGGCATAGGTAGATCGTTTATGGGGAGTCCTTCAGGAAAGTGTCAGGGGTGTCCCAGGACCTCTCCAGAACCCGGTAGGCACAATCGTCGGGCGGGCACTGGCTGAGATGAACGGACGGACGATCCTTACAGGAGGGCCGGATGGGGTTGTTCAGGCGAACACGCGAGGACCGTGTGGCGCGTCGGAGCTACCCCGTTCTCACCGCCGCGGCGGTGCTCGCCGGCCTGGCGATCGTCTCGTGGCCGCCGTCGGCGGGCGGTGGGGCCGCCCAGGCTGCGCGTGAGGCGCGACCCGTCGGGGACACCGCGAGATCGGTCCGGCCGCCCGAGTCGTCCAGCAGGTCGTTCGACGGGCTGCCCGCGGTCGGGGCGCTGTTCGACCTCGACGACGACGGCAAGCTGACCGACCACACCTGCACCGGAAGCGTGGTGAAGAGCCCCAGCCGCAACCTCGTGCTCACCGCCGCGCACTGCATCGGCGGCGGCAGCCGGCGCGGGAACATCGGCATGGCGTTCGCGCCCGGCTACCACGACGGGCAGACGCCGTACGGCGTCTGGCGGGCCGTCGCGCTGTACGACCCGCCCGAGTGGGCGTCCGGCAGCGACCCGGACGCCGACATCGCTTTCCTGGAGGTGACCGACGCCGACGGCGGCGGCAAACGGGTGCAGGACGTGACGGGCGCGATGGCCCTGGAGGCGGACGGCCCGGTCAGCGGGCAGGCCCGCGTGGTCGGCTACCCGTCCGGCGACGAGCGTCCGGTGGCGTGCCGGAACCGGGTCGAGCCGTACAGCACGACCCAGCTCCGCTTCACCTGCGCCGGGTTCCCGAACGGCACCAGCGGCGGGCCGTTCCTGGCGGGCGACGACGAGAAGACCGTCGTCGGCGTGATCGGCGGACACGAGGGCGGCGGCAGCACCGACGACGTGTCCTACTCGGTGATCTTCGGTTCCAAGGTGAAGGACCTGTATCAGACGGCGAGCGCGTCCTCCGCCGCGCACTCCAAGTCCTGAGCCCGGGCGCGACCGGTCCGGCGCGTCACGAGGGGCACCACCCCTGCCGCCAGCAGCACCGGCAGCGCGGCGAACACGAAGCACAGCCACAGCGGCAGCACGTCGGTGAGCGCGCCGACGCCCGCCACGCCCAGGGAGGCGCCGGCGTTGAACGCGGTGTTCACCCAGGACGCGACGGCCGTCCGGCGCCGCGCCGGGGCGGCGCTCTCGGCGACGAGGTAGGCGGTGGTCAGCAGCGGCGCGATGAACAGGCCGACGACCGAGACGGCCGCGATCAGCACGGGGACGCCGGGGGCCAGTCCCGCGACCCCGAGCGCCAACGCCGTCGGGACGGCCAGCAGCGGCAGTCGCGCCCGCGGCGCCATCCGCCAGGTCACCGCGCCGTAGACGAGTCCGCCCACGACTCCCGCGACCGACATCGCCGCCTCGCCCCAGGCCGCGCCACCGGCTCCGGCGAAGGCCACGATCAGCAGCGCGAGCCCGGTCTCCGCCGCGCCGAGCGTCGCCATCATCAGCAACATCGGCCAGAGGCTCGCGAGCAGACCGCGCGCCCCGGTGCCGCCGGACGCGTCCCGCTTCTCGGAGGTGTCCACCCCGCCGACGTCGTGCGGCAGACCGGGCGTGTCTTCGACCGACGCGGCGCCCAAGCCGTCCCCGACCGAACCACCCGCCGCCACCCCACCGGACGCGACGACTTCCCCGCCAGCCCCTTGCGACGCGCCGCGTCCATCGTCAACGGGCTTCGGCTCGGCGGGACGGGTGATCGTGTTTCCGCGGGTGGTGAGGGTGAGCGTGCCGGTGATGACGAGGCCGGTGCTGATCAGCACGCCGACCTCCGGTGCGAACAGGACGGCGAACAGACCCGCGAGCAGCGGTCCCACGGTGAAGATGACCTGCTCGGCGACCGTGTCCAGGCTGTAGGCGCGCTGCAGCAGCTCCCGGTCGGGCACGAGTTCGGCCCACAGCGCGCGCATCACCGGGCCGAGCGGCGGTGTGCAGGCTCCCGCGGCGACCGCGACGGCACCCGTCGCGAGGCCGGACGAGAGGTGGGCCGCCGCCGCGAGTCCCGCCAGACCGAGCCCGTACAGGACGGCCATCGGACGGAGCGCGGCACGCGGTCCGAACCGGTCGACCAGCCCGGCGCGCCAGGGCGTGAGCAGGCAGCTCGCGCCGCCGAAGAGCGCGACCATCGCACCCGCGCGAGAGTACGAACCGCTCGCCTGGACGAGGGTCAGCGTGAGGGACAGCCCGACCGTCCCGTAGGAGAGGCGGCCCAGCAGGGCGGCGCCGAAGACCCGGGCGGCACGCGGGGTGCGCAGGACAGCGCCGTAGGAGGCGAACATGATGTTCCTTCTGCGAAGCGGCGCGTCAGCGCGCGCCGGAGTGTGCGAGGGCACCGTCCACCGCCGCGCTCACCCGGACACGGGTGCGGCGGTGAGGCGCTCTCTACGCACACAGGAGGAACATGCCGCCATCTTCACATCGCACCCAGTTTTGGGCAAGCAAATCCGTCACACTCACGCGCTCCCGCGTGTCAGCAGAGTGAGAGGGAAGGAGAACACCATGACAGGCGTCAAGACGATCATCTACTCGGTCTCCGACGTGCCGGCGGCGAAGGCGCGCCTCGACCTGCTGCTCGGCATCGAGCCGTACTCCGACGAGCCCTACTACGTGGGCTACAAGGTGGACGGCCAGGACATCGGCCTGACCCCGAAGCGGGGCGACTCCGAGGTCTCCGGCCCGGTCTGCTTCTTCGAGGTGGAAGACATCAAGAAGACCGTCCAGGACCTGACCGAGTCGGGCGCGACCATCGTCGAGGACGTCCGCGACGTCGGCAACGGCAGGCTGATCGCCACGCTGAGAGACCCCGACGGCAACCCGCTCGGCGTCCTCCAGGACCCGCCCGCGGCCTGAACGGACGCACGGCCGAGGCCGAGGCCCCGCACGGCTGTGCGGGGCCTCGGCCTGGTCAGCACCAGACGACCGTCAGCACCAGACGACCGGGTTCCCGGTCTCGGCGGCGGCCTCGCAGACCTTCCGCAGCGGCTCGACCGCGTAGTCGAAGAAGGACCCGTCCAACGGCCGCTCCACCACGCGCAGCCGACGCGGATACGCGCCGTCGCGCTCGGCGATGGTCGAGGTGAGGTCGAGCGTCGTCTCCGCGCCGTCCTCGGTCCGGAACCGGACACGGCCCGCCCGGACGCGCCGCTGGGTGCAGCGCAGGGCGCGGAACAGCTCACGCCCCGACTCGTCGACGACGAACAGCCCGCGGGCGTCCACACCGACGCGCCGCTTCGCCATGCCGTCCCAGACGAACACGCCCCCGTAGGCGCGGATGCTCGTCGCCAGGACGTCCCCGGTGTCCTCGTCCAGCAGGACGACCTCGGTGCCGACCGCGGCGCACTCCCGGAACGCCGCCAGCTCGGCCAGCGCCTCCCGGGCGCGCCCGGCCGGCAGGTCGCCGTCGTTGCTCTCGGGCAGGTACTCCCTCAGGACGGGAAAGCGGTCCCATCCGGCGGTCTCCATCGCCTCCCGCAGGTACCGGTACCCGCCCCAGTTGGAGATCCGCTCACGTGCGATCTCCATGTCCCCGTGCGGGCACGCGGCGGCGGCCTTCCACTTCCCGAAGACCTCGTCCAACGCGCCGTGGAACCCCTCGTCCAGGTAGGGCCCGTGATCGTCGGTCATGATCCGTTCGCGCGGGACGGGCGGCTCGGTCGTGCGGCCGTCCTGCCAGCAACGGCACAGCACAAAGGCGTCGAGTCCCATACCCGCAATGGTTCCGATTCAGGAAATGCCGGGTCAACGCATTAATTCCTCCCCACCGCTCCCTTCTCTCTCTCCTGCATCCCCGCGATGCCCCTGCCTGAGAAGCCTCCAGAGGGTCGTGGACGGCCGGGACGGTCTTCAGGGGAGGGTGATCCGGAGGAGGGGGCCGGAGCGGATCTCGCGCAGGAAGGGGTCGTCGTCCTCTCGCCATGCGGCACGGGAGCGGACGACGGCGTGGACCGGGAGGCCGAGGCGGGCGGCGCAGTCCTGCGCGGCGTCGAACGCGGCCTCGCGCGAGACGTCGCCGACGGCCAGGACCTCCACGTCACCGGTGGGCCCGGCGGCACCGGACGGCCAGGCGTCGGCGGACGGATAGTCACGGTCGGACGGACAGGCGTCACCGGACGGACAGGCGGCGCCGGACGGGTAGCCGGCGTTGGCCGAGCAGTCGGCGCCGGACGGGCAGGCGGCGCCGGACGGGCAAGCAGTGCCGGACGGATAGGCGGGGTCGGCGTAGTGGCCGGCCCAGACGCCGAACAGGTGCAGTTCGGCGAGGCCGGGCAGCGGCGCGAAGTGCTCGGCGACGACCGCGGACGGCCCGAAGGCGATCATCACCAGCCGGGCCAGTGGCGCGAACAGCGGCGAGGACGGGTCGCGGGTGACGACGCGCCCGCCCGGGGTGCGGCGCAGCCGAAGAATGCCCGCGCGGGCCAGCCGGTCCACCTCCCGGACGACCGTGCCGAGGTCGGTGCGCAGCATGACGGCGAGGTCGAGCATGGAGAGTTCGCGTTCGGGCCCGAGCAGCAGCCGGGCGAGCAGCTCGCCCTGCCGCCGGGACCGGAAGATCGGCAACTGCGGCGGCGCGGGCGAGCGCAGGTCGCGCATGAAGACCTGCGCGAGATGGGAGTCCACGGGCGGGCGCACCCGCCGCGCGGGCCGCCGTCGGAACTCCGCCGCCGAACCCAGCACATTCGATCGCATGTTCGAACACTAGAGGCCGGGTACGACAGAATCCGCCCCACGGGCGCCCCGCCGTCACAGGCGGAACAGCAAAAAAGGGAAAGGCCCGCACCTTTCGGTGCGGGCCTCTCATGCCTCGCGGTTCGCGATCACTTCCCGCTCGTCCCGCGAAGGACGGGCGGTGCGGGGACCTCAGTCCTTGTTGAAGTTGACCGCGCCCTCGATCGGCGGCGGGCTGTCCGGCACGCCGTTCGGCTTCGGGACACCCCTGAAGGTGAACTTGGCGGTCTCGCCGGTGCCCTCGGTCCCGACGATGACGATCTGCCCGGCGGTGAGTTCGCCGTACAGGATCTTCTCCGACAGGTTGTCCTCGATCTCGCGCTGGATGGTGCGGCGCAGCGGCCGGGC
>NZ_QURH01000230.1 GCF_003428695.1 Actinomadura logoneensis
ACCCGGCCCCGGCGTCCGGCACCGCGTCGGGCCCGGCGCCGGCCGCGGCGAGGGTCTCGCCCAGGCCGCGCAGCCGCGCGAGGAAGTCGGGGGTGGGCATGTCGTCCGGCACACCGGCGGACGGACGGGAGGCGCGGTCGGCGTCCCCCAGAGGGGTGCCGTCCGCGGAGGCGGACGCGCCGAGCGGCCCGTCGCCCGGCAGTCCGGGCAGGGAGACGTCGGGGAAACCGGCCCCGGAAAGGTCGTGGGCGGCGAAGGGATCAGCGAAGCCAGGGCCGGGGAAGCCCGGCATACCCGGCGAGGGACGGTCCGAAGGAGCGGCCCCGGGACGACCGGTCGCGGACGTGCGGTCGGACGCGGACGTGCGGTCGGACGCGGACGACGTGCGGTCGGACGCGGACGACGTGCGGTCGGACGCGGACGCGTCGGGTGGTGTGGCCAGGCCGCGGAGCCTGGCCTTCAGGCGTCGCAGCGCGTCGGCCTCGGCGCGGCACGACGCGCAGCACGCGAGGTGGCGCAGGGCGCGTTCGCGCTCCTCATGCCCCAGCTCGCCGTCGACCAGAGCGGTCAGACGCTCCCCCAGACAACTCACGCGGCTCCCTCGTCGATCAATCTCAGGTGTGGCGCCCCGGTGCGCCGGACCACCCGTCAGCGGCCCTCCGCGACCGCCGCCACCGCCCGTCCGGCGGTGGGCTCGGCCGCCCCGCGGCGGGGCGCCCGGTGCTCCAGCGCGGCGCGCAGCTGCGCCCGTCCCCGGTGGATGCGGCTGCGCACTGTTCCCAGTTTGACATCCAGGGTCGCGGAGATCTCCTCGTAGGAGAGCCCCTCGATGTCGCACAGCACCACGGCCGCCCGGTACTCGGGGGCCAGGGCGTCGAGCGCGGCCTGGACGTCGGAGTCGAAGTTGCGGTCGTCGTACGCCTGCGCCGGGGTGGGCTCGCGGCCCTGGAGGCGCTCGGCGGCGTCGTCCGCCAGCCCCTCGAACCGGATGCGCTGCTTGCGCCGCGCCTGGTCGAGGAACAGGTTCGTGGTGATGCGGTGCAGCCAGCCCTCGAACGTGCCGGGCGTGTAGTTCGACAGCGAACGGAACACCCGGACGAAGACCTCCTGCGTGAGGTCCTCCGCGTCGTGCTGGTTGCCGGTCAGGCGGTAGGCGAGCCGGTACACCCGGCCCGAGTGCTCCCGGACGACCTCGTCCCAGGACGGTGGCGCCCATTCGGCCTCGGGCGCGTTCTCGCGCGTACGCGTCGCCGCGTCGGCCCGGCCTCGTCCGGAGCCGACCCCGACAGCGCTCTTGAAACTCAGTGCTGCCACTCCCATGGTGCCGGGCTGTTCCTCTCTCCATACGGTGGAACGACACGGTCGCGCCTGGGCTGGGGCGGTCGCCGTACTGCGATCCACACCCGCCCCCGGCCGGGGCGGGCGCCATCGTGAGTTAGAACGTGCTGAAACGCCAGTTGGTTCCCCGTCAGCGATATTGTCTTTCCAGCATGAGCCAGGCGGGGGTCCCGCGAGGAGGCAGCCATCAACGCCATTGAGGCCACCCTGACCTACGTGGAGGAGTTCCTCCCCGAGGACGAGGCGACCGTCAGCGCCCGCCACCGGGGCCGCGAGGTCGGCGCGACGCCGATCGGCCCCGCCGGCGGCGCCGCACTGCGCTTCCTCGCCACCCTGATCGGCGCGCGCACCGTCGTCGAGATCGGCACGGGCTGCGGCGTGTCCGGGATCTACATGATGCGCGGGATGCCGAAGGACGCCGTCCTCACCAGCGTGGACGTCGACCACGAGAACCAGCGCCTGGCCAAGCTCGCCTACCGCGAGGCGGGCCTCGGCTCGTACCGCACCCGCATGATCGTCGGCCGCGCCCTGGAGGTGCTGCCGCGCCTCACCGACGGCGCCTACGACATGGTCTTCTGCGACGCCGTGAAGACCGAGTACCCCGAGTACCTCACCGCCGCGCTGCGCCTGCTGCGTCCAGGCGGCGTCGTGGCCTTCGACAACGCCCTGTGGCACCAGCGGATCGCCGACCCGGCCCACCGGGGCGACCCGACGACCGAGGCGATCCGCGAGGTCCACCACCTGATCCGCGAGGACGAGCGCCTCGTCCCGCTGCTGCTGCCGGTGGGCGACGGCCTGCTCTGCGCCGTCAAGCGCGACTGACCCCGTGCCCGCCCCCCGGGACCCCCGCGTCCGCCCCTCCCCGGACGGCCAGCCCCGCAGGCCCCGGTGGGTGGACACCGCCCACGACGTCGAACCCCCCGCCCCGGCCCCCGAACCCGCCCCCGAACCCCTCCCGGGGACCGAGGACCCTCCGCCCCCGCGGTCTTCCGCAGAGGACGGAGACACCGCGGCCTCGAACGCACCGGGCGCGGAGTCCGCGAACGGAACCCCTGCGGCCGCGAACGCCCCGGACGGAGCTCCTGCGGGACCGCGGCCTCGAACGCACCGGGCGCGGAGTCCGCGAACGGAACCCCTGCGGCCGCGAACGCCCCGGACGGAGCTCCTGCGGGTGCCAAGACGCCGGGCGCGGAGTCCACGGACGGAGCCCCTGCGGGCGCGAACGCCCCGGACCGAGCCCGTGCGGACGCGAGCGCCACGGACCGAGCCTCTGCGGGCGCGAGCGCGACGGACGGTGAGGCTCCTGGTTCGCAGGCTCCGGGCGCGGATGACTCTGAGGCGGAGGTCCTGGGGAGCTTCGCCGTCCGGGTGGGGATGACGTGGCGGACGGCCTGGCGCGGTCTGGCGTTCGGCATCCTGCTGCTCGCGTCGGCCGGGTTCGTGGCGGGCGGCCTGATGCGCGGCGGGTCCGGCGTCGGGAGCCTGGTGTTCATCGTGCTGGGCGCGCTGGGCCTGGTGGCGTTCGGCGGCGGGTTCCTGGCAGCGGTCGGAGGGCCGCTGGCGCGGCGTCCCGTCCTGGAGCTGGACTCCGAGGGCGTCCGGCGGCCCGCGCCCTGGCCGCTGCCCCGCTCGCGCGACCGCGTCCTCCCCTGGACGGACGTGACCGCCCTGGCCGCGCTGCGGCGCGGAGTGCCGGGCACCAAGCGCGGCGAGCAGGACTACCTGGTCTTCCTCGGCACGGACGCGCTGGTCGAGCTGGCCCGCACCGCCGAGCGCCCGGCTCTGGTCGCCTTCACCCTCGCGGACGTCCCCGCGACGACCCCGGGCATGCGGGAGGCGGCCCGCTGGTGCGTCGGCGTCGAGCAGGGCTGGGACACCACCCTCCCGACCCTGGTCAAGGAGATCCGCCGACGCCGCAAGGTGCCCGTCGTGGACCGCCGCGCCCGCTGACCCGGCCCCGCCCCCGCGATGGAGGGCATGGGCCGGACGGTGCGGTGCGAGGGCGTCAGTCGGACGCGAGCCACTCCAGGAGGAGGCGGGTGGAGAAGCCCGTGGCGCCCTTGGTGATCTCCAGGTCGTCGGAGGTGGCGCGGCCCGGTCCGGCGATGTCGAGGTGGGCCCAGGGGCGGTCGCCGACGAACTCGCGCAGGAACAGCGCGGCCATGATGGAGCCGCCGCCGTAGCCGCCGCGCTCGATGTTGGCGACGTCCGCGACGTCCGACTCGATGCCCTTGCGGTACTCCTCGACGAGCGGCAGGCGCCAGACCGGCTCGCCCGCTGCCTCGCCCGCCGCGAAGAGCGCGTCCGCGAGGGCGTCGTCGTTGGCGAACAGGGCGCCGTGCCGCAGGCCGAGCGCGACCTTGGCCGCGCCGGTGAGGGTCGCGACGTCCACGACCAGGTCGGGCGCGAGCTCGGCGTCGGCGTAGGCGAGCGCGTCGGCGAGGACGAGCCGCCCCTCGGCGTCGGTGTTCAGCACCTCCGACGTCCGGCCGCCGAAGTGGGTGATGACGTCGCTCGGCCGCATGGACGATCCGGACGGCATGTTCTCGGCCGCCGCGACCAGGCCGGTGACCTTGGCGCGGACGCCGAGGTCGCGCAGGGCCGCCATGACCGCGATGACGATGCCGCCGCCCTGCATGTCGGTCTTCATGAGCTTCATGTTGTCGTTCGGCTTCAGCGACAGGCCGCCGGAGTCGAACGTGATGCCCTTGCCGACCAGGACGATGTGCCGATCGGCGCCGTCCGGCTCGTAGGTCAGCTCGATCAGCCGCGGCGGGTGCAGCGGCGAGCCGGAGCCGACCGCCAGCAGGCCGCCGAAGCCGCCCTCGGCCAGCTCGTCCTCGTCCCGGACGCGGACGGACAGGCCGTGCTCGGCCGCCAGCTCGCCGGCCCGGTCCGCCAGCCACGCCGGGGTCTTCTCAGAGGACGGCGTGTTGGCCAGGTCGCGGGCCAGCCCGGTCGCGCGGGCCAGCGCGACACCGCGCGCGATCTTCGGCGCGGCGGCCTCCGGACCGGACTCGGTGAGGACGGTGAGCGCGCCCAGCGGGCCCTTCGCCGGGGCCTCGCCGATCCGGAAGTCGTAGGAGGCGAGCAGGGCGCCCACCACGAACGCCGCGAGGTCGCCCTCGGGGACGCCGGCGACGAGGTTCGCCCGGCCGCGGGCGCGGCGGGCCAGGGCCGCGCCCGCCTTGCGCAGGTCGGCGGGGGCGGCGTCGCCGACGCCGTAGAGCAGCAGCTCACGGACCTTGTCGCCGACGCGGACGGGCGTCGCGACGACCTCCCCGGGCTCGCCCTTGGCGCCGTGCAGGGCCAGGATCTCGTCCAGCGTGAACGGGAGCGCGGCGGCGATCTCGGCGGCGGGCGCGACCGGCCCCCGCCGGACGGGGATCGCGGCGAGCTCGGCGTCGAGGTCGGTCACGGCCTGCGAGACGGTCCCGCCGGCGGGTGCGACCCGGGTCTGGATGGGCATGCTGAACGCTTCCCCCTGTGCTGGGTGCTGCTGAGCTGAATACGCTGCTGGGCTGGGTTACCTGCTGGGCCGGGCACCGGGTCGGGCCGGTACCCGGTGGGCCGTTCCGGTGCGGACGGACCGGGCCGGGTCCGCCGTGGGGCAGGCCCGGCCGCCGTGGTCGGCGGCGTCCGGACGGCGGGCCGGGACGGCCGGG
>NZ_QURH01000238.1 GCF_003428695.1 Actinomadura logoneensis
CGGCCGCCAGCGCCCGCACCAGCGCCCCGAGCCGGGCCCGCTCCGGCTGCACCGTCGGCACCCCACGCCCGGTCAGCGCCCGCGCCGTCACCGGACCCACGCACGCCGCCACCACACCGTCGCGCAACGCCTCCAGCAGCGGCTCCTCCAGCCCGTCCCGCGCCGCGACCGCCAGCGTCGCCGCTACCGCCGGAGCGCTGGTGAACGTGATCGCGTCCACCGTCCCCGCCACCACCTGCCCCACCAGCCGCCGCAGCGGCGTCGGATCCTCCGCCCCCGTCCAGCGGTACACCGGGACCTCGATCACCTCCGCCCCGGCCGCCCGCAGCGGACCCGTCAGCTCGTCCAGCCGCTCCCCGTACAGCTGCACCGCGATCCGCGTGCCCGCCAGGTCCCGCTCCAGCAGCTCGGCCAGGACCTCGGCGCACGACTCCGACTCCGGCGACCACCGCTCCCGCAGCCCCGCCGACCGCAGCGCGCCCACCGCCTTCGGCCCGCGCGCCACCACCCCCGCTGCGGCCAGCTGGGACACCAGCGGCTCCCGCAGCCCCCACCCGTCCGCCGCCTCCAGCCACCTCCGGAACCCGATGCCCGTCGTGGCGACCGCGTGGTCCAGCGGACGCTCCAGGCACGCCCGCGTCGCCGCCAGCAGCTCCACGTCGTCCGCGAGCGGCGCCAGCCGGATCGCCGGAGCGTGCACCACCCGCGCGCCCCGCCGCTCCAGCAGCATGGCCAGCTCCTCCCGCCGGCGCGCCGCCGTCACCCCCACCGCGAAACCGGCCAGCGGCCCCTCCTCACCGCTCACCGGGCACCCCCGCGAACGGATCCAGATCGTCCACCGCGTGCAGGCCCCCGCCGGACGTCCGGAACGGCGCCACCTGCACGCCCGCGACCAGCGCCGCCACCCCGCGCTCCGGGACCGGCTCGTCGATCCGGCACATCCCGCGCCAACCGCCCACCCCCGGCCGGACGGCCTCCCGCGCCCTCACTCGCGTCCGCGTTCCCTCCCGCACCAAGGTCATCGGACGGCCACCTCCAGCTCCGGACCGGCCACCGCGAC
Organism: Actinomadura logoneensis; assembly: GCF_003428695.1. Classification (GTDB taxonomy): domain Bacteria; phylum Actinomycetota; class Actinomycetes; order Streptosporangiales; family Streptosporangiaceae; genus Spirillospora; species Spirillospora logoneensis. Next base: position 1,061 of record NZ_QURH01000238.1, read on the forward strand.
CGGCCCGATCTGATCACGCTCGGTCTCGAACACGCCCGCGCCGTCCTCCCCCGCCTCCAGACGGTCCACCGGAGCACCCGCGTGGACGGCCATCCCCAGCGCCTCCATGTGGCGACGCAGCTCCGCGCCACCGCCTTCGTCCAACTGGCGCGGCATCAGCCAGGACGCGCCTTCCAAGACCTGGGTGCCGACGTCGAGGTCTGGGAGGGCGCAAGCGGGTTGGAGGCTGAGGGGTTTGCTGCTGATGATGGCGCTCATCGCCGCTCGCCTTGACCAAGTAAGGTTCGTACAGTGGGCGCCGAGCGCGGCGAGATCGCCAGTCGTCCGGTAGACGAAGGCGCCGGGCAGATCGCGGCAACGCACCGGCGACACGAACGGGGCCGATACGGACGCGTCGTGCGGGGTGAGTGTGAAGTCGGCGCCCTCGGTCAGATGGGAGGTCAGCGCCACCCGGTCGTAGGCCGCCCGCGGCTCCTCCCCCAGGACGGTCACCCGGCACGCCTCGGCCGTGTCGCCCGCCCTCAGCGCCCCCACCAGCCGGTGCCCGGACGGGCCATGCCCGACGACCACCGCGCGAAGTGAACCCTCTCGGCCACCGTTCATGAACCGATCTTCAGCAGGGACCGTTTCGCGTCCGCGTCCCTCTTGTCACCACCGTGTTAAAAGCGCCTCACCCCTACCGGGCCGTGCCCGTCGGCTCAAACCGGGCGGGCCGGCGGCGCCGTGAGGAGAAGGGTCTACCGCTGCTCGGCGTCCTGACCGTGAACATGTCGAGCCATGTCGAGCGTTGTCGATCGCGGTCGGGGTGCTTTCGGCAGCCGCCTCGCACCGCCCCGAACGGATCAACGGCGGCGCGGACCGTCCACCGGTTCCGGGCCCCGCGCGCCCCGCCACCAGCGGGGTGCGCCCCTCTACGCTCGGAGCATGCCCGATCTCGCCTACATCGCCTCGCTCCCCCGCACCCGCGGCGCCGCCGCGGCGCTGCTCGTCGACGACCTCGGCCGGATCGTCCTGGTGAAACCCACCTACAAGGACGGCTGGTTCCTGCCCGGCGGCGTGATCGAGGAGGGCGAGTCGCCGCTGGCGGCGTGCGTGCGCGAGTGCCGCGAGGAGCTCGGGCTGACGCCGCGCCTCTCCGGACTGGTCTGCGTCGACTGGGGACCGCCGCGCGGTGACGGCGTGGACGCGGTCAACATCTTCGTGTTCGCCGGGCGCATCTCGGACGCGGAGATCGCCGGGATCACCCTTCCCCCGGACGAGCTGTCCGCCCACATGCTGGTCGAGCCGGAGAAGGTGCCCGAGTTCGCGCCCGCCCACATCGCCCGCCGCATGGGCCCCGCGCTGCTCGGCATGGTCGAGCCGGAGAAGGTGCCCGAGTTCGCGCCCGCCCACATCGCCCGCCGCATGGGCCCCGCGCTGCTCGGCATGGCCGAGCAGCGCGCCGTCTACCTGGAGGACGGCCGCGACCCCGGCCTCCCCAGCCGCGCCCTGACCTCCTGAACCGTCCGCGGCCCGGCTTCCCCGGTCCGCTCAGCGGTCCACCCTCGCGCCGCGCCGCACAGCGTCCTCGAGCGTCAGATCGGCTCCGCGCAGGTCGGCGCCGGTGAGGTCGGTCCTTCGCAGGTCGGCGTCCTTCAACCGTGCGCCGTTCAGGTTCGCCCTGGTCAGAAACGCGTCCGTCAGCTTGGCGCCGGGCAGGAACGCGCGGCTCAGGTCCGCCTCGGCCAGGTAGGCGCCGGTCAGGTTCGCACTCCCCAGGTACGCGCCGCCGAGGTGAGCGCCGGTCAGCGCCGCGCGCGTCAGGTTCGCGTTGTTCATGAGCGCCCCGGACAGGTCCGCGCCCGCCAGGTCGGCGTCGGCCAGGTTCGCCCCGGCCAACTGGGTGAAGGCGAGCGCGTGGAACGTCAGAGCCCGGTGGTGGAGGTCGATCGCGGTCAGGTCGAAGTAGCCTGAACCGCCCTTCGACGCGAGCCCCGAACCGACCGTGAGGGCGGCGTCGGTGTCGATGGCGAGCCGGGTCCGGTCCGTTCCGGCGGCCGGGTCCTGGGCGTGGGTGCGGGCGTAGGCGGCCAGCACCCGGACGATCGTGGCGCGGTCCCGTGCCGAGTCGTCGGCGAGCCTCTGCAGGGCGTAGATGCCGCCCAGCCTGACCTCGACCTTCTCCGAGCCGAGCTCCTCGACCGCCTTGGCGTAGCGGTCGGTGTCCTGGCCCTGGCGCGAGACGTCCAGCGTCTTGGAGGTGTAGACCAGCCCGGCCGCGGTGAACACCACGCCGACGATGACGACGAGGCCGGTGACCGACTGCATCAGCGCCGACCGCGCCTGGTTGACCGCCTCGAGCCGCTGCGGGACGGTCAGCGCGGCCCGTTCCGCCCGGGTCAGCGGGCGCCGCTCACCCGACAGCCACCGTGTCGCGGGGACCAGCAGCCACCACAGCACCAGTGCCGCCGCGCCCACCGACGCGGCGCCGCCCCAGACCCAGCGCGTCGTGCCCCCGGTCGTCCCGGCCTCGTAGCCCGCCCCCAGGACGGCCGCGACCGCGACGGCCACGGCGGGCAGCGCCACCCAGGATCCGCGCATCCGCCGCTCCCTCGCCCCGGTCGCGTGAAGGCAGCATGCTTCCGTGTCATGGGACGTCCCGGCCCGCGCGGCGGTTCACCTCGTCGCGGGGCCGGGAAAGGGCGGTCAAACGCGGCGGACCCGGGCGCGTCAGACGCCGACGGACCCAGGTGGGTCAGACACCTGCGGACGCGGGTGGGTCAGACGCCTGCCGGGACGTTGTCCCGGGCCTGGGCGCCGCGTTCCGGTTCGGCGGCGCGGGCGCAGTGCGCCGAGCAGTACCACTTCTGGTCGACGGCCACCCCGTGGCCGACGACGCGGCAGCCGCACTGCTCGCAGATCGGCGCCATCCGGGTGATCGCGCATTCGAACGAGTCGAAGACGTGCACCGCGCCCTGCGCGTGCACCTCGAAGCTCATGGCGTAGTCGTTGCCGCAGACCTCACACGTGGCCATGCCGTCCGTCCCCCCGTGTCACCCGCCGCCGACCAGGAATCTACCCAGGTCAGAGGCGGGTGATGCGCGGGTGCTCCGGATGGGGCCGGCGTCCCGGCCGTGCCGCGCCCCCGACTACGGCGTCGGGCGCGGTCCCGACGCGCGGCCGGGCAGGCGGACGACGGTCAACTCGACCTGGTCCTGGCCCTCCTCCCAGTGGGCGATGACGGTGCCGCCCTCCGGCGTGAACCGGTCCTGGACGCGCGGGTCGGCTCCCAGGTACGCCAGGCCCTCGTCGCCGTCGGTGCAGAAGAACCCCAGGTGGGCGGCCAGTCCAGGCGGTTCCAGACCGGCCAGCGCCTCCTGCCATTCCGCGGCGGGTTCCGCCTCGAAGGGGAGGAGGCTCTCGGGCCCGGCGCCGAGCGAGGTCGCGGCCCGCATCGCGTCGTACAGCGTGCCGTCGGAGACGAGCCGCGGGCGGCAGACGGTCCAGGTGCCCTCCAGGTCCGCACCGGCCAGGTCGTGCGCGTCCAGCAGGTCGGCCAGGTCGGCGCCCAGCACGAGACGGCCGGCGAACGCCGCCGAGGCGAGGTCCGCCTCGAACTCCGGCGGCAGGCCGTCCTTGCCGAACTCGAACACCGACCGGCTCGCGTCGAACGTCGGCACCGGCTCGTCCAGGTCGAAGACCGGGCTCTCCCAGACGACCGGCTCGTCGCCGCGCAGGGCGGCCGGGGACGTCCAGGCGGCGTCCCGCATGAAGTCGAGTTCGTCGATGAGGTTGCCGCCGAAGTACGCGGCGTAGTCGGCGTCCTGGTCGAAGTCGCCCAGGGGGCGGCCCAGCAGGACCTCGAAGGCGTGGGTGAGCTGGTCCCGCCACTGTTCAGTTGACATGGCGGGACGATATCCAGCCCATCCGTCAGAACCAGGGCCTTTCGGCATATCGCAGCGCGCGCGAACGTCAGGCTCAGACGGATTCCGTCGATCCCACTGATCGGCGCGTCCCTCCCTTCCGGCGGTCAGACGGTCCGCAGGGCCTCGGTCGGCTGCATCCGGGCGGCGCGCAGCGCGGGGACGAGCCCGGCGACCACGCCGATCGCCACCGCCGCCCCGACACCGCCCGCCCACGCCTCGGGCGGCACCACCACCGCCCAGTGCCTGGTCGCGGCGTAGGCCGTGGTGGCGAGCACGCCGGCGGCGACGCCGACCGCGCCGCCCAGCCCGGCGAGCAGGACCGCCTCGGCCAGGAACTGGACGCGGATGTGGCCGCGAGTGGCCCCGAGCGCCCGCCGCAGCCCGATCTCCGAGCGGCGCTCCAGCACCGAGACGACCATCGTGTTGGCGACCCCGACCCCGCCGACCAGCAGGGCGACCGCGCCGAGCCCGAGGAACAGCCCGTTCAGCGCGGACCGTGCGGCGGCGCGCACCACCAGCGCGTCCGACGGGTTGCTCACCGTGACCTGGCCGGGGTGCTCGGGGTCGGCGGTCGCGGCCAGCACCGCGTGGACGTTCTCGACCTGGTCGGTGGTGGAGCGCACGTAGATGGTGGACGGATGCCCGTCGAAGCCCAGGTACCGCATGGCCGCGGGGTAGCCGACCAGGACCGAGCCGTCGATCTCCGGCGCGAGCGCCGCGGGGCCGAGGATCCCGACGACGGAGAACCACCGCCCGCCGAGCCAGACGCGCCGGCCGAGCCACACCCGGTCCATGCCCAGCCGCTGCGCGGCAACGTAGCCGAGCACGGCCGCCGGCTCGTTGGCGGTGGCGGCGTTGAGGAAGCGGCCCCTCAGCACGCCGGTGCGGACGATCTCCGGCAGCCGCAGGCTGGTCGCCTGGACGGTGAGCGCGTTGGTGTTGACGTCCGGGACGAGCGGGCTCCGGTACACCTTCGCCTCGACCGCGCCGGTGCTCTGCACCTGTTCCACCGGGCCGATCCGGGAGATCATGCCGGGGGCGGTCAGGGGCAGCTCCGCGGCGGCGCCGGACAGGTCCTTGCCGGCGCTGACGGTCAGCATGTTGGTGCCGAGCCGGTCGATCTCGGCGAGCAGCCCGGCCTGGGACGATGCGGACAGCCCGAGCACGGCCACGATGGACGCGACGCCGATCGCGATGCCGAGCGCCGACAGCGCGGCGCGCAGCCGCCGGGTGCGCAGGCCGACGCTGGAGACCCGCAGCAGGTCGGCGAACGGGAGCCGTCCGGTGGGGAAGGAGGCGGTGGTCACCGGGCGCGTCCTTCCGCGGAGGCCGGCGCGGCGGACGCGTCCGGACGGGTGGACGGATCGACCTGAGGCGGGCAGGCCGGGGCCGGCGGAGCAGATGGGGCCGGTGGCGGTGCCGGGTCGTCCTGCCGGACGTCGGCGACGACCCGGCCGTCGAGCACCTCGATCCGGCGGGGCAGCCGGGCGGCCAGGTCCCGGTCGTGGGTGATGACGACGATGGTGGCCCCTTCGGCGTTGAGGTCCCTGATCAGGGCGAAGATGGCGGCGCCGTTGCGGCTGTCGAGGTTGCCGGTGGGCTCGTCGGCCAGCACGATCGCCGGGCGGCCGACCAGGGCGCGGGCGATCGCCACCCGCTGCCGCTCGCCGCCCGACAGCCTGGACGGGATGTGCCCGGCGCGGTGCGCCAGCCCGACCCGCTCGAGGGCGTCGGCGGCGGCCCGGCGGCGCAGCGCCCTCGGCACCCCCGCGTAGAGCAGGCCGTCGGCGACGTTCTCCAGCGCGGTGGTGTGGTCGGCGAGGAAGAACTGCTGGAAGACGAAGCCGATCGTGCCCGCCCGCAGCCGCGACAGTTCCCTGTCGCCCATCCGCTCGACCTCCGCGCCGGCGATCCGGACGATGCCGGTGGTGGGACGGTCGAGCGTCCCGATGATGTTCAGCAGGGTGGACTTCCCCGAGCCGGACGGCCCGACGATCGCGACGAGCTCCCCGCGGCGGATGGTGAAGCCGACCCCGCGCAGCGCGGGCACCGGCGGCTCGCCGGGGTAGAGCTTGCTCACCGACTCCAGCTCCAGCACCGGCTCGGCTTCGAGCCCGGCCGCCACTGGGGCCTTACAGGCGTCCTCGGCCGTGGAGCCGAAAGGCCCGGTTCCGTAGGGCAGGGTCTGCTCGGGGCGCGTGTCGTCGGCCCGCGCCGCGGTCACGTCGTCAGCGGTCATGTCGTCGGCGCTCATGAGGTCGGCACCACGACCTTCTGCCCGGGGACGACGCCCTTGCCGGTGATCTGGACGTTTCCGGCGGTGTCGTCGAACAGTCCGAGGGTGACCGGCACCAGGTGGTGCGAGCCGTCCGCGTCCACGACCTCGATGCCGTAGCCGCCGCCGAGCAGCGCCAGCAGCGCGTTGACCGGGACCATCAGGGCGCCCTCCACGCTCTCGGTGGTGATCGACACTCCGACGGGGGCCCGGTCGAGGCCGCCCGTCGCCTTGGAGTCGGCGGGCGTGATGGCGACCGAGACGGTGGACCGGCCGCCCTGGCCCTTCTTCACCACGGTGCCGACCGACGACACCGAGCCCTTGACGTCCGCACCGCTGGGCAGCGTGATCACGACCTTCTGGCCCTCCTTCAGCCGTTCCTGCAGGGACGCGTCGACGTCGACGTTCACCTGCCGCCGGGTGGAGCTGCCCGTGAGGACCACCCCGCCCGGCTGGGCCGGGCCGCCCAGCCGGGCCTGCAGCGCGGTGACCCTGATCCTGGTGACGCCGATGAACACGACGTCGCCCTTGCCGAGCCTGCCGGTCTGCTTCACGTCGAGGGCGTCCTGGAGGCTCTTGACGGCGGCGGCGGTCGCCTCCGTGTAGGTGTCGGAATCCGACGAGAGGGTGCCGTGGACGTCGTGTCCGGAGGCGGCCAGCGCCGCGTTGAGCTCCCGCACGTCCGGCCCGGACATGCCCTTCCTCAGGTCCCGGTACATGGGCGTATCGAGGCCCTTGAGGAACACGACCGGCCGGCCGTTGACCCGGTAGAGCACCTGCCCCTGCCGGACGACCTGGCCGAGCCGGGGCAGTCCGGTGATGACGCCGGACGCCTGGTTGACGGCCTGGTAGCCGCCCGCGTAGGTCAGCGTCCCGCTCACCGAGGTGCGGGCGGTCAGGGTCCCGCGGGTGACGGTCGCCGTGCCCGTGGGGACGGTCGTCGGGGGCTTGCTCCGGCCGCCGCCGTCCTCGGCCATGTAGTACCCCGCGCCACCCACGACGACCGTGACGACCGTGACGACCACGACGGTCGTCACGATCCGCCGGCGCCGCCTCCGGATCGCCGCGGCGGTGCGCGGCGATCGGGTCTCCGGTTCGCTTTCCAGCGCGGTCGGTGCGGCATTCATCGGCCGGATCCCTCCATTGTTCCCCCTCGCATTCGTCGGCGTTTCTGATTCGATCCTGTCGGGGGCCGAGTTTCGGCCGGGTATCGTCACCGGCCCCTTTTCAGAAACGGCGTCCCTGAAAGGCGTGACACCTTCCCCGGACGCCGCCGGGGCGCGCCGACGACCGGTTCTCCGGCCGGGCAGGCGGACGGTCAGCCGCCCGCCTGCCCGGTGGCGCCCAGGAACTGCCGGCACGCCTTCTCGGCGGCCTGGAAGACGGGGTTGCCCGGGGTCATTCCGATCTTGTCCCCGTCGAGGTTCACGCCGCCGTTGGGATTCGGGTCGGGGTACTTGACCACGCCGTGGGCGCGCATGCACTGCGCGTGCTTCAGGGCCACGGCACGGTCCCTGGGTGGGTTGTCGCCGGCGCCTCCGGCCGGCATCAGGGACTTGCAGGCGGCGTCGGCGGACTTGTAGGTCGCCGTGTCGGACCCCACGTCGTTGCCGTTGACCTGCAGTCCCTTGCCGAGGACCGGGTCGGGGAACCTGCTGATCCCGTGCGAGCGCATGCACTTGGCGTACTTGAGCAGCCCGTCGTAGACCTGCTGGTCGCTCGGGGCCTTGCCACCGCCCCCACCTCCGCCTCCGCCTCCGCTGCCCTGGGGGGCGCCGGTGCCGTCCACCGCGGCCACGCCCTTCTTGCCTCCGTCGTCGGACGACCCGCACCCGCTCGCCACCAGGGTGAGCAATGCCAGGCCGGTGGCCAGCAGGACGGTCGCGGGCGCGCGGCGCCCGATGCGTGGTTGCATGATCTGCTCCTTCTGTCAGCGCACATCTGACATGGAGTTCTACCGAGCGGGTGGTTTCGGAGAGGTATCAACCAACGACCGCCCTTCGCGCAAGTGTCCATATGTGTTTCCCTGGAAGCCCTGCACGCTCCGCGAATTGTCCACCACGACAGTTCTCTGTCGCCGTCCCGGGATGGACGGTGCGCCCCGTTTTCGATTCCGAGCACGTAAACGTACCGCCGCCCCCCTGCCCGGGGAGGAGGTCGACGGCTGACATAGGGGGCCGGGGCCGCGGAGGCTGAGACCTCCCTGAAACCGGGGGCGGGGGCATGATGGAGCCGTGGTCGGCCGCGCGTCCCGCGCATCCGGGATGGCGCGCCGGGAGCGGTGGCTCACGGGGACTGTTCCGTCGGGAGGAGCGCACGTGCGGGTCCTGGTGATCGAGGACGACGAGGAGCTGGCGCAGGCGGTCGCCGTCGGCCTGCGCCGCGCGACCATGGCCGTGGACGTGGCGTTCGACGGCCCGTCAGGACTGGAGCGCGCGCTCGTCAACGACTACGACGTGGTCGTGCTGGACCGGGACCTGCCCGGCCTGCACGGCGACGAGGTGTGCGCGCGGCTGATCCTGGCCGGGAGCCGCAGCCGGGTGCTGATGCTGACCGCCGCCGCGACCACGGAGGACCTGGTGGACGGCCTCGGCATCGGCGCCGACGACTACCTGCCCAAGCCGTTCGACTTCCCGGTGCTGGTCGCGCGGATCGGCGCGCTCGCCCGCCGGGCGCACCCGGTGGCCCCGCCGGTGCTGCGGCACCGCGACATCGTCGTGGACACCGCGCGCCGGAGCGCGGTGCGCGGCGGCCGGCGGCTCGACCTCGCGCCGAAGGAGTTCGGCGTGCTGGAGGTGCTGCTCGCCGCCGACGGCCGCGCCGTCTCGGCCGAGGAACTGCTGGAGCGCGTCTGGGACGAGAGCGCCGACCCGTTCACCAAGACCGTGAAGGTCACCGTCAGCCGGCTCCGCGCCAAGCTCGGCGAACCGCAGGTCATCGCCACGGTCGCCAAGTCCGGCTACCGGATCTGAGGGGCCCGTCCGTGCGCCTTCCCCGTCTCCTGCGGACCGTCCTGGCCGGCCGCACCGTCCGCCTCCGCCTCACGCTGCTGTACGGGGCGCTGTTCCTGGTCTGCGGGACGGCGCTGGTCGGCATCACCTACCTGCTGGCCAGCCGGTCGACGCCCGGCGTCTACACCTTCCGGGGCCCGGACGGGCAGACGAACGCGCTGGCGAGCGGTTCGTCGGCCCCCGGCCCGGACGGCTCGTCGCGGTCGGCGGCGGGCGAGGGCGGCGGGAGCGGCACGAGCGCGCCGAGCGACCGGGCGC
>NZ_QURH01000034.1 GCF_003428695.1 Actinomadura logoneensis
GGGCAGAGGAGCGGTCCACGGAAGCGGCGGGCTGGCGGGGAGCGCGCCCGTCCGCGCGCCCGCCACCGAGGCCGACGCCTCCGGGACGGACGCCGCCGCCACCGCCGTGACCGCCGTCGTCGCCAGCGCCGCCGCGGCCAACAGCCGCCGGAGCCGCCTGGTCTCCATCCCGCCACTCCAGTCCGTGAACCGGCCGGGCAACGCACCCGGTCGCCGTCCACTCTGGCACCACAACTCAACGCAAGTCCGACATCAAGGCGAACCGGACATGGAGATGTGACGGGATGGTGATCCCTTCGGGTTCACCATGATCCACATCACCCTCCTCCGGGGTTCCGGGCGGTCTTTTCCTGGGTCCGTCCTAAGATCTCGGTATGACCGCGGAGACCGAGGGAGTGCGGGCCCGGAAGAAGCGCCGGACGAGGCTCGCCATCTCGCACGCCGCCACCCGGCTGTTCCTGGAGCGCGGGTTCGAGCGGGTCACGATCGCCGAGATCGCCGAGGCGGCCGGGGTCGCGAAGATGACCGTCACCAACTACTTCCCGCGCAAGGAGGACCTCGCCCTCGACATCCACGCGGAGTTCGTGTCCTGGCCCGCCGCGACGGTCCGCGGCCGGGCGCCCGGCGAGTCCGCGCTCGCCGCGCTCCGCCGCGCCTACCTGGACGCGGTCGGACGGCGCGCGGCCGTGGCCGGGTTCAGCGGCGAGCCCTTCGCCCGGATGCTCCTCGGCAGCCCGACCCTGGTGGCCCGGATCCGCGAACTGCACGAGGAGCGCGAGCACGCCCTCGCCGAAGCGCTGGACGAAGCCCAGGGCGAAGAGCCCTCCGGAACCCCGGGCGAAGGCACCTCCGAAGCCCAGGGCGAAGGCGCTTCCGAAACCCCGGGCGCAGGCGCCTCCGAAGCCCCGGCGGCGGGCGGCGCACAGGTCGGCGGCGACCGGCCCGGGCTGCTGCCCCGGCTCGCGGCGGCCCAGCTCGGCGGCGTCCACCGGGTCCTGTTCGACGAGGCGCTGCGCCGCACCGCGGACGGCCGGACGCACGAGGAGATCGCCGCCGAGCTCACCCGGGGAGCCGCCCGGGCGTTCGACCTCCTGGAACCCTCACTCGGCGGTTACGCCGTACGCGCAGACGGGTAAACCTGGCCACAGTTGTCACGGAGACGGCCTAACCTTTACGCCGGGTTTGTTGGCGAGGGGGTCTTGCGTGGCGCTGCCAGAGCATCTGGAGCTACTGGTCACCGATGAACCGGTCTGCGACTACTGGGCGCACGGCCCGTGGCGCGTGCCCGACGGCCTGTTCGCCGAGATCCGCGACCGCGTCGAGACGCTGATCAACGACCCCCGCTGCAAGGACCTCACCACCGACGACCTGGAGCTGCTGACCGCCCCGTCCCCGCTCGTCCTCGGCGACCTGGTGCTCGCCCTGGAGTTCCTCGGCGGCGGCTCGGCGGTGTGCACCGGATCGCACTCCCGGCTCCAGTACCAGTTCTTCGGCAAGTACCACCGCGAGCCCCGCGAGCTCCTGCTGGACTTCCCCGCCTGGATCGTGACCAGCGGGAACTTCCGCCCGCTGGAGTGGCTGGGCGACTCCGGCGACCGGGAGCTCGCGCTCACCCTCGCCCGCGAGTCGCTGGACGTCCTGGCGGGGGTCGAGCCGCTGGAGCCCCGGCGGCAGGCGCTCGCCCGGCTGCTCGCCGACCCGCCGCCCGCCCTGGACATCACCGACCACCTGGTCGACCAGCGCCAGGCGTGGATGGACCACGCCCCCGACGACGTCGTCGCCGCCCTGCCCGAGCTCGCCGGCCCGATCGGCTACCTGGAGTGGATCTGCGCCGGGCTCACCCCCGCGCACGAGCACCTGCGGGCCGCCGCGCCGCGCGAGGAGTCCGTCCAGGACCTCTACGTCCACCTGCTCCTGCAGGGCGGCCTGCGGGAGGTCCCGGCCGAGCTGTCGGCCGTGCTCGGCGAGGACGCCTACGGCGAGCTGCTGGAGCGGTTCGCGCACGTCCGGGACGCCGGGTTCGACGCCTCCGAGTGGAGCGAGGGCGTGCGGGCGTGGCTCGCCCGGGCGCTCGGCGCGGGCGAGGCGGACGCCTGCCGCGGCTGGCTCGACATGGCCGTCCGGTTCACCGGGTCCGTGCAGGGGCTGCCCGCCGACTGCGACATCCCCGACCCGCAGTCGATCCCGGTCAGCCAGTTCCAGTACGACCTGCGGCGGCTGTTCCGGCCGCGCCGCACGGTCGTGAACCCGCTCGCCTCGTCCGTCGGGAAGGGCACGCCGCGCTCGCGCCGGCCGCGCCCGTCCGCCGAGATCGGCTCGGGCCTGGTCGGGCAGCCCGACGTGGTCGCCGCCCTGACCCGGATCGCCGAGGGCGACCGGCCCGTCCGGCTGATGCTGGTCGGCCCGGACGGCACCGGCAAGCGGGACGCCGCCCAGCACGTCGCCCGGCTGCTGCTCGACCGCGGCGTCACCGCGTCCCCGCTCTGGCTCGCCGACGACTTCTTCGCGGGCAAGGAGGTCTCGGCCGCCACCACGCACCTGTACAACGACGCGCGCGAGTCCGCCGGGTCCCGGCTCATGGTGATCGACGGCCTGGACGACATGTCCCGCGACCCGCGCAGCGGCGAGGCGATCGTCGAGGAGCTGCACCGCGCCCTGGACGTCCACGACGACCTGCACGTGGTCGCGCTGTGCGAGCCGGGCGGCGACGAGCGCATCCGCGAGGTGAACCCGGCGCTGTCGCTGCGGTTCGAGGTCGTCCACACCCGCCCGTTCACCCCCGACGCGTTCGCCGAGCTGTTCTCCCGCGCCCTCGCCGCGCGCGGCGCCCGCGCCCACAAGCGCGCCCTGACCGCCGCCGGCGACCTGCTCGCCCGCACCCCGGCCGTCCGGAACCTGCGCAACGCCCGGCTCGCGCAGCGCCTCGCCGACGTCGTGGTCGCCGACGTCCGCGCCCGCACCGCGCCCGGCGAGGAGCCCGTGGTCAAGCGCGCCGACATCCCGGCGCGCTTCGACGCCGCCGGCACCGCCTCCGATCCGCACGTCGAGCTGGCCGCCCTGGTCGGCCTCGCGCCGGTGAAGCAGGAGATCGAACTCATGGTCGCCGGGGCGAACGCCGCCCGGCTGCGCCGCGACGCCGGGCTGCCCGCCGGGGCGCCGTCCCGGCACATGCTGTTCACCGGCAACCCCGGCACCGGCAAGACCGAGGTAGCGCGACTGCTCGCCCGCCTCTACAAGGACCTCGGCGTCCTGTCGTCCGGGCACCTGGTCGAGGTCTCCCGCGCGCAGCTGGTCGGCCAGTACCTCGGCGAGACGGCCGTGAAGACCCGCGAGGTCGTCCGGCGCGCGGTCGGCGGCGTCCTGTTCATCGACGAGGCGTACTCGCTCGCCCAGTCCGACCTGTCGGAGGACTACGGCCCGGAGGCCGTCGCCGAGCTGGTCAAGATGATGGAGGACCACCGCGACGACCTGGTCGTCATCGCCGCGGGCTACGAGCGCGAGATGCAGCGGTTCGTCGCGTCCGACCCGGGGCTGTCCTCCCGGTTCCCGGTGACCGTCCGGTTCCCCGACTTCACCGACGCCGAACTCGTCGAGATCTTCTCCCGGATGGCCGCCGCCGCCGGGCTGACGCTGACCGGGGAGGCCGCCGCGAAGGTCGCCGACCTACTCCGCCGCGCCCCGCGCGGACGCGCCTTCGGCAACGCCCGCCTGATGCGCAACCTGTGCGAGCGCGCCCAGGCGCTCCAGGCCCGCCGCGTCACGGCGCTGAAGCGGCCGTCCGCCGAGCGCCTCGCCGAGCTGCTGCCCGCCGACATCCCCGACTCGCTCACCGGCGCGTCCCGCGCGGTCGTCGCCGCCGACCCGCTCGCCGCCCTCGACGCCCTGGTCGGCCTGCGCGACGTCAAGACCGAGGTGCACCGGCTGGCCGCCGAGGCCCGCAGCGCCGAACTGCGCCGCGCCGCGGGCCGTCCCGGCGTCCACCCCACCCGGCACATGGTCTTCTCCGGCGGCCCCGGCACCGCCAAGACCACCGTCGCCCGGCTGGTCGCCGCCGTCCACGCCGACCTCGGCCTGCTGTCGTCCGGCCACCTCGTCGAGGTCGGACGCGGCGACCTGGTCGGCGGCTACCTCGGCCAGACCGCACCGCGCGTCAAGGCCGCCGTCGAGCAGGCCCTCGGCGGCGTCCTGTTCATCGACGAGGCGTACGCCCTCGGCGCGGACGCCTACGGCGCCGAGGCCGTCGCCACCCTGGTCAAGCTCATGGAGGAGTACCGCGGCGACCTGCTGGTCATCGCCGCCGGCTACGAGCGCGAGATGACCGCCTTCCTGGCGGCCAACCCCGGCCTGGAGTCCCGCTTCCCCAAGCGCCTCCGCTTCCCGGACTACACCGACTCCGAGCTCGTGCAGATCTTCGAGGTCCTCGCCGCCGCCGACGGCCTCACCCTGGCCGACGGCGTCCGCGAGACCCTCCGCGCCCTGCTGCGGACCGTCCCGCGCGGCCCGTCCTTCGGCAACGGCCGCTTCATCCGCAACCTCCTCGATGCCGCCGTGGCCTCCCAGTCCGTCCGCCTGACGACGACCTCGTCCCCCGACCCGGCCGTCCTGCGCCCCGAAGACCTCCCCACCACCCTCCCCACCACAGCCATAGCCCCCGGCCTCTACCTCTGACGATCAGGGGGCGCCACGCGATCAACCGGGGTCTAGACTCGTCCAGATTCCACCAGTCAGCCTGACTACGGCAGCACCGCTGAGGGGAGATCGGTGACCGAGCGAGACTGGCAGCACGACGTGCTCCGCGACCTCGGCCTCCTCGACACCGGGCTGGTGCTCCTCACCCCGCACCCACCGACCGCACCCCTCGTCCCTCCACCGTCCGTCCCCGCACCTCCGAGCCCATCCCCGACCGCCCTGTCCTCCGGTTCGCGGCCGGCAGGCCAGAGACAGGCGACCGCCCAGTTCCAGCGGCCGAGCCTCCTCGGTGCCGCGCTCCAGGCCGAGCCACCGGAGCAGCCGGTAACGGAGGCGTCCGCGGGGTGGGGCCTCCCTCAGCCCCAGAAGCCGCACGAGCTGGCACAGCAGCCCGAACCACCCCAGGCTCCGCTGGCGTCCGTGGACTGGTCCGCCGCCACCCACCAGACCTTCACGCCCGAAAGGACCGCGGCGACCGCCTCACCGCCCGCTCCCGCGTCCTCACCCCCCACGCCGGCGCAACGGCCCTCGATGCACCAGCGGCCTGTCCCGGGCCCGTCCGCGGACGAGATGGTCCGGAGAGTTCGGCACGGCGATTCGACAGTGCGGCGCCTCGGCCACGGCATGCGGCGCATCGTCGGCGCGTCGGCGGCCGGGGACGTCCGGGACACGAGCCGACTGGCCGAGCGGATGAACCACGCGGTGCCGTCCTGCCGCCGCATCGTCGTCACCAGCATCCGAGGCGGCGCGGGCAAGAGCAGTATCACCGCGCTCGTCGCCGAGGTGATCCGCGAGCACCGCACCGACCGCGTAGCGGCCGTCGACGCCGATCCTGGCCTCGGATCCCTCGCCCCCCGACTCGGTATCCGCCCCACGCGCTCCCTCCGCGACCTGGCCGCCGCCCGTCCCACGACCTTCGAGGAGACCGCCTCCTACCTCACCCGGACCCCTGGCGGGCTCTGGGTACTCGCGGCGAGCGGCCACGGCTCGGTGGGGGCGGACCTCGACTTCGAGACCTTCCACGCCGCCCTCGGACGACTGGGCCGCTACTTCTCCACAACGGTCGTCGACTGCGGAGCGGGCCTGGTCTCGCCGCTCCACCGGGACATCCTGAACGCGGCCCACGCCCAGATCTTCGTCGCTCCCGCCACGGGAGACGGCACGCTCAGTGCCCGTTCCGCCATCGACTGGTTCGCACGCAACGGCCACGCCGATCTCCTGGCCCGGACGGTGATCGTGCTCGTCTCGCACACACCCGTCCCCGACACCGACCTGGCCCTCGCGCAACGCCTTCTCGGCGGAGCAGGCCAGTCCGTCGTGATCATCCCTTTCGACCGCCACCTGGCCGCGGGAGCCTCGATCGCCAGCGGCCTGCTCAGCACCTCCACCCGTGAGGCCGCGACCCGTATCGCCGACGAGGCGTTCACTCTCTCGCTCGCCGGAGGCAGCGTATGAGCCGCGAACTGGTCGTCCTGCTCCCTGAACCACCCGACATCGACGCAGCCCTGTCGAACTCGGACGCCCTCCGCGACGCCGCCCTGTCGATCGGCCACTCGAACGGCGCAACGCTGCTCTTCGACGCCGGGGGCCGCCTCCTCGTCTTCATCGCCGAACCACGCCGCGTCGAAGTCCCAGGCGAGACCGAGCGCCTGCTGAACGTCCCGGTACCGGTACCCACATGGTGGATCGACATCCGCGCCGCCGCGACGCCGGACACCGCGTCCACCATCGCCCATCACTGCGCCGAAGCCCTGACTCACCGCCACAACGGAATCCTCTGCGCCACCGAGGCACCCGCGTGACCGCCTTCGACGACGTCACAGACTGAGCCGGGAACACCAGGCCAGACTTCGGTCTCCCCGCCCTCGATGAGGAGCTCATCCCTCCGAGCCGGCGTTCAACCTCGCTTCGATCTCAAGAGCGACTTCGGCCGGGAATCCCCCTCCGACCAGGCGTCCGAATTTCCCCTCCCCCGGGCCTCGCGGATCCTCCTCAGCCAGTGGATCTCCACCTCGTCGGAGATCCCCAAATTTCGCCGACAGGTCATGGCGGTCACCAGATCCGCGCCCGCACCGCGCAACTCGCCACTTTGAGCACGAATTATTCCGCGCCGCCGAGCGGCATCGGCAAGCTCCAGGACATCACCCTGCGCCCTGGAGCGATCGAGGATGCCGCACAACCGCTCGATCTCCTCCTCACGGCGCCGCGGGTCGTAGAAATCGCCACTCAGCCACTCTGTCGCACCGTCGTCCTGAAACGGGTGCCCATAGAACTCGCAAAGGGGAGACACAGGTCCAAGGCCGTGCCTTCATCCACACTGACCCCGCAGGCCACGGAATGCAGAATGCCGTTATAAACGAGTTCCCACAGCCTGGCGTTCTCCTGGACATCGTCGACGCCCACCGTGATCGAACGCCCCGCCCGGTCCTTGAGCACAAGGAAATCCGCGTTTCTTTTCCTGGGTTCGATCTCCACCTCGACCAGGTTATAAACATCGACCCATATGCGGCCCTTCCTCAGCCAGTCAGCCCCGGCCGCGAACTCCCTCATCCCGCAGAATATCCACGGGACGGCAGCTGCCGTCACTACGGCCTCAGCGCACCACAATGAGCTATTCCGCATCCATCCGAGCCCTCCGGCCTCCGCCGTGAAGACGAGGGAGAGAACGACAAGGAAGAAGGCCGTGGCGGAAAATACCCCCCGCCAGGATCGAGGAACCCATTCCAGGGAGGGCCCCCTGCCGTCAGGGGCCTTCGGCGGCGTCCCTCCGGGCGGCTGGAACTTCTCGCGCCTCTCCTGCGCCCAGGCACGACTCCACGGCGCCTCCGGCGGCCGAGGCACCCCGTCAGCAGATCCGGCCGTTCAGGCAACTCCTCCATCCAGCGTCTCTCCACCGGGAAGGCCAGGCGACGAAAACTCCACTCCAGATCACAGGGGCCGACTTGTTCGATCGGCCAGCAAGATAGAACAAAAACCCCTAGATCGACTGGCAGTTTCCCTCTAGTGTCGCGCGTCGTCGATTTCCGGTCGATGGAGAGGCCCGCGTGCCTTGGCTGCTCGCGCCATCGCCTCAAGCTCGGCTTCGTTGTAAACGCCCGCGATCTGGTACATGGCCTCACGCGTCTGGATCAACGAATTCTGTGCCGCCTCGAGACTCTTCATCGTTGCCCCACGGACACTGGTCTCGTAGGCTCTGCGCGCACCTTCGCCAGCCTTACTGAGCGCGCCGGACCCCAGTTCGGCCTTACTGATCTCTGCATAAGCCGCCGACCAGAGATTGACTGCTTCATTGATCGCGTCGCCGGACTGAATGATATATCCAACTCCATCAACGCGATATCCATCACCCATATCTGTGCACCACCTTCAAGAAAATCGTCAAGGAATATTCGCGACCGCGTCGTTCGCCAGGGATTTTGCTATCCCCTCGCGCCCCGCACCGTCGCCAGGAATCGCAATTGAATTATAGGCGAAAAGGACCGTATAGTAACCTTTGCGCAGAACCACTACAATGGATCCATGTGGATCGCCAGAATAGCTCCAGCAGCTCTCGTCGGCAGGGCTCACGAATGATCGACAGGCCCTGGATCCTTGAAATCCTTTGTAGCTGATCCTCGCGTTGGCGAACTTTTCGTCTCCCGCACGCCTACTCATTTGAATGTCAATTTCGGAGACAATATTCCCCGGAGCCTTGCTCTCCTTGGCGCCATCCTTTGTCGACCACTCGCACCCCTTGTCCTGTGCGGCACGACGTTGTACCTGGTCATAGGGACCCAATATTCTTTTCACAAGAGCCGCTGAGAGCACAGTACAGGGCGCGATATCCTTCGCGCCGGTCGGAATTGGGGCGTCTGTCGAACCCGCACGGCTATGCCCTCTGCCATCGCTCGAGCAACTAGTCAGCCCGCCCACCAGGAAAACTCCTGTGGTCAGAACTGCGAGCACAGAACCAGTTCTCATCCGGTAAAACTCCACTGGCCCTTATTCTTGATCGCCCCTCCCATGCCCCTAGGCGGCCGGATGGCACCGATCGCCCCCTGAAGTTCTGTCATCGCTGCCGCCCCCTTGTCAACGAGGTTCCTTACCAGCACCACATGGTTCTGGACGGTTCGCACCCACATACTGAGGAAGGATGCAAGTACGCTCTTGACAGCCTTCTTCATGTCCCCCTTGGCCTCATTCAGCTTGAGGTAATAGTCAAGTGCTTTATCCACGGTTGCCATAAATTCTTTCATGGCCTCGTTGTACATATCGACGAGCGAATTATGCAGCGTGATGAGCTGATGCGCCGCATCCTTCATTGCTTCGGAGTTGTTTTTGGCTACCTCGATGACCGTTCCGGTCATATAACCTTTGAAGGCCATGTAAGCGGGGCCGCTCCAATGGATTCCTAGATCATAATGTGCCGCCTGAAGAGAATCCAGGGACTCCTTATATTTATTGGAAGCTGCAAACCAATGACCTGCGGCCTTCCTTACAAGCGGCGGATTGGGTCGCGTCTTCATGAGGTTTCTGTAAGCGAGTGTTACTGCGGCGAGCATACCCACGGCTTCAGCGGCTTCCAGGAATGCTCCCGGCATCTTGCCTCCCGGAAGCGCCTCTTGGACGGAACTAGAGTTTGCTGCGCCCTTTCCCCCGGCGCCGCCCCCCTTCGCGCCTCCCGATCCCTTCCCGCCGCCTTTCCCACTACCGCCTTTCGCGCCCCCGCCTTTCCCGCCACCTCGCGGCCCCTTACCATTGACTACCATCAGCTCGACTCCTTAGAAAATAATCTCGCGCGCCGCCCGCTTAAGGTCGCCACGCAGACGTTCGAACTTCTCGGCTCGTGCACTAGCCAGGGCCGCCATGAGTTTTTCACTGAGCTCCTGCGCCCTCGTCTCGCACACTCGCTCCGGCGCGAAGTTGACTTCCACGAGGTCACCGGCACCGTTGATGACGACCGTTCCCAGCCCGTCGCCAATCTCCCCCACGAAGAACGATGAGGAAACCAGCGCAAAAGCCGAATCGAGCCTGTTTGTGTATTCAGTGACCTGGTCCTCGATGATGCTCATCCTGTTGGCGGCCTCGTCCAGGTCGCCCATGCCCACTTCTGAGACCTGCAGTATTCCTCTCCGCGAGGAGGCCATCAGTACTCTCCAGTAAAGATGTTCAGCTGCTCTTTAAGTTCGTCCTGGTGCTGCCTCGCAGAGGACGCGGCCCTAGCGGCCAAGTCGACTATTTCCTGACCGAAGTCACCTGTCTCCGAGGCTCGCGTGGGCGTCGCCTTCAATTGGATGTCGACCAATTCTCCCCATCCGTCACAAGTGACAGATATGACTCCGTCCCGGCTGTGCTCTTCGAACGTTACTTCGGACAGCAATCGCACCAAACGTTCTTCCCGCTCGATGGCGTCCATATCAAGCTCTTCGAACATCTCTGTGGTATCTATCGGCATCTCGGCTTTGGCCGCCTCCTTTGGCTGTGTAACCGAAGAGGATGCTCCTCCGCTCTCAGGAAAGGCTGTCGGAACTTCGCTCTGCTTCTCCGCCTCCGCCGACACCTCCCTCGGCGCCCCCGGTCGCCGTACAGACCTCCGCCTGGCCACTTCCTGTTCGTCGGCGGGTGCACGAGGAGTGCTCCTGTTCAGCGCATCCCTCAACGAGCTCACCGTTTCCGCTCCTCTCGTCACTCATCCGTGCCCTACAAAGACCGTGAACGTCTCAGCAGTCCACGCTTTCGACGGTGGTTGACCAGCAGCACAGTTGCCGTGAACAAAAAGACTGTTACAAGGGCCGCCGCTCCAACCGGGAGGATCGCACTATTCGGGTTTTCCTTGGAGCTGACCCTGTTCCGTACAGGCTGATGATCTGGAGAGGGCTTGGGTTTCTCCTGCAACCGCTTCCACTGGTCATAGCGTTCATAGACGCTGTTCGGGGCATTCTTCGGGACACTACCGATCATTGCTGCATAGGGGATCACCGCGCCGTTGCCGGTGAGTTTGTCCCACCCCTTGTCCCCTACATCCCGGGCCGTGTTAAGGACGCGTTGGACAATCCGTCGGCCCGGTTCTTCCGGGAAGCGTGAGCGAAGGAGTGCGATAGCGCCGGACGTGAGGGCCGTCGCACTGCTCGTGCCGTTGACCGCGCCGAAAATACCGGCTCTACCAATCGATCCGACGTTCACAGCTGGTGCCGCTACCGCCGTATAGGCACCTGGCGTGCTGTTGCTATAGATTCCCAGGTTCTGGTCAAGTCCACCCACCGTCAGAACACCGGCACAATTCGACGGAGAAATCCTGCTGTTATCCTCCCAGGATTTGTTGCCCGCAGCGGCGATCACGACCGCATCATGCTCGATGGCGTATGAGATCGCGCTTTGGAGCTTCGTTTCGCAGCTTGCCGCTTCCGCTCCCACCGACATGTTGATCACTTTTGCGCCGTGATCGACGGCGAACCGCACCCCTTCCGGCCAGGAGTCCTCGTCAGCGAGGACGGGCAGGATTCGGCTCTCGGGCGCCACACCGGTCATGCCTGTGCCCGTGCCTTGGCCGGCTATCAGCGCGGCCATGCCCGTACCATGCCCTCCTTTTTCGTCGTCGTGATCGGTTCGGCCGTCACCATGAAGGCCCCATCCCACGCTTCCGCCTTTGAGGACGGCTCCCCGTAGATCCGGGAGGCGGGCTTCCACGCCTGAGTCGATCACCGCGACAATGACGCCCGCCCCCTTCGTCACCTTCCAGATCTCGGGTATCTCCCACGCTGGGAACCACCACTCCTCGGAACGAGGGGAGGTGGCCGCGGCGGCGCTGCCTGTGTGGAAGGCGAAAAGCAGCGCCGAACAAACCACCGCGATCCACCTGCGCGGCGCTGCCCTTTCGTTCATGACCTTCACGAACTTTTCCGTCGGCTCCGTTCGCCGAGGACACTCGGCGCTGTGCTGTCGTCGTCCTGCCAGACGTCCGGATCTTCGGTCAGCCACGAAGACCTCTCGCGGTCCGGCTTGTGGTTCCCGCCGGCGCCGGCCGCGCCTCCCATGGGCATACCGCTGACCGCACGCCCCCCGGCGGTCGCTTCCATCGCGGAAGCCTCTCCGAAAGCGGGCCCCGCCAACCTGCCGCTACCGATCACTCCAGGCTCGCGCAGGAGAGCCCCTTCAGCACCGACAGCTCCGCCCCTTGGCCCACCGAGCACACCTTGGGAGCTGAGCGGACCACCACGTACCGCGCCTGGTGCTAGCCGTCCTCCTGGCCCCATGCCTTCCGGCGGGACGAGTCGACCGCTCGGACCACGGCCACCGGGAACGTCCAGCTCGGGGCCTCGGCTACCCGGTCCTTTGCCGATCGGAGGGTTTCCGGACGGCTGCTTCCCTCGTCCCGGCGGGTTGTATCCCGGGCCGCTGCCCGGCGGGATGTAGCCGGGGCCTCGTCCACCGCCCGTACCAGGCGAGGGACCTGGCTGATTTCCATTCGGAGGTCCATTCGGCGTGCTTCCGCCTGGTCCGCTTCCATGCGGACCTGACGCCTCGGGGGGATTCTCCTGGAGTTCGGAACCATGACCGCCGCCGAGTCCGGGCCGGTCTGGGTTTGGACCATAGCCCTGGCCAGGCCCCGTTCCACCGCCCCCGCCGCCTCCGTTGCCCGGCTGACGGCTGGACGGCGGTAGCTGATGAGCGCCTGGTCCACCCCCAGGGCCTGAAAGGCCTCCACCGCCGCTGCCTGGGCCGCTACCGCCCGACCCCGGATAGCTCCCCTCTTCCAGTCCCTTTCCAGGAAGATGCAGTGAGACGGTGCCGGGGATCTTGGAGTACGCCTTGGCGAGTTCGCTGTTCGTCTTGGCGAGGTGGTCCCGTGCCGCCTGGTTGTCCCGCTGCGGAGCGAGGATGTCCGCCGCCCGGCTGGGCATGGTGTTCGGGTTCGTCGGAGCCGTCTTCGTCGGCATCGACGCCTTGCTGGTCTTGATCGCGCCCGATGCCTCCGTCAGCGCGCCGCCGAACTTGCTGGTCGCCTCGGACAGGGTGGTCGAGGCCTGGTTGAGCAGCCTGACGTTGGCGACGCCCAGTTCCTGGGCATCGCCGCCCCAGACCTTGGTGAGCCGTTGCATGTGGGTGACGAGGCTGCCCTCGATCTTGCTCAACGCACCCGACACACCGGTGTAGCTCGACGCGAGCTGGTCCAGAGACTCCGGAGTCGCGCCCATGAGGAGCTTGTTGATGCTGTCGTAGTCGTACTGGGCGGGATTGCCGTGTGGAAGGCTGCCCGGCCTGATCTTCTCGTGGCGGACGTCACCGCCCATGCGGCCTCCTCTGGCCTCTCTGCTCGGTCACGAGGGCCGCCAAGGGGCAGGTGGACCGTCCAGCGTCTTACGTGGAGCGTCGCTGGCGTTCTTCGCACCGCCCTCGGCGGTGCTGTACCTGGTGGCGGTCTCGCGAACGCGCGTGATGACGGTTCGGTACGCCCTGATATATGCCTGGATGCCCTCGACCATGTTCACGTGCGCCTTGCCGACGTTCGAATGGAGCGCCTTGGCGACGTCCCATCCGCCGACCTCGCCGAACTGTGCCTTCAGCGCGCCGAGCTGTTGCTCCAGAGCGCTGACGTCTTTCTCCATCTCATCGGCGACCTTCCGGATCTGCTCCGGAATGGCCATCACGTGCCCACCACCGCCGCCTCCGCGGCCGACCGGAACCGTCTTGAGGAACAGATCCGGACGGTTGGGGTCGAACGTGGGGTGGCCGGCCTGGGGGGTGATGCCGGGGATGATGCCGTTCAGGACGTCATTGGGGTCTTTGGGGGGCATGCTGCTCGGCTCCTTCCGTGGGATCGGAGGGCTCAGCCGCTCCACACGCCGACGTTCTGCCCCTCGGCACCGCGGTGGATGTCATGCGACTCGCCGATCGCCTTGCTCATGCCGGACACGGCGGTCGCCATGCGCTGCGCGGCCACCGCCCACTCGCGCGACTTGGCGTCGTATGCAGCGCGGGCGTCGCCGTCCCACTCGGCCAGGTGGTTGCGCACCTGGGAGTGGAGCTGCTCCAGGATGGAGTTGTACTTGTTCAGCGCGGCCAGGAAGTTCTGCTGGGCGTTCTGCATCCCACCGAAGTGGATAAAAATGTCGCTCATCGTGCTTCCTCCAGGTCTCTCGGGACGGACGGCTCAGATGACGCCACGAAGATGGTTGACGCGCTCCGTCTTCTGCTGCTCGGCGGCCTCGTACTTGATCTTCGTGTGCACGAGCTTCTCGTGGATGACGTTGAGGTCCTTGAGAACCTTGGAGAACTCGGACTCGAAAATGTTGTAGACGTTCGTGAACGCGGCCGACGAGTCTCCCTTCCACGCCGCCTGGAGCTCCGCGTGGTGGCCGTTGAGCTGTCCCTTGACCTGGTTGATCTCCCCCGCGGCGGTCTGGACGCTGCCGGCCGCCTGCTGCATGTGTTCGCGATTGACCGCTGACTGGTTGCTCATCGTTCTCCTCGCACACGTCTGACCTTGGGCTTCACGAGACGTGTCGGCTTTCAAGCCGGTGCGGGGAGCCGGTTGGCGGGGGCCGCTCGACACGATTCGTGCCTCGAGCAAATCCGATCGTAGGGATAACTCTGATCTTGTGTCCATAGACGCACCCCTCGCTCGCGCGGTTCCCTCTCCCGCGGTCAAACGCAATCCGTCGACTACCTGTGACAACACCTGTCAGGTTTCCTGCGGGCAATCCGTCAGTTGGCCGCAACCGGCCGCACCGCCGCAGCACTCGACAACGTGGGGCCCTCGCGGAGCAATTGGAGGAGATTCCCCGGCACCGGGACCGCCGACTGCGTCGAATACCCCAGTTTCGCCACGTCATCGGCGGTCGGCACCGGGTAGCGCAGCCCCTGGTCGGTGATCAGCGCGAAGGATTCCGGTCGCCGCCCCGGCGCGGTCAACGTCCCGGCGAAGGTGCCGCCGCCCGGCAGGAACACCTGGTCCAGCCCGGCCGCCGGCGCCTCAGCGACGGTGCGCTGGTCGGGGAGCGCGCCACCCACGGTGAAGCGCGCGTCCGTGGAGAGGGAGTTCGTTCCCCGGTACACCGCGCAGAGAGGCGTGGTCGGGGCGTAGGCGACGGTGTGGGGCGGCTCCTCGGGCAGGGCGCGGCTGTGCAGATTCGTAGCGGACGCCCGCCCGCCGGCCGCGCCCGGCGTGATGTCCCGTTGCGCGGCCGAACCGGTCTCGTCGAGCAGCAGGCGGGCCTGGGTCGCGGAGATGCCGGACAGTCCATCCGCCAACTGGACGTACCAACGCTCGGGGGTCCCCGCGACGGGCGGGACGCGGAAGACCTGGCCCACGCTGGACGGCGCGCCGTCCGGGCCCGTGACGCGGGTGCCCCGGCCGGCGATGGCGGGCGCGGCGAAGTCGGGGCCCTGGGGAAGTCCGTTCAGCCAGCGCGTGTCCACGGGCACGGGGGCTTCCGCCGTGAGGACGCGGACGGCCCGCGGCGTCAGCTTCATCCGGGTGTTGCGCCACACGAGCCATGCCTGCTGACCGCCTTGGACGACGACTCCCTCGTTCGCGCCCAAGGGACGGCCGCCGACATCACGTCCCCCGACCAGTGAGACGACGGAACTCGTCAAGCCACCCGTCCCGGCGGTGCTTCGGACGCAGAGCGACCATGGTCCTCCGGTCAGGTGGCGAGGATCCGGCAGCGATTCGGGCGCGCCGGGGATTCCGGTGACGGGGCCGCGTGAGTACTTCGCCAGCGACCGTCCCGACACCAGCTTCCGCTTGATGCCGGTCGTCGGCATCGCGAGGCGGGCGGACGCGTAGTTGACGAACGGGATCAGTCGGTGCTCGGGCGCGCTGTAGGAGTACGACGCTCCCGTCTCCTTCTCGATCAGCACGAGGCCCGGCTCTTCGAGGTTGCGCGCGCCGCCTTTGAGCATCAACCCCGCGATCCCGAATCCGGTGGCGACCAGCACGGTGACCATGAGCCCGCACAACGCCCCGACACCGGTCCGCCTCAGCGGGGACTCGGCCGCGCCGGGCGTTCCCTGAAGGAGGGCGAGCGAGACCCTCTGGGTCATCAGCTTGTGCGCCTGGTACAGGTCCTTGCGGCTCTGCATCGCAGGTCAACCGGCCAATCCGCGCAGCCAGGCGTACAGGTTCAGCAGTCCGAACGCCAAGGGGAACAGGCTCACGATCAGCACCATGTCGAGGATGTCGCCAGCGCGTCCCCAGAAGGGGGACGGCTTGCTCACGGGAAGCCGGAGAGCCATCGTCATCATCAGGGCCACCGTGAGCAGTACGGGGACCAGCATCAGCAGGACGACCGAAAGCGGCGGCTCGGTCAGAGCGACTCGCAAGGCCAGCAAGGCCAGCCCCGCCAGGCCGGACCCGAGCATCCAGAACCTCTGACCCCGCCCGTGGAAGACCCGTGCGCGAAGCAGCAGTACCACCGACAGGCAGACGCTCATCGTCGTCGGCAGCCAGCCGCGCTCCGGGACCACGAGCAGGTGCGCCGCCAGGCAGGCCAGGCCGACTCCGGCGACGAGGCCGGTCGCGAAGCGGTCGGCGTCGCGGGTCCGGCGCAACAGGCTGGGGCCGTCGAAGGTCCGGGCCGCGCTTCGGAGCTCCTCGGCGTTCTCGGGGACGGGCGGCAGCGGCAGCCGGGCCAGCCGGAACGCCAGCGACGGGATCAACGCGGTCAGCGCCAGGCAGGCCGCCGCGACACAGGCCGCCACACCGTCCGCGGGCCAGCCGAAACCCTGGACGCACCCGGCGGCGACCACGCCGAGCAGGGAGGTGAACCCCACGCCGAGGAAGGTGGGAAGGCCCTCGGTGATCGCGAACGCGGCGACCACGGCGACGAACGTGACCGCTCCCAGCCCTGCCAGGAGGTGCAGGGGACCGAGCGAGACCAGCGAGACGGGGCGAGCCGGAGCCAGCAGCCCGCCCAGGAAGGCGTACGGCAGAGCGCCGTAGCCGAGGGCCGCGCCCGCGCCCGCGTCCCCGACCGCGCGTGACAGCACGACACCGCCGACGAGCAGCAAGGCCGCGACGGTGGACGAGGCGATCGCCAGAGCCCCCCATGGAGGGCCCGCCGCCGCGAGGCCGACGGCGCCGACCATGAGGGCCGCGGCGGCGCAGAGCAGGCCGGATCGGCGGGTCAGCTCGGGCCGCCAGCGGTCGCCGTGCTCGTTGATCCCGGTCGCGACCACGTCCGCGACGTCGTCGAACGAAACCTCGGGGATCTGCGAAAGCCCAGGTCGGAAGTAGAGCACCTCGCCGTCGCGCACTCCGAGGGCCGACAGTGATTTCGACTCGTCGAACGGAGCCTCGTCGAGACGCTGCAGGACCCAGCCGGAATGCGCGAGTCCGGAGTTGGCGAGATCGATTCCGGCGACTTTCAGCAGCGTGGGCAGCATGTGCGCCAAAGGAATATCGGCGGGCAGTGACACGTCCACTCGGCGATTCACGGCGACGAGGGCCACGCGGCACAGGTCGACACCGATCGTCGGATTCACTCGGCCTCCCGGAGGGCTCGACTTCACACCCGCCACGATCATTAGGATGACCGGTCATTGACTACCAGTCTTGACGGATCGGCGCCAGTCATCGGAGGGGCCAGAGAGATGGGCATTGTCCTCGTCAGCCGTCCAGAACGCCCTTCACCTCCGCAGATACCGCAGGGAGAAATCGTTCTGGAGCCTCCCCCGGAGGTTCCCGAGTCGGTGAGCCAGGGCTTCTCCGGATTGCTGACCTACCTGCCGATGGCGGCGAGCGGCGGCGCGATGGGCCTGATGTTCATGGGCGGCTCCGGCGGCGGGAACCCGATCATGTGGGTGGCGAGCGGGCTGTTCGGGCTGTCCATGGTCGGTATGGGCTTCGGGCACATGGGCCAGGGGGCGGGCGAGCGCAAGCAGCGGTTGAACGGCGCGCGACGCGACTACTACCGCTACCTCGACCAGGTCCGCGTCCGCGTGCGCAAGGCGGCGAGGCAGCAGCGTGAGGCACTGGAGTGGACGGGGCCGGAGCCGCGGACGCTGTGGTCGCTGGCGATGAGCCACCGGCTGTGGGAACGGCGTCCTTCCGACACCGACTTCGGACAGGCCCGCATCGGACGCGGCCGGCAGCGGCTCGCGCTCGAACTGGTCGTCCCGGAGACCAAGCCGATCGAGGATCTCGAGCCGATGTGCGCGGGAGCGCTGCGCCGGTTCCTGCGTGCGCACTCGACCGTCCCGGACCTTCCGGTGGCGGTGTCGCTGCCCGCGTTCGCCCGGGTCGTCCCCACCGGTGACCCCCAGGCCGTCCGGGCGATGGTCCGGGCGATGCTGGCGCAGAGCGCGACGTTCCACGCGCCGGACGACCTGCGGATCTCGGTGTGCGTGTCGCCGGAACGGATGGCCGAGTGGCAGTGGACCAAGTGGCTGCCGCACTGCCTGCACCCCACCGAGCAGGACGCGGCCGGGCCCGTCCGGCTGTTGGCCGGGAGCCTGACCGAGCTAGAGGAACGACTCGGTCAGGAGATCAAAGACCGCCCCCGCTTCGGCCCCGGTGTCGACAGTGACGACCTGCCGTACCACATCGTCGTCGTGGACGGCGGCGAGGTCTCGCCGGACTCGCAGATCGGCGCGGACGGTATCAAGGGCGTGTGCGTCGTGGACCTGAGCGGCTCGGTGTCACCGACGTCCGACGCGTCCACGCTCCGGCTGAACGTCACGCACGACCGGCTGGAGATGCTCGAGCGCGACCATCTGGGCAAGGACGTCGTGTCTCCGCTCGGGCGACCCGACGCGCTCAGTCCCGTGCAGGCCGAAGCCCTGGCCATGAAGCTCGCCCCGCTCCGGGCGAAAGCGCCCGAGGAACCGGAGCAGAACGCGCTGGCGGGCAATCTCACCCTCACCTCCCTGCTGGGCCTTCGGTCGCCGCGTGAACTCGATCTGGCCCGGACGTGGCGTCCCCGTGCGCCGCGCAACCGGCTGCGCGTGCCGATCGGCGTCGACGCGCAGGGCCGCCCGGTCGAGCTGGACATCAAAGAGTCGGCCCAGGGAGGCGTCGGCCCGCACGGCTTGCTGATCGGGGCTACCGGGTCAGGGAAGTCGGAGCTGCTGCGGACGCTGGTGCTCGGCCTGGTGATGACGCACTCGTCGGAGGTGCTGAACTTCGTCCTGGTCGACTTCAAGGGCGGCGCGACCTTCCTGGGGATGGAGGGCCTGCAGCACGTGTCGGCCATCATCACCAACCTGGAGGACGAGCTCCCCCTGGTCGACCGCATGTACGACGCCCTGCACGGCGAGATGGTCCGCCGCCAGGAATGGCTGCGCGCCGCCGGCAACTACGCCTCGCTGCGCGACTACGAGAAGGCCCGGCGACTCGAAGAGGGCAAGCTCCGCGGGCTGGACAACCACCTGTCGTACCGCATCGGTCTGCGGACGTTCTCCGCGATGGAGTCCCGCGTCGTCCTCGGCGTCCCCGACGCCTACGAACTGCCGTCGCAGCCGGGCAACGGTTACCTCAAGCTGGACGTGGCCACCATGACGCGGTTCAAGGCGGCCTACGTCTCCGGGCCGGTCGATGACGAGCAGCAGAGCATCGGCCAGGACGGGCCCGCGCGTCCGCGCCAGATCCTCCCGTACGGCCCCGTCTACCTCCCGCTGCCGAAGACACCGGAGTCCCATGAGGCCAAGCCGCTTCAGCGGGCCGGCGAGGAGAGCCTGTTCGACGTGATCGTCAAGCAGATCGCCGGGAACGGTCCCCCGGCGCACGAGATCTGGCTGCCGCCGCTGGACGTCCCACCGACCGTCGACGAGCTTCTCCCCCCGCTGTCGCCGACACCGGACCTGGGGCTGACGACGGCGGGCTGGGACGGGCGCGGACGGCTCGCCGCCGTGGTCGGGATCATCGACCGTCCCTTCGACCAGCGCCGCGATCCGTTCTGGGTCGATCTGTCGGCGGCGTCCGGACACGTCGCGATGGTCGGGGCGCCGCAGACCGGAAAGTCCACCATGCTGCGCTCGCTGATCGCCTCACTCGCGCTGCTCCACACCCCGCAGGAGGTCCAGTTCTACTGCCTGGACTTCGGCGGCGGCACGCTCAGCGGCCTGTCCGGGCTGCCGCACGTCGGCGGGGTCGCGTCCCGCCTGGACGCCGACCGGGTCCGCCGGACGGTGGCGGAGGTGTCGACCCTTCTGGAACACCGCGAGCGGGAGTTCACCGAACGCGGCATCGACTCGATCGCGGCCTACCGGCGCATGCGGGCGTCCGGGCGGATCGAGGGGGACGGCTTCGGCGACGTGTTCCTGGTCGTGGACAACTGGATGACGCTGCGCCAGGAATACGAGCACCTCGAGGAGGTCATCACCGACCTCGCGGCACGCGGTCTCGGCTACGGCGTCCACGTGGTCGCGACGGCCGGCAAGTGGTCGGAGTTCCGGATGGCGATCCGGGACGTGTTCGGCACCCGGCTGGAGCTGCGGCTCGGCGACCCCTACGAGTCGGAGATCGACCGCCGGCTCGCCGAGAACGTCCCGGCCGGACGTCCGGGGCGGGGGTTGACCCGTGACGGCCTCCACTTCCTCGCCGCGCTTCCCCGGACGGACGGCCACGGCTCCGCCGAGGACCTCGCGGAAGGCGTCACGGCGATGGTGAACGCGGTGCGGGAAGCGTGGCGGGGGCCGGTCGCGCCGCCCGTCCGCCTGCTCCCGGACACCCTGCCGGTCTCCGAACTGGACACCGTGCCGCCCGAACCCTGGCGGGTGCCCATCGGCATCGACGAGAACGCGCTCGCACCGATCGCACTGGACTTCCAGGCCGACCCGCACTTCGTCGTCGTCGGCGATAACGAGAGCGGCAAGACGAACCTCCTCCGGCGGATCGCCGGAGGCCTCGCGGAGCGGCACGACCCGGACGAGGCCAAGCTGATCTTCGTCGACTACCGCCGGACCCTGCTCGACACCGTCGACACCGACCAGCGCGTCGGGTACGCGGCCTCGTCGTCCGCGGCCGCCGAGCTGATCCTGGACCTCGTGGAGGTTCTCAACGACCGGCTCCCGCCGGCCGACCTGACCGCCGAGCAGCTGCGGGCGCGCTCGTGGTGGAGCGGCAGCGACGTCTTCCTCTTCGTCGAGGACTACGAGCTGGTCGCCACGGGGAGCAACCCGCTCCTCCCACTCGTGGAGCTGCTTCCCCAGGCCCGCGACATCGGCCTCCACCTCGTCCTGTCCCGGGCCATGGGAGGGGTCGGGCGGGCGTTGTACGACCCGGTGATCCAGCAACTCAAGGACATGATGACGCCCGCGCTCATCATGTCCGGCAGCAAGGAGGAGGGCCCCCTGTTCGGGGAGATCCGTCCCGCCCCGCTCCCGGTCGGGCGGGGCATGCTCACCGACCGCCGGCGCGGGGCCCGGCTGATCCAGACGGCGCTCCTCTGAGCCCGCGGCCACCCCGGTCCCCGGAGCCGATCACACCGCCATCGGGGCCGATGTCGTGGGCATCGTCCTGCTCCGGCCGGAACGGGAGGCCGACCCATCCAGGACGCCAGCCTCGGCGTCGGCCCAAGGGGACGACGACGCCCGCGAGCGCGGCGAGGGCCGCCGCCCCCAGCGTTCCGCCGGCCACCGCGACGGCGATCGTCTGGACATGTCCGTCGCGCCTGGCCGGTGGCGCGAACCGGGCAGGCACGGGCGGCCTCATCGCGGGGCCGCCCGACGTCTCCTCTGGGAGCACCGCCGTGACGGCCTGAAGCGGGTTGACCATGCCTCGTCCCGTGGCGGTCCCGACATTTCCGTCTGCGGTCGCGACGACGCGATGGACAACTTGCTGGGGGGTGAGTGCGGGATGCCGGGCGCGGACAAGCGTCACGACCCCGGAGACGAACGCCGCCGAGAAGCTGGTGCCGTCCGCCTGGAGGTTGTAGCCGTCACCGGTCCACGCCGTGTACACGTCTTTGCCGGGCGCGGCGACATCGACGCGTGAGCCGAGGTTGGAGTTCTCGTCGCGCGAGCCGTCCCGGCCGAGGGCCGCGACCGAGAGCACGCCCGGATAGCTCGCCGGGTAGGCGGGTCCCTCGTCGCCGTTCTTCTTCTTGCTGTTCCCCGCGGCGGCGACCACGACGGCGCCGTGCGCGATGGCGTACTGAACGGCACGTCTGAGCTCCGGAGTGTCCGCGGTGCGGATCGAGACGTTGACGACCCGGGCTCCCGTGTCGACGGCGGCCCGGATCGACCTCGGCAGGCGGTCGCCGCCCTGGTCGTCCTGCCCGGCGTTCTGCTGCTTGACGATCACCAGGTGGGCGTCGGGCGCGACCCCGCTCAGCGGGATGCGGCGCGCCGCCATGTCGTTTCCCGCAACCAGCGCGGCGACGCCGGTGCCATGGCCGTCGCAGTCGCGGCGTCCCGTCCCTGTGACGTCGATGAAGTCGGAGGAGGCGACCCGTCCGGCCAGCATCGGGTGGTGGACGTCCGCGCCGCTGTCCACCACCGCCACCGTCACTCCCGCGCCCCGCGTCAGCGGCCACACCCGCTCGAACGCCAGGCGCTCCTGGGCCCATGAGGCCGGCACCGCGCCACGGTAGCCGCGTTGAGGGTTGCATTCAGGGGCCGGAGTCTCCACCGGTGGCGGCGTCGCCGTGGGCGTCTTGGTCGGAGAGGGCTTGGCTGAAGGCGGCTTGGAACTGGCGGATGGCCTCGGCTTCGGCTTCGGGGTGTGTTTGGTGGGCGCCACCTGAGGCGCCTCGCGCTCCGCAGGGGCCGCCCACGCGGGGACGGCGAGAACCGTGGCGAGCACCAGACAACCGCCCGCCGCGACGAACCCCGGTACACGCATACCGCGCTCCTCCCACGAAGTGAGACCCGGCGGACGAAAGTAGTCGATCTCCCACCCTGGGGCCATCTTCCGGTGGTCAGACGGTGTGGCCTGCCGAGTCAAGAGGACCTCGCGGCGGGCGCGGGCCGCTCAGGGGGTGTTGTGGCGGATGTCGTTGAGGGTCTTCTGCATGTCGGTCTTCTCGTTGGGTGGGCCGGTGAGCTGGACGGCGACGGCGGTGTCGAGCGGGCCGCCCTTGCGGGAGGCGAAGACGTGGCTCATCGCCACGCGGACGACGGTCTCGTTGCGGCTGTTGCTGCCGGTCTCCTCGGCGTACTGGGTGGTGGGGTCGGTGGCGTGCCAGGACTTGTGGTCGACGGCCAGGGCGTTGCGGGCGGTCTCGCGCTGGGTGGGGCCGCAGCCGGACGGGCAGGACTGGAGGGCGACCAGGCCGCCGGCGCTGGTGCCGCCGGTCGGCGGGAAGCCCTTGCCCTCGTGGACACAGATCCAGCGGTTGGTGAACCCCGGCTTGTCGCTGCGCATGCAGCCCCATCCCTCCGGGACGTTGAAGGAGAAGGGGAAGCCGTTCAGCCTCATGAGGTAGGGCTTGTCGCCGCTGCCGAACGTCGGGCCCGCGACGAGCCCCTTGCCGCCGGACGGTCCGGGGGTCTCCGACGGGGGCGGGCCGCTCTCCGACGGCGTCGGAGCGGGGGTCTCGCTCCCCGGCGCCGGAGTGGAGATGACGGGCGAGGAGGCCGTGATGGTGGGGGTCTGCTCGTCGTCCCCGGTGAGCAGGACGACCACCGCGGCGATCACGAGGCAGAAGAAGACCGCGAGCGCGGCCAGCGGGACGAACACCGGGACGCCGCGCGACGGGCTCAGCGGTGGCGTGAACGTGGGCGTGGGCGTGGGCACGGGCGGCGGATCGTGCGGCTCTGCCGACCAGTGCGGGGCGAAGGCGGGCACGTTCGCGGGCGTCGGCTCGCCGGTGGACAGCGCCGCCGCGTCCAGCAGGCGCAGGACGTCCTCCAGAGCGCCGCCGCCGTACGGGACGGCCACCCAGATCGGCGGGACGTCCGTGGAGCCCGTGACCTGACGGCCCGCGCCGAACCCGCTGACCGCCGACGCCAGCCGGGCGCGCACGCCGGGGTCGGCGGCGGCGGTCGGGTGGAGGACGCCGACGACGGCCTTCTCCCGGCGGGCGTCCTCGGCGAGGTAGACGGTGCCCGCCCCGTGCGAGCCGAGGCGGCCGAGCAGGGTGTGCCCGGCCAGCAGACGCGGGTCGGCGAGGTGCAGCGGTTCGGGGTTCGGCTCCACGGGTGTCCCCTTTCGTCCGGTCTCCCGAGTTGGACGGGCGACCGGGCGGCCGCGCTCCCTCCGGCGCGGATCTGGTTAGCCGTGCGAAAGTTTTTTGACGAAGCGGCCGCTCGGCAGGAATACCGGGAAGGATCTTGCGGTTGCAACTATCGCGTACAAGATCCCGCACGGCGGGTGACCCCTCTTCGAGATGAAGGAGATCACCGTGCAGAGCAGCATTCCGATGCCTCGCCACGACGAGAACAAGACCGTGCGGACCCGTTCACTCCGGGCGCTCGCGGTGGCGGCGCGACTGGAACGCCACCACGCCCCCGAGGCGCCGCCCGGCGTCTCCGACGGGCGGGTCGCGCGCCGGCCGGCGCAGCACCGCACCCCTGAGAACGTCTGAACATCCAGGTCCGACCGTGGCCCCCGCGCGAGATTTCGCGCGGGGGCCACGCCCATGGGTGGGACAAACTAGGATTTTCTGACCACACCGCTGAGACGTCTGCGACGGGGGAGAAGCCGAGTGACGGACAGGACGATGCCTGACGCCCATCCGCTGCGGCCAGGCGATCCGGCCGAACTCGGCGGCTACGACGTCGTCGGCCGACTGGGCGAGGGCGGCCAGGGATCGGTGTTCCTGGGCCGCGCCAAGGCCGATCCCACGCAGTTCGTCGCGATCAAGCTGCTGCACACGGGACTCACCGGCGACGCCACGGCGCGCGGACGGTTCGTGCGGGAGCTGGAGGTCGCCAAGCGCGTCGCCCGCTTCTGCACCGCCCAGGTGCTCGACGCCGAGGTCGCGGGCGACCGCCCGTACATCGTCAGCGAGTACGTGCCCGGGATGTCGCTGCAACGGCTCGTCCTGGAGGACGGGCCGCGCACCGGGGGCGCGCTGGAGCGGCTGGCGATCAACACGCTGACCGCACTGCAGGCGATCCACCAGGCCGGGATCGTGCACCGCGACTTCAAGCCGCACAACGTGAT
The DNA here is from genome assembly GCF_003428695.1 of Actinomadura logoneensis. GTDB lineage: Bacteria > Actinomycetota > Actinomycetes > Streptosporangiales > Streptosporangiaceae > Spirillospora > Spirillospora logoneensis. Next base: position 24,719 of record NZ_QURH01000034.1, read on the forward strand.
GATGGGTCCGGACGGCCCGCGCGTGATCGACTTCGGCGTCGCGCGCGCCCTCGGCGCGGCGGGCGAGACGCAGAACGTCGGCACCCCGGCCTACATGGCGCCGGAGCACTTCACGGGCGGCACGGTCGGCCCCGCCGCGGACATGTTCGCCTGGGGCACGACGATGGTCTTCGCCGCCACCGGGCGTCCCGCCTTCGGCAACGACGAGATGGCCGGCGTCATGCACCGGATCCTCACCGGTGAACCCGATCTCGGTGATCTCCCCGACCCCCTCCGCTCGATCGTGCTGGCGTGCCTGGACAAGGACCCCGCCCGCAGGCCCAGCGCCCGCGAGGCGCAGGAACGCCTGGTCGGTGCGGCGGCGGGCATCTCCCCCGTGCCCGCCCCGCCCACTCCGGCGTGGTCCGTCCCCGCCGACCAGTCTGCCGCTCCCACGCAGGCCGGGGCGTTCGGCGCACAACCTGTGGACAACAGCGGCGGACACGGCCTCGCCCCCGTCCCCGGCGCCCCGAACTCCCAGCTCACACCCGGTGCTCCGCACGCCAACGCCACGCCCGGCTTCCCCGGACCGGACCCCATGTCCGCGTCCAATCCGGGTTCTCCGTATGCGCCGGGTCCGAACGCTTGGGACAACTCGGGGAGCTCTCCGAACGCGGGTGCGGGCGGATGGGCCGAAGCGTCCAACCCCGGTGCTCAGGCCACGTGGGCCGACGCGTCGAACCCCGGCGTCCCGCACAACGCGGTGCCTGGCGCTCCGGGCATGCCGCCCCACCCCGGCGGTCCGGGCATGCCGCCCCACGCCGGCGATCCGGGAAACCCGCATCACGCCGGCGGTCCGGGAAACCCGCATCACGCTGGCGGTCCCGCCATGCCGGGCAGTTCGGACGGGCAGACGAACCCCGGCCGGCCTCCCGGCTGGAACGGAGGCGGGTCCGGCTCGTCCGACGGGAAGAAGCGGAAGCTCCTGGTGCCGCTGGTCGCCGCCGCGGCCGTCCTCGCCGTGATCGGGGGCGTGTCGGCGTGGGCCCTCACCGGCTCGGACGAGGGCGGCAAGGACGGCAAGCCCGTGGCGCAGGGCGGCGGCGCGACCGGCGGACAGCCGTCGGGCGAGGCCGCCGGGAAGGTCGGCGGGGACAAGAACAAGAAGTCCCCGAGCAGGAAGCCGAGCGGCAAGCCGTCCTCCGGCTCCCCCTCCAAGGAGGCGTCGCCGAAGCCCACCGACGGCAAGAAGCCCGGCGGCGCCCCCTCGAAGGAACCGGCCAACCAGTACACGCCGCAGCAGGTCTGCAACTCCGGCGGACACGGCGGCGGCTACTACGTGCAGCGGTCGCTGTCCGCCTCGGGCGGCACGGCCTACATGCTCTACAACTCCTCCGGCTACAACTGCGCCGTCACCATGAAGACGACCGGCGTCGGCAGCAAGACGGCGGTCTCCGTGTGGATCCAGGCGCAGGGTGGCGGGCAGGTCTCCGACTCCGGCGCGTTCCAGTGGTACGCCGGGCCGGTGTACGTGAAGGCGCCCAAGACGTGCGTCCGCTTCGGCGGGAACGGAGCCTCCGCCCCCTGGGGCAACTGCGGCTGAGCCGCGCACCAGCGGCCCAGGGGTCTAGCACCGACGGCCCTGTGGCTGAGCCGAGCGCTGGCAGCTGTACGGCGGCGCTCTGCTTGAAGGCTGCGACTGCGCGGGGCTCACCGGCGTCGTCGCAGCTTTTTCGAAGAAGGTCCTGCACGCCCGCCGCCGCAACAGGGCGCGTCTGAGTCGCGTCACAGGGTCCAATGGCCGTGTGACGGCTTGGTCGGGGCATTCACGACCGCTTGTCGGCGGGGCGGCTTTCGGCCGCCGTCCATCCGGAACGCCCGGCTCTCACGATGAACCGGGCTGTCGGGACTGCGCGGACGGCGGCGTGCCCGGGCTGCGCCGCGGTCGCCCCCGAGGGAGCCACCGGGGCGCGCGGTCTCAGTTGTCGGACGGTGCGATGAGGTGGTCGAAGTCGCCGTCCTTGGCGCCGAGGATCAGTGCCTCGATCTCGGGACGGGTGTAGATGAGGGCGGGGCCCTCCGGGTGGCGCGAGTTCCGCATGGCGACGCGGTCGCCGGGGAGTTCCGCGATCTCGACGCAGTTCCCCTGGGAGTTGCTGCGGCGCGACTTGAGCCAGCGCGCGCCGCGCAGGCTGGTCGCCGGGATCCCGTTGTACGGATGGGGAACGGCGTGGGGTCGACCGTCGCCGGTCGGGAGCTTGGGCTCGTCGGTCGGGAGCATCATGTCTCTCTGAGGAAATCACCGAGAAGCTCGACGGTGTGCTCCGGGGTCGCACTGTCGACGGACAGACGCTCCATGGCCTGGAGGTACGTGTCGACGTCGTCGCGCTTGTCGAGGTACATCGCGCCGGTGAGGCTCTCCACGTACACCACGTCCGGAAGGTCCTGCTCGGGGAACCGGAGGATGGTGAACGCGCCGCCCTCGGCCGCGTGCGCGCCGAACTTGAACGGCATGACCTGGATGGTGACGTTCGGCAGCTTGGACACCTCGATGAGGTGCTCGAGCTGGCCGCGCATCACCTCGGGGCCGCCGATCGGGCGTTTCAGCGCGCTCTCGTCCAGGACGGCCCACAGCCGGGGCGCGTCCGGAGCGGTGAGCCGTTCCTGGCGCTGCATGCGCAGGCTCACGCGCTGTTCGATCTCGCTTTCGGGAGCGCCCGCGTTGCCCTGCTGGATGATGGCCCGCGCGTATCCCTCCGACTGCAGCAGCCCCGGGACGAACTGCAGCTCGTAGGTGCGGATGAGCGCCGCCGACTCCTCCAGCCCGACATAGGTCTGGAACCAGTTCGGCAGGACGTCGGTGTAGCGGTGCCACCAGCCGGGCGTGTTCGCGTCCCGGGCGAGCTGCAGCAGCGACTGCCGTTCGCGCGGGTCGGTCACGCCGTACAGGGTGAGCAGGTCTTCTACGTCGCGTTCCTTGAAGCTGACCCGCCCCAGCTCCAGCCGGCTGATCTTGGACTCGGACGCGCGGATGACATAACCGGCGTCCTGGCGGGTCACGCCCTTCGCCTCACGCAGGCGACGGAGCTGTGAACCGAGCAGGATGCGGCGGACCGTCGATCCGGTACCCGGCGTCTCTGGAGCCACGCCCAACCTCCCGGCCGTTTCTGGCGGACAGCGAACCTAGTGTGCCATCGCCCGGCGATATCCGCCGGGGGGCGTGGGGACAGCGGTCCCCTTTCGACTGTTGACCTTGGAATCCGTCTTCTGGATACCTCCCGTTCTGACCTGCTCTGGGGTGCTCTGGAGCGTGCAGACGTCAGATGCACGTGCATCTGGCGATGCATTTGGCTCTTGCATTCGCACGCTACGATGCGCAGGATAACGCACGAGACTTCCGAGCCATGGCTGCACAACGAGATCACTCTGCGGGGTCCCGGGAATGACGTCACGCCACGCGCACGACGACACGCGCTGGAGGGTCGAGTCCGCCGCGCACGCAGCGTCCTCCGCCCCCTCCTCCGCCATGCCGCCCGCCGTACCGCCCGGTGCGGCCGCGACGAGCGTGCCGGAGGCCGCGGACCTCCCACCGCATCTGAACCACGCGCTGCACGACCTGGTCATGCAGGGCGGGCCGGCGGTGACGTTCACGGTGCTGCCCGACCCCGAGTCGGTCACCGCCGCGCGCCATTTCACGCTCACCCGGCTGACCGACTGGGGCCTGGCCCCGCTCGGCGACGACGTCGGTCTGGTCGTCTCGGAACTGGTCACCAACGCGCTGCGGCACAGCGGCGGCACCAGCTCGTGGTGGAAGAGCCCCGACGGCCACCGGGGGGACGTCCACGAGTTCGGCGACGCCAGCGACCCGCTGTGCTCGGCCCCCACCGCCATCCGCCTCCGGCTCCTGCACCGCGCCCCGTGGCTACTGTGCGGCATCTTCGACGCCAGTTCCGACGGTCCGCGCCGCAAGGAGCCCGACTACATCGCCGAGACCGGACGCGGCCTCCACCTGGTGGAGTCGTTCAGTTCGCGGTGGGGCTGGTCGTCCCTGCCGTTCGGCAAGGTCGTCTGGGCGCTGTTCAAGACGACCTGACCCGGCCGGGCCGTCCGTCCCGCACGGGACGGACCGGACGTCCCCGCTCGGGACGCACCGCGTGATCCACCCGACCGCGCGTGCCGTCCCACCTGGGACATCGACCGCGGCACGGCCTCCCGACGCCCGGAGCACGGCGGGATAACCGGCGATTCCCCGGGTATAGCCATTCACCCACCGAAGCGCTGACAGGGAGTGGTCGTGGAATTCGCGGTCGAACATCGGGACGTGCAGGACCTCACCGTCGTGAAGATCAGCGGCGAAATCGACGTCTTCACGAGCCCGCGCCTCCGCGAGATGCTGCTCGACATCATCGACAACGGAGGCACCTACCTCGTCGTGGACCTCGGGGAGGTGACCTTCCTGGACTCCACCGGGCTCGGCGTGCTCGTCGGCATCTACCACCGGCTGCGCGCGCGGGACGGCTCCATGTCGTTCATGGGCGTCAACGAGCGGGTGCGGCGGGTCTTCCACGTCACCCAGCTCACCAAGATCTTCGTCCTCCACGACAGCCTGGAGGAGGCGCTCGCCGCGCACGAGGCGTCCGTCTCGTCCCGCTGACCCGCCACGCCCCTCTCGGGCGGACGACCGCGACGGTTCCCCGCGTCGCCTCGGCAGCCGTCACCGTTCGCCGCCTGTCACCGTTCGCGCCCGTCGCCGTTCGCAGCCGACGCCGTTCGTGGCCGACGCCGTTCGTGGCCGTCGCCGTTCGTGGCCGTCGCCGTTCGTGGCCGTCGCTGTTCACAGCCGGCGCCTTCCATGCCGTCGCCGATCGTGGCCGTCGCTGTTCGCGCGCATGAGGGGAAGTCCCAGCCGGTACGGTGAAACCGGGGATCAAGCCCGTCACCCGGGCGGGTGGCGGTGTTCCCCGGATCCGATCGACCGAACCGGACGGGAGCACGCTTCGTGGCCGAACAGCCGCTGCACGAGCACACGCTCGGCAATGGCCTGCGGGTGGTGGTCTGCGAGGACCACGTCGTACCGCTGGCAGCCGTCAACATCTGGTACGGCGTGGGCTCGCGGCACGAGCGCGCCGGCCGCACGGGCCTCGCCCACCTCTTCGAGCACCTGATGTTCCAGGGCTCGGGCAACGTCGCCGAGGGCGAGCACGCCGCCCTGCTGGAGGCCGCCGGCGCGTCCTTCAACGCCAGCACGTCCTTCGAGCGCACCAACTACTACGAGACCGTCCCGGTCAGCCACCTCGAGCTCGCGCTGTGGCTGGAGGCCGACCGCATGGGGACGCTCCCCGCGGCGCTCACCCAGGCCAACCTGGACAACCAGCGCGACGTGGTGAAGAACGAGCGCCGCCAGCGCTACGACAACCAGCCCTACGGGACGGCGTTCGAGCGCCTGTGCCGCCTGACGTTCCCGTCCGGGCACCCCTACGCGCACACGCCGATCGGCTCCATGGAGGACCTGGACGCCACCACGCTCGAGGACTGCAAGGACTTCTTCGGCACCTGGTACGCGCCGCACAACGCGGTGCTGTCCGTCGTCGGCGACGTCGACCCCGAGGAGACGCTGAGGGCCGTCGAGAAGTACTTCGGCGGCATCCCGGCGGGTCCGGCCACCCCCGAGGCGCGTCCGGGCGACCTCGGGCCGCTCAGCGGCGTCACGAACGAGGACGTGGACGAGGACGTCCCGTCCCCCGCGTACTTCGCGATGTTCTCGCTGCCGACCGACGGCGGCGACGACATCGAGGCCGCCGAGATGGCCGCCGAGGTGCTCGGCGGCGGGTCCGGTTCGCGGCTGTACGACCGGATGGTCCGCCGCGACCAGATCGCCACCGAGGTGTGGGCGGGCGTCACCCGGCTCGCGGACGGCCCGTCCCTCGCGCTCGTCGAGGCGGTCGGCCCCGACCCGGAGAAGATCTCCGCGGTGCTGGACGAGGAGCTCGCGCGGTTCGCCGCCGAGGGCCCCACCGAGGAGGAGGCCGCGCGCGCCGCCGCGCAGGCCGAGCGCGGGTTCCTGGAGCGCACCGAGACCGTCACCGGGCTCGCCAACGCGCTGTCGCAGAACGCCACCCAGTTCGGCGACGCGTCCCGGGTGTTCACCGCCCCGGCGCGCGCCGCCGCCGTCACCGGCGACCAGATCAAGCAGATGGCGGGCCGCTGGCTGGCGCCGGGCGCCCGCACCGCGCTCACCTACGGAGGTGCGTCCAAGTGACCGAGGCCCTGAGGCTCGCCGAGCGCCCCGTCCCCGGCCCGTTCCCCGTGTGGGCGTTCCCGGACGCGGCGTCCGGGCGGGTGCCGTCCGGCCCCGCGACGCTGCGCTGCGAACTGCCGGGCCGCCGCCTGGCCGCCGTCCGGCTCGTCCTCGACGCGGGCGCGGGACGCGAGGGCTCCGGCCAGGACGGCGTGGCCACGCTCACCGCGCGCGCGTTCCTGGAGGGCACCGAGGCCGGCGGCGGGACCGCGCTGACGAACGCGTTCGAGCGGCTGGGCGCGTCCCTGTACGCGTCGGCCGACCTGACCGCCCTGCGCATCGCCCTGGACGCCCCGGTGACGCGGCTCGCCCCGGCGCTGGAACTGCTCGGCGAGGTCCTGCGCGCGCCCGCGCTGGACGACTCCGACGTCCGCCGCCTGGTGAACGAGCGCCTGGAGGAGATCGCCCAGGACGACGCCGACCCCGGTTCGCGCGCCGCGCGTGAACTGCGCGCGGCGATGTTCCCGTCCGAGGCGCGCGCGTCGCGTCCGACCGGCGGTTCGCCCGCGTCGGTCGAGGGACTGACCGGCGACGCCGTGCGCGCGTACTTCGGCTCGATCGTCCCCGCCGAGGCCACCGCGGTCGTCGCGGGCGACATCGCGGGCACCGACGTGGACGCCACGCTCGCGGCGGCGCTCACCGGCTGGTCCTCGTCCGGCCCGGCGCTGCCGGCGGCCGACACCATCGCGCCGGTGGACGAGGCGCGCATCGTCATCGTCGACCGTCCCGGCTCCGTCCAGACGTACCTGAACATCGGCCACAGCGTCCCGGACCGCACCGACCCCGACTGGCCGCTGCTGTCGGTCGCGGCGCACGTCCTCGGCGGGGGCCTCACGTCCCGGATGAACACCGTCCTGCGCGAGGAGAAGGGCTACACCTACGGCGTGCGCACGGGCATCCTGCGGATGCCGTACTGCGGCGTGTTCGTGACGCAGGGCTCGGTGCACACCGAGGTGACCGGCGACGCCGTCGCCGACGCGCTGGCCCAGCTCCGCTCCATCGGCGAGCGCGGCGTGGACGAGGCCGAGACGACGGCCGCGATCAGCGCGCTGGCCGACCGCGCGCCCGGCGAGTACGAGACGTCCCGCGCGGTCGCCGCCGAACTCGCCGACGCGTCCGCGAACGGCCTCGGCGCCGACTACACCTCCCGCTACCTGGCCGCCGTGCGCGCCGCGACCCCCGAGTCGGTCGCGAACGCGTACACCGGCCACGTCGACACCGACCGCCTGACGGTCGTCGCGGTCGGCGACGCGGCACAGATCCGCGAGCCCCTGGAGAGACTCGGCTACGCGCCCGTAACGATCACCGCCAAGTAACCGCCCCGCACGGGACGTCCACGCGAGGCCGCCTCGCGTGGACGTCCCGCAGGGGCGGCTCGCGGGGACGTCTGGCGTGAACGTCCCGCAGGGGCGGCTGGCGGGGACGTCTGGCGTGAACGTCCCGCAGGGGCGGCTCGCGGGGACGTCTGGCGTGAACGTCCCGCTGGGGCATCCCGTGTGGTTGTCCACAGCCTCGGCGGCCGTTGGGCCGCCGGGGCCCGCTGGGCGTAGTGTGCCGCTTGTCGGAAGACGAGAGGAGATCGTCCAGTGGGATACGCGGGACCGTCGGTGGACACCGTCCTCGCCGAGCCGCGCTGCGCGCCCGGCGGCGCCGTGGCGGGCAACGTTCACCTGCGCGGCGGGGCCGGCCCCACCGACATCCGGCACGTCACGATCGCGCTGATGCCGCGCATGCGCGACCAGTACGGCCGCGACATCGCCGGCCCCGAGGTCTACCGCGGCGCGCTCACCCGCTCCTTCACCCTCGGACCGGGCGAGAACCGGGCGCTGCCGTTCTCGATCCCCCTGCCGTACGAGCTGCCGTTCACCACCGTCCTCGGCCGCGAGCTGCCCGGCTTCACCCTCGGCCTGTGCACCGAGGTGGACGTCCGCGGCGGGGCCGATCCCGGCGACATCGACCCCATCTCGGTCGAGCCGCTGCGCTCCCAGCAGTGGGTGCTGCAGGCCATCGCGCGGATGGGCTTCACCATCCGGACGGTCGCGTTCGAGACGTCCGAGGTGCCGGGCCTGTCGCAGCAGCTCCCGTTCCACCAGGAGATCCACCTCAGCCCGCCGCCGCACTACCGCAGGCTCGACGGCGTCGGTCTCACCTTCATCGCCACCCCCGGCAGGATGGCCTTCAAGCTTCGCGCCATGGGACGTCTCGACCGGGGCGACGCCGCCTTCGGCACCTTCGACGTCCAGCACCCCGAGTCCGCCGAGACCGACTGGACGGCCCGGGTCACCGACTGGCTCGAAGCCGCCGTCCTCCTTCCCCCGGACCTCGCGTTCACCGCGGGGCCGCCGGTTCCCGGAGCCCATGCGCCCGCGCCGCCCACACCACCGGGTCCCCCGGGGCCGCCGCCTGGTCCTCCGGGCCTGCCGCCGGGCTTCGCCCCCGCCGCCGCACACGGCATGGCCGCCCCTGGGATGCCGGCGCACGGTCCCGCGCCGTCCGGCCCCGGCGGTCCCGCTCCGGCGCACGGTCCCGGCGCGCCCGGTTTCGGACCGGGCGCGGGAGCACCGGGCATGCCTCCGCACCCGAACGGCCCTGGCGCGCGTCCGGGTCCCGTCGCGCCTCCCTTCGGCGCTCCGCCCGGTCCGCAGCCCATGGGGCCGCCCGGGTCCTTCCCGCCCGGCCCGGCGCAGGGCCCCC
>NZ_QURH01000225.1 GCF_003428695.1 Actinomadura logoneensis
GCCCGGCCGGCGGCGCCGGGGAGCGCATCGGCGACCTGTTCGGCGGCCTGTTCAACCGGGGCGGCACGCGCACCGGGGCGGGCGCGCGCCGGGCGCGGCGCGGCGCGGACGTCGAGACCGAGGTGACGCTGTCGTTCGGCCGCGCGATGAACGGCGTGACCGTCCCGCTGAAGCTGACCAGCGAGGCGGCCTGCCCCACCTGCCACGGCACCGGCGCGAAGGCCGGCACCGTGCCGCGGGTGTGCCCGAACTGCGAGGGCACCGGGCAGGAGACCCGCAACCTCGGCAACTTCGGGTTCAGCGAGCCGTGCCACATCTGCCGCGGCCGGGGACTGGTCGTGGACGACCCGTGCCCGACCTGCAGCGGCAGCGGGCGCGCGACCGGCACCCGCACCATCCAGGCCCGCATCCCGGCGGGCGTCGCCGACGGGCAGAAGATCCGGCTCAAGGCCAAGGGCGCGCCCGGCGAGAACGGCGGCCCGGCGGGCGACCTGTACGTGAACATCAAGGTCCTGCCGCACCCGGTGTTCGGCCGCAGCGGCGACAACCTCACCCTGACCGTCCCGGTCACCTTCCCCGAGGCCGCGCTCGGCGCGGAGATCAAGGTGCCGACGTTCCAGGGCCAGCCCGTCACGCTGCGCATCCCGGAGGGCACGCCGAACGGGCGGACGTTCCGGGTGCGGGGGCGCGGCGCAACGCGGCGCGACGGCACCAAGGGCGACCTGCTGGTGACGGTGGACGTCCAGGTGCCGGACAAGATCGACGACCAGACCCGCGCGGCGCTGGAGGCGCTGCGGTCCTCCGGCGCGGGCGACGACCTGCGCGGCGAGCTGCTCCAGCAGGCCAGGGAGGAGTAGGTGCCCCATGGACGCCTTCGGCGATGACACGCCGGTCTACGTGATCTCGGTGGCGGCGCAGCTGTCCGGGCTGCACCCGCAGACGCTGCGCACCTACGACCGGCTCGGCCTGGTGTCCCCGGGCCGCACGCAGGGCCGGGGACGCCGCTACTCCATGCGCGACATCGTGCTGCTCCGCGAGATCCAGCGGCTCTCGCAGGAGGAGGGCGTCAACCTGTCGGGCATCAAGCACATCCTGGGCCTGCAGCGGGAGAACGCGCGCCTGAACGACGAGCTCCAGCGCGCCCGCGAGACCCTGCAGGACCTCGCCAACGAACTCGAATCGACCCGGGCGGTCGCGGCGCGCCTCGCGCAGCAGCGCCGCCGCGGGGAATCCGGTGACGCTCCCGGGGGCGACCTCGTGCCCATCCGCGCGACGGGCGTGGTCGTCTGGCACGAGCGGGGCCGGGACCGATAGGGGGATCCGAAGAACATGGACTACAAGCTCACCCAGAAGTCCCAGGAGGCGGTCTCGCTCGCGGTGCGGCGCGCCGCCTCCGAGGGCAACCCGCAGGTCGAGCCCCAGCACCTGCTCGTGGCGCTCATCCAGCTGACCGACGGCACGGCCGTCCCGCTGCTGGAGGCCGTCGGCGCGGACTGGAAGGCCGTCCGCGCCCGGGCCGAGGAGCAGCTGGCGAACCTGCCGAAGGCGGCGGGCTCGACCGTGTCGTCCCCGCAGATGTCGCGGCAGCTGATCGTCGCGGTGAACACCGCCGCGAACCGCGCCCGGCAACTGGAGGACGAGTACGTCTCGACCGAGCACCTGCTGGTCGGGCTCGCCGCCGACGGCGGGCCGGTCGCGGGGCTGCTGAAGGACGCCGGCGCGACCCCGAACGCGCTGCTGGAGGCGTTCGAGAAGGTCCGCGGGCACGCCCGCGTCACCTCGGAGAACCCCGAGGAGACCTTCCAGGCGCTGGCCAAGTACGGCGTCGACCTGACCGCCGCCGCGCGCGAGGGCAAGCTCGACCCGGTGATCGGCCGCGACGCGGAGATCCGGCGGGTCGTCCAGGTGCTGTCGCGGCGCACCAAGAACAACCCGGTGCTGATCGGCGAGCCCGGCGTCGGCAAGACCGCCGTCGTCGAGGGCCTCGCGCAGCGGATCGTCGCCGGGGACGTCCCCGAGTCGCTGCGCGGCAAGACGCTGGTCGCGCTCGACCTCGGCGCGATGGTCGCGGGCGCGAAGTACCGCGGCGAGTTCGAGGAGCGGCTGAAGGCCGTCCTCAACGAGATCAAGCAGTCCGAGGGGCAGGTCGTCACGTTCATCGACGAGCTGCACACGGTGGTCGGCGCGGGCGCGGCCGAGGGCTCGATGGACGCGGGCAACATGCTCAAGCCGATGCTGGCCCGCGGCGAGCTGCGCATGATCGGCGCGACCACGCTGGACGAGTACCGCGAGCGGATCGAGAAGGACCCGGCCCTCGAGCGCCGGTTCCAGCAGGTCCTGGTGGGCGAGCCGTCCGTCGAGGACACCGTCGCGATCCTGCGCGGGCTGAAGGGCCGGTACGAGGCGCACCACAAGGTGCAGATCAACGACTCGGCGCTGGTCGCCGCGGCGACGCTGTCCGACCGGTACATCACCTCCCGGTTCCTGCCGGACAAGGCGATCGACCTGGTGGACGAGGCGGCGTCCCGGCTGCGCATGGAGATCGACTCCCGTCCGGTCGAGATCGACGAGCTGCAGCGCTCGGTCGACCGGCTGAAGATGGAGGAGATGGCGCTCGCCAAGGAGACCGACGAGGCGTCCAAGCAGCGCCTGGAGCGGCTGCGCAAGGACCTCGCCGACAAGCAGGAGCACCTGAACGTCCTGAACTCCCGCTGGGAGAAGGAGAAGGCCGGGCTGAACCGGGTCGGCGAGATCAAGGAGCGCATCGACGCGCTGCGCAGCGAGGCCGAGCGGGCCCAGCGCGACGGCGACTACGAGACCGCCTCCCGGCTCACCTACGCCGAGATCCCGCAGCTGGAGAAGGACCTCGCCGAGGCGTCCGCCGAGCAGGCGGGCGAGACCACCGACACCATGGTGAAGGAGGAGGTCGGCCCGGACGACGTCGCGGACGTCGTGGCGTCCTGGACCGGCATCCCCGCGGGCCGGCTGATGGAGGGCGAGACCTCCAAGCTGCTGCGCATGGAGGACGAGCTCGGCCACCGGCTGATCGGGCAGCGCGCCGCCGTGGGCGCCGTGTCGGACGCCGTCCGCCGCGCCCGCGCCGGCGTCGCCGACCCGGACCGTCCGACCGGCTCGTTCCTGTTCCTCGGCCCGACCGGCGTCGGCAAGACCGAGCTGGCCAAGGCGCTGGCGGAGTTCCTTTTCGACGACGAGCGGGCGATGACCCGGATCGACATGTCGGAGTACTCCGAGAAGCACGCGGTGGCCCGCCTGGTCGGCGCGCCTCCCGGCTACGTCGGCTACGAGGAGGGCGGCCAGCTCACCGAGGCCGTCCGGCGGCGCCCGTACTCGGTCGTCCTGCTGGACGAGGTGGAGAAGGCGCACCCGGAGGTCTTCGACATCCTGCTCCAGGTCCTCGACGACGGCCGTCTCACCGACGGCCAGGGCCGCACGGTGGACTTCCGGAACACCATCCTGATCCTGACGTCCAACATCGGCTCGCAGTTCCTCGTCGACCCGGCGATGGAGAACGGCGCCAAGCGCGAGGCGGTCATGGCGGCCGTCCGGACCTCCTTCAAGCCCGAGTTCCTGAACCGCCTGGACGACGTCATCGTCTTCGACGCCCTGTCCACCGACGAGCTGACCCGCATCGTGGACCTGCAGGTCGAGCGTCTGGCCCGCCGCCTGGCGGACCGCCGCCTGCGCCTGACGGTGACCGACGCGGCCCGCGAGTGGCTGGCCCTGACGGGCTACGACCCGCTGTACGGCGCCCGTCCGCTGCGCCGACTCGTCCAGACCGCCATCGGCGACCGCCTGGCGAAGGAACTGCTCTCGGGCACCATCCACGACGGCGACGAGGTGGTGGTCGACCTGGACGACTCCGCCGACGCCCTCACCGTCACCCCTGCCCGCCCCCTGGCGACGACCTGACCCACCCCGCAGAAGGGGCGGCCCCACCCCAGGGGCCGCCCCTTCTGCCGCTCCCCGAAGCGGACGAGCGCACGTGATATCTTCCCGTGTAAAGTTGCTTCCTCAGAGAAGCTTCTGCCGAGCGTCTTGGCGAGAGGGGTGGGTTCGGTGGCGAGTGGGGATCCGTCGGCGGTCTATCAGCGGTACATGAGCGCGCTGATGCTGCACGGGCAGGCGAGCGCCAAGGCCGTTGACCTGGGGGCCACGGATCTTTACGCGCTGAACATCCTGAAGCTGTTCGGTCCTCTGACGCCGGGTGAGCTGGGGCGGCGCGCCGGTCTGACGACCGGCCCCACGACGCGCCTGGTCGACCGCCTCGAACAGGCCGGTTACGTGCGCCGCGTGCCGGACGCCGACGACCGCCGCAAGGTCATCGTCGAGCTGGTCACCCAGCCGTCCGGATTGGACGAGGCCCTCACCCCGGTCCGCCGGAAGATCGGCGGCATCATCCAGGGCTACACACAGGAGCAGCAGGCACTCCTCTTCGACTACTTCGCCCGCGCCGCCGACGCCTTCCAAGAAGCCACCGAGGAACTCCGCAACCAAGCCTGACCACCCCCGCCCCCAACCCCCACTCCCCCACAAAGACCACCCTCCGCGCGCGCCCTCCTCGGCAGCGCCCACCTACCCGGCACCGCCGATCCACCGCCCCATCTCGCCCTGGCCACGCGCAGTCTCGGCCTCTTCCCGGATGCGCGCAGTCTCGCCCTCGTCCTGACCGCGCACGGTCTCGGCTCGGCGGTCGCCATCAGGGTGACGGCCTCGTCGACTGCTCGACCTGCTCGAACTGCCGGATGGCGGGCGTGAGTCAATATCCCGCGCCTCGGTGGCTGACCGCTCTCCCCGCTGACCTCCCCGAAACCACGCCCCAGCACGAACACATCCACCTGCACAGCACCAGAACATCACCCCGCACTCCCCACAGCCACGTTGCCCCCGTTACCCGTGCGCGCCACCCATGAGCCCCATGGGCACAGACGCCTGCCGACGACCTCCTAAAGCCCGGCCCAGTCCTTGAAGACAGCAGCACGAACACCGCCCTGCGCTACCCCTGCGGGCCTCTCCCTAGGTCCGCGCAGGCACCTCGGCCCGCGCCCGCGTGGACGCCCTGCCCCGTGTTCCGCGTGCACGCCTCAGCCCGCACTCCCTTGTGGACACCCGGCCCGCGCTCCGCGTGGACACACCGGCCCGCAGGGTGCGTGGACACGCCGACCTGCACGGCGCGTGGGCACCCCGGCCCGCGGTCCGCGCGAGTGCCCGGCCCGCGGTCCGCGCGAGTGCCCGGCCCGCGGTC
>NZ_QURH01000236.1 GCF_003428695.1 Actinomadura logoneensis
GCCGCCGCCGACCCCGACGCCGCGGAGGCGACCGCCGAGGTCGGCGGGGAGCCGGGCGCCGAGACGGTGCTGGCGCTGTCCGGACGGGTGCTGCCCGCGTCCGACCGGCGGGTGCTGACGGCGTTCGCGTCCCAGGCCGGGGCCGTCCTGGAGTGGCGGCGGCTGGCCGAGGAGGCGGCCCGGGCCCGGCGGCTGGAGGAGGGCAACGAGATCCGCACCGCGCTGCTGGCGGCCGTCTCGCACGACCTGCGCACCCCGCTCGCGTCGATCAAGGCCGGGGTCAGCAGCCTGCGCGCCACCGACGTCGAATGGGACCCCGAGGACGAGGCGGAGCTGCTGGCGTCGGTCGAGGAGTCCGCCGACCGGCTGGACGGCCTGATCGCCAACCTGCTGGACATGAGCCGCCTCCAGACCGGCGTCGTCACCCCGCTGATCCGGCCGGTCGCGCTGGACGAGGTGCTGCCGCGCGCCCTGCTGAACGTGCCCGGGGAACGCGTGCGGCTCGACGTCCCGGAGACCCTGCCGCCGGTCGCCGCCGATCCCGGCCTGCTGGAGCGGGCGCTCGCCAACGTGGTCGAGAACGCCGTCCGGCACGGCACCGGGACCGTCCTGCTCACGGCGGGGGAGCTGCGCTTCGGCGGCGGGCCCGGCCGGGTCGAGCTGCGCGTCGTGGACCGGGGGCCCGGCGTCCCGGACGCGGTGAAGGAGCGGATGTTCGCGCCGTTCCAGCGGCTCGGCGACGCGCCCAAGGGGACCGGCGTCGGGCTCGGGCTCGCCGTGGCGCGCGGGTTCGTCGCCGCGATGGACGGCACGCTCACCCCGGAGGACACCCCCGGCGGCGGGCTCACCATGGTCTTCGGCCTGCCCGCCGCCCCGGTCGGCGCGCCGGCCGCCCCACCGGGCGTCCGCGAGGGACCGCGCCCCGCCGGCGACCAGGATGGGCAGGACGGCCGGGACGGCCAGGACGGATCTGACGGCCGGGGCGGCCTGGGCGTGTCGGACGGCCGGGACGAGGGAGAGGACAGGACGTGACACGGGTTCTCGTCGTCGACGACGAGCCGCAGATCGTGCGGGCGCTGCGGATCAACCTGAAGGCGCGCGGCTACGAGGTGGACGCCGCGCCGGACGGCCGGACCGCGCTCGACCTCGCCGCGCGCCGCCACCCCGACGTGATCCTGCTCGACCTGGGCCTGCCCGACATGGACGGCACCGAGGTGATCCGCGGCCTGCGCGGCTGGCTGAGCGCGCCGATCATCGTGCTGTCCGCCCGGCGGGAGTCCGACGACAAGGTGGAGGCCCTGGACGCCGGGGCCGACGACTACGTCACCAAGCCGTTCGGGATGGCGGAGCTGCTGGCGCGGCTGCGCGCCGCCGTCCGCCGCGCCGCCCCCGTGGAGGAGGCCCCGGTCGTCCGGACCGAGGCGTTCAGCGTGGACCTGGCCGCCAAGCGGGTCGAGCGGAACGGCCGGGACGTCCGGCTCACCCCGACGGAATGGCACATCCTGGAGCTGCTGGTCCGCAATCCGGGCCGGCTCGTCGGGCAGCAGCAGCTCCTGCAGGAGGTGTGGGGGCCCACGTACGTCAAGGAGACCAACTACCTGCGGGTCTACATGGCCCAGCTGCGCCGCAAGCTGGAGGACGACCCGTCCCACCCGAGGCACCTGATCACCGCGCCGGGCATCGGCTACCGCTTCGAGATGTGACCCGCCCGACCCGCGCGGAGGCCTGTTTTCCCGCCGCCCCCGACCGCACGAAGCCCGATCGGAGCCCGGTCGGCGCGGGTTCGTGCGGCTCTGTCCGGGGCGTCTCGTCCGGGTCCGGGGTGTGATGGGGGTGACGGTGCCGTATCACCGCTCCTGGACCGGTTCTTTCGCCGACAGGATGCCTTAGGCTTCGAATCATGGACGAGCGAGCGGCCGGTACGACCTCCACCGCCGGGGGCGGGGCCCGGCCCGGTGGCCTGCGGCGATTCCTGCGGCGCATGGCGTCGAGCAAGGAGGAGCTGGAGGCCGAGGAGCTCCAGCGCTCCACCGGTGAGGAGGGCGCGACCCCCATCACCGCGTGCGGCGCTCGGCAGCGCGCCTGCGTGGCCGGTACGCTACGGACCGTGACTCTGCGACCCCGAGGCGGAGCCCCGGCCCTGGAGGCCGAGCTCTACGACGGCACCGACGTTGTCAACCTGGTCTGGCTGGGCCGGCGCAAGATCGCCGGCATCGACCCCGGCCGGCGGCTGCGCGCCGAGGGCCTGGTGAGCCTCCAGGACGGCCGCAAGGTGATGTTCAACCCCCGCTACGAACTGCGGGGCGCGTGACGTGGCGGCCGGCGAGACCGCGTCGGCCGGCGGCCCCTCCGGCCCGTCCGGCGGCGCGGCGGGTACCGCGTCCGGTGCCGCGGCGGACGGCGTCGCGGGCGGCGCGGCCGGGTTCCAGACGGTCGAAGAGGTCATCCGCGCCCAGCTGACCAAGGTGTTCGGCGGACGGCGCGGCGTGCTCGAGGGCGCGGTGCCCACGATCGCGTTCACCGCGGGCTGGATCTTCACCCACGACCTGCGGCTGTCGCTCTACGTGGGCGGCGGGTCGGCGCTGCTGCTGCTCGCGGCCCGGATCGTCCAGCGGTCCACGCCCCAGTTCGTGCTGAACAGCCTGGTCGGCATCGCGATCGCGGCGTTCTTCGCGCTGCGCACGGGCAAGGCCGAGGACGCCTTCCTGCCCGGCATGCTCTACAGCGGCGGCGTCTCCCTGCTCATGCTGCTGTCGATCATCACCCGCTGGCCGTTCGTCGGCTTCATGATCGGCGCGGCCAACCCCGACGACCCGCTCTCCTGGCGCAAGGACCCGGCCATGGTCCGGGTGTGCACGCGGCTGTCGTGGCTGCTGCTGCTCCCCGGGGTGCTGAAGCTGGCCGTCCAGATCCCGCTGTACCTCGCCGGGCAGGTCGTCGCGCTCGGGGTGGCGAAGGTCGTCCTCGGCTGGCCCACCTACGTGGCCGCGCTCGGCCTGGCGCTGCTGATGCTGATGCGCACCAGCACCCCGCTGCAACAGCCCGCGCCCCAGGAGGCCGCGGCCCCGAACGCCACCATCGAACCCTCCGAGAGCTGACCGCCCGACCCACGCGTCCGCTCCGGCTTCCGCGACCGCCCGGCTGCCACAAGTGCCCGGCCTCCGCGACCGCCGGACGCTGCGACCGCTTGGACGTCGCGACCGCCTGGACGTTGCCACCGCCAACATGCCGGGAAGGCCCGGAAACGGGAGAGTCCCGCCGCGCCGTGAGGGCGGGGCGGGACTCTGGTGGTTCAGGGGGAGTGGGGCTCCGGTCAGCGCCCGCTGAGCAGCTCCGCGAGCTCGTCCTCGACGTCCTGGGACGCCACGAACATCAGCTCGTCGCCGGGCTCCAGCGTGTCGTCGGGGGTCGGGACGAGGACCCGGCCCTCGCGCAGGATCGCGACCAGCGCGGTGTCGCGCGGCCAGGTCACCGACCCGACCCGCTCGCCGCCGAGCGGCGCGTCCTCGGGGAGGGTCAGCTCGACCAGGTTCGCCTCGCCCTGCCGGAACGTCATCAGCCGGACCAGGTCGCCGACGCTGACGGCCTCCTCGACCAGCGCCGACAGCAGGCGCGGGGTGGACACCGCGACGTCCACGCCCCACGACTCGTTGAACAGCCACTCGTTCTTGGGATGGTTGATCCGGGCGACGACCCGGGGCACGCCGTACTCGGTCTTGGCGAGCAGCGACACCACCAGGTTGACCTTGTCGTCGCCGGACGAGGCCACCACGACCTGGCAGCGTTCGAGGGCCGCGTCGTCCAGCGCGGCGATCTCGCAGGCGTCGGCGAGCAGCCACTCGGCCCGGGGCACCGTCTCGACCTTGATCGCGCGCGGGTTCTTGTCGATCAGCAGGACCTCGTGGCCGTTCTCCAGCAGCTCCTGCGCGATGGACCGGCCGACGGCGCCGGCCCCGGCGATGGCGACCCGCATCAGTGCTCCCCCTCGCTGCGCGCCGCGACCGCGGCGTTGATCCGTTCCAGGTCCTCGGCGCGGGCGATCGCGTGCACGATGTCGCCGTCCTGGATGACGGTGTCGGCCTCGGGCACCAGCGCCTCGCCCATCCGGGTGAGGAACGCCACCCGGGTCCCGGCGGCGCTCTCCAGCGTGGCGACCTTCTCACCGACCCAGGTCGCGCCGGTCTCCAGCTCGGCGAGCACGACCGTGCCCGTCGGGTCGCGCCACAGCGGCTCGGCGCCCTCCGGCAGCAGCCGGCGCAGGATCTGGTCGGCGGTCCACCGGACGGTCGCGACGGTCGGGATGCCGAGCCGCTGGTAGACCTCGGCCCGGCGGGGGTCGTAGATCCGCGCGACGACGTTGTCCACGCCGAAGGTCTCGCGCGCCACCCGGGCGGACAGGATGTTGGAGTTGTCGCCGCTGGACACCGCGACGAACGCCGACGCCTGGTCGATGCCCGCGTCGGTCAGGGTGTCCCGGTCGAAGCCGACGCCGGTGACCCGGCGCCCGCGGAAGCCGCCGCGCAGCCGCCGGAACGCCTCGGGATTCTGGTCGATGATGGCCACCGAGTGGCCTTTGTCCTCAAGGATGTGGGCGAGGGTCGATCCGACCCGCCCGCAGCCCATGATCACGATATGCACGGCCGTTCCTTCTCCGGAGCCCGAGGTTTCCGATGATCCTTGCCGGGCTGCAAAACTACACAGCGGTCCAGGCGCTTACTACCCAACCCCATGTCACGACACTGCGGAGGCGGCGCCGCGGGGACGTTGAGAAGTCACAAAGGGGGCAGGCTAGAGTCTCGTCTCGTGTCGAAGGCTCCGGACCTTGTGAAGCGCCTGCTGCTGGGACGCGCCCTGCGCAGCGCTCAGCAGCACGAGCAGCTACTCCCCAAACGTATCGCCCTGCCCGTGTTCGCGAGCGACGCCCTGTCGTCGGTGGCCTACGCGCCGCAGGAGATCCTGCTCGCGCTGGGTGTCGGCGGTCTGGCGATGTACCACTACACACCGTGGGTGGCCGCGGCCGTCGTGGTGATTCTACTCACCGTGGTGGCGTCCTACCGCCAGAACGTCCGGGCGTACCAGAGCGGCGGCGGCGACTTCGAGGTCGCCACCACGAACCTGGGCGACAACTGGGGCGTGGTGGTGGCGAGCGCGCTGCTCGTCGACTACGTCCTGACGGTCGCGGTGTCGGTCTCGTCCGGCGTGGAGAACCTGGGCGCGCTGCTGAAGTTCCTCCAGCCGCACGAGGTGCTGGTCGCCATCGGCATCGTCGTCCTGGTGACGATCGCGAACCTGCGCGGGCTGAAGGAGGCGGGCGTCGCGTTCGCGATCCCGACCTACCTGTTCATGTTCTCGATCATCTCGATGCTGCTCTACGGGATGGTCCGGCTCGGCCTCGGCACCCACCTGAAGGCGGAGACCGCCGACTACAAGATCATCGGCAAGGAGGCCGGGCTCGGCGGGGCCGCGCTGGTCTTCCTGCTGCTCCGGGCCTTCTCGTCCGGCTGTGCGGCGCTGACCGGCGTCGAGGCGATCTCCAACGGCGTCCCGGCGTTCCGCAAGCCCAAGGGCGAGAACGCCGCCAAGACGCTGCTGATGCTCGGCCTGGTCGCCATGACGATGTTCGGCGGCGTCACCGCGTTCGCCTACTACACCAAGGCCAAGTTCGCCGAGCCCAGCCAGGGCAGCCAGCTCGTCGACCCGGCCACCGGCAAGGCCGTGCACGACGCCGACCCGGTGATCGCGCAGGTCGCGCACACCGTGTTCTCCAACTTCACGCCGGGCTTCGCGCTGGTCACCACGATGACCGCGCTGATCCTGTTCCTGGCCGCCAACACCGCCTTCAACGGCTTCCCGGTGCTCGGCTCGGTGCTCGCGCAGAACCGCTACCTGCCGCGCCAGTTCCACACCCGCGGCGACCGGCTGGCGTTCTCCAACGGCATCATCATCCTCGCCACCCTCGCCGGCCTGCTGATCTACGCCTACGACGCGTCGGTGAGCAAGCTGATCCCGCTCTACACCGTCGGCGTGTTCGTGTCGTTCACCGTCAGCCAGGTCGGCATGGTCCGGCACTGGAACCGGCTGCTGCGCACCGAGCGCGACGGGCAGCAGCGCCGCCGGATGCAGACGTCCCGGGCGATCAACGCGTTCGGCGCGACGCTCACCGGGATCGTCCTGGTGGTCGTGCTGGTCACCAAGTTCATGCTCGGCGCCTACATCGTCTGCATCGCGATGCCGGTGCTGTTCCTGCTGATGAAGGCGATCCGGCGGCACTACGACCGGGTCGCGGCCGAGCTGGAGCCGACCGGCGAGGACGTGGCGCTGCCCGCCCGCAACCACGCGATCGTGCTGGTCTCCAAGATCCACAAGCCGACGCTGCGGGCGCTGGCGTACGCCCGGGCGACCCGTCCGTCCTCGCTGGAGGCGGTCACGGTCTCGGTGGACGCCGAGGAGGCGCACCGGCTCCAGGACGAGTGGGACGCCCTCGACGTGCCCGTCCCGCTCAAGATCCTCGACTCGCCGTACCGGGAGATCACCCGGCCCGTCCTGGACTACGTCAAGAGCGTGCGCCGCAAGTCCCCGCGGGACGTGGTGACCGTGTTCATCCCCGAGTACGTCGTCGGCCACTGGTGGGAGCACCTGCTGCACAACCAGAGCGCGCTGCGGCTCAAGGGGCGGCTGCTGTTCCAGCCCGGCGTCATGGTCACCAGCGTCGCCTGGCAGCTCCAGTCCTCCGACCGGCTGAAGGGCCGCGCCGAGCCCGCGTTCGGGTCCGCCTACCGCCGCCCGACCGGCTCCGCCGGGGCGGGCGCGGGGGCCGGGCGGCGGGATGAGGCGTCCGCAGGTGGCGGTATCGTTTCGGAACGTGACAGCTGATCTCGGACCCCGTGAAGGCGACCTCCTCGAACTGGAGGTCGGCAACGTCGCCAACGGCGGCTTCTGCGTGGCCCGGCACGAGGGCCGCGTGGTCTTCGTCCGGCACGCGCTCCCCGGCGAGCGGGTCCGGGCGCGGGTCACCGAGGCCACCAAGCGGTTCCTGCGCGCGGACGCGGTGGACGTGCTCACCGCGTCCCCCGACCGGGTCGAGCCGCCGTGCCCGTTCGCCGGTCCGGGCCGCTGCGGCGGCTGCGACTGGCAGCACGCGTCGCTGCCCGCCCAGCGCCGGCTGAAGGCCGCCGTGGTCGAGGAGCAGCTCGCCCGCGTCGCCGGGATCACCCGCACCGTCCTGGTCGAGGAGGTGCCGTACCCGTTCGCGGGCGAGGACATGACGCCCCCGCCCGGCCTCGGCTGGCGCACCCGCGTCCAGTTCACGGTCGACAACGGCACGGTCGGCCTGCGCCGGCACCGCTCGCACGACATCGAGCCGATCGACGAGTGCCTGATCGCCCACCCGGGCGTCGAGATCATGGGCATCGAGACCAAGCGCTGGCAGGGCGCGGGCAGCGTCGAGGGCATCACGTCCGCGGCGACCGGCGACCGGCTGGTCGCCGTCCGCGGCCCGAACCCGCGCAAGATCCGCGTCCCGCGCCTGGACGTGCCCGTCCGGCTGATGCGCGGCAAGCCCGAGGCCGGCACCAACCCGCCGTACGTCCGCGAAGAGGTCCAGGGGCGGATGTTCCAGGTCTCCGGCTCGGGCTTCTGGCAGGTCCACCCGGGCGCGGCGCAGACCCTCGCCGCCGCCGTCATCGACGCGCTGGAGCCCAAGCCGGGCGAGATCGCCCTCGACCTGTACTGCGGCGTCGGCCTGTTCTCGGCGTTCCTCGCCGAGCGGGTCGGCCGCGACGGCCTGGTCGTCGGCGTCGAGTCGGACGGCCAGGCCGTCCGGGACGCCAAGTTCAACCTGCGCGACCTGCCGCAGGTCTCGGTCGAGCGCGGCCCGGTCGAGGAGGTCATCGCCGACCTGGAGTTCGGCCGCTCCGACGACTCGACCGGCCGGACGCAGAACAAGCGCGCCTCCGGCCACCGCCGCGGCTCCCGCATGCGCGGCGCGGACGTCGTCGTCCTCGACCCGCCCCGCACGGGCGCGGGCCGCGAGGTCGTCGACCGCGTCGCCGCCCTCACCGGCCGCAAGATCGCCTACGTCTCCTGCGACCCGGCGACCCTGGCCCGCGACCTCGCCTACTTCTCCGAGCGAGGCTGGACCCTGGAGTCCCTCCGAGCCTTCGACGCCTTCCCCATGACCCAGCATGTGGAGTGCCTGGCCACCCTGATCAGAGGCTGACCCACCCGGCGCCCGGCCGACCGCCACTCCATCCCCAGGCCCAGCTCCCCGCGCACGCGGGGACGGTCAGCCGCGGTGGGCGTAGTAGGCGGTCGCGCCGCCGTAGGAGACGGCGAACAGGGCCGCGAGCCATGTCCACGGCCGTCCGTCGTGGCCGCGGCCCAGCTCGACGAGCAGTCCGCCGACCATCGCCACGACCAGGACGTTCAGCGCGAACGAGGAGGCCCGCAGGCTGATCTGCGTGCGCCGCTCGTCCGTCACCTCGCCGCGCATCATCGCCACGGTCTCCGAGCGCCGCGACCCGAGGACGAGCACCGCCGCGTAGATCCACATGACGGCGACCCCGAACAGGGCCATCCCGACCTTGCCCCACGCGATGAAGATCGCGAAGTAGACCACTCCGGCGACCACGCCGAGCGCCGGAGTACCCCAGTGCTGCGCGCCTCCAGCGGGCCGCGTTTTCTCAGTCGTCATGGAAGACCTCCTCCACCGTCGCGCCGAAGTACCGCGCGATCCGGATCGCGAGGGGCAGGGACGGGTCGTACCGCCCCTGCTCGATCGCGTTCACCGTCTGGCGCGACACCCCGAGCTCCCGTCCGAGCTCGGCCTGCGACAAACCCTTGCCCGTCCGCAGCTCACGCACGTCGTTACGCACAAGTGGAAAGTACGCTTTACATCGCGAGGTGTCAAGGATCCTTTACATCACCATCCGGCCGAGGACAGCGCGGCGTCCAGGCGCGGACCCACGACGTCCGTCGCGGCCAGACCGCCGATGTGGTCGAGTCCGTCGAACGCCAGGACCGTGAAGCCGAGCTCCTCCAGCCGCGCGGTGTCGGCCCTGGTCCGCCGGGCGATCGCGCTGCCGCCCACCAGGTCGTACATCCGGCAGCCGGGCTCGCCGTCGCCCGTCCCGTACCAGGTGATCTTCGGACCGGGCTTCTTCGCCAGCGCCTCCGTGTCGTCCCGGCCGAGCCACTCCCGGTACATCAGGACGCCCAGCCAGTGCTCGGCGGCCTTCTCCGGCATCCCCGCCGTGAGAAGCCCGGCCCGCGCCCCCTCCACATAGCCGAGCCAGTACTCACCGCCGGACAGTAGAGGGAACCCACCGACCATGAGCCCGACGGCCCGTTCGGTCAGCGGCGCGAGGAACCCGGCCAGCGCGCCCATCCCCGAGTAGCCGCCGAGGACGAACTCCGAGATCCCCGCCGCGTCCGCGACGGCGTGTAGGTCGGAGATTTCCGTCTCGGCCGGGAAGCGGGTGAAGGACGTCGGATCGAACTCGCCGCCCGCCTCGTCCTCGGGCTCCAGCACCCCGACCACCTGCCGGGGCTTGTACCGCACGACCCGCCGTCCCGAACTCAGCGCGGCGGCCAGCTTCCCCTGCTCCCCGCGAACACGCGTCGGCAGGACGATCGCGGGTCCGTCCTCGCCGACGACCTCGTACCAGAGCCGGAATCCATCCGCGGTTTCCACAGATGCCACGACAACCTCCTCCGTTGGGTGCCGCGACCCTACGCTGAGAGTGAGTCGTCAGGAGGCGCCATGCACGAAGAGGAGACGATCGGAACGCGTCTGCGCAGGTTGCGGCGCTGGCGCGGGATGACGCTGGACCAGCTCGCCGGCCAGGCGGACGTGTCGAAGTCCTTCCTGTCCATGGCCGAACGCGGCGTGCGCGCGGTGGACCGACGCTCGCACATCGCGGCGCTCGCCGCCGCGCTTCGTGTCTCCGAGGCCGAGCTCGTCGGCGGTCCGCACCTGACGGCCGATCCCGTGCAGGCGGGACCGCACGCCATGATCCCGGCGCTCCGGCTCGCCCTCACGGCGAACACGCTGACCTCCCCGGTCGCCGACCGCGCGCGTCCGCTGCCGGAGCTGACCGCCGAGACGGGACGCGTCAACCGCAGCGAGTACCGGCACACGGAGGTCGCGACCAGGCTACCCGTGCTCATCGACGAGTTGCACGTCCGCGCCTGCGCGCCGGCGGACGAGAACGAGCGCAGGCAGGCGCTCGCGGCACTGGTGGACGCGTTCCAGGCGGCCACCTTCACGAGCAAGGACCTTGGTTACGCCGATCTCGCCCACATCGCCGCGCTGCGTGCGGCCGAGATGGCCCGAGCGCTGGGCGACGCGGTCAACCAGGGCAAGGCTGATTCCCTGCGCGTCCACACCCTCCCTACCAGCTCGCGCGAGTTCCGGCTGGCCGTGGCCGAGCGGGCGGCGAACACGCTGGAGCCGCACACCCATGGCCCGCTCAGCCTCCAGGTGCTGGGCATGCTGACGCTCGCGGCGGCCTTGTCCGCCACGCTCGCACAGCGCTTCGACCTCGCCGCGCACTGGCTCGACGAGGCGTCCGCCCTCGCCTCTCTCGTGCCGGACGAGCCGGGCAGGAACTGGGGGGCGTTCTCGGCCGCCAACGTGGCTGTCTGGCGCGTCGCCCTCGCCACCGAGCGCGGCGAAAGCGGCGGCGTCCTGCTCGATCTCGCCGGCAAGGTCGATGAAACGAAGATCGCCGCGCGGCCGGGCAGGCACGCGACCTTCCTGGCGGACGTCGGCCGTGGCCTCGCCCGCGACCGCAAGACCATGCGCGAGGCCCAGCAATGGCTGCTGCGGGCGGAGTCCATCGCTCCGCACAAGATCCGCAATTCCTCCGCCGTCCGGGAGACCGTCGCCACGATGCTCACGCGGACCACGGCCAGTGCGGGAGGCCGCGAACTGCGCGGCCTCGCGTCGCGCATGGGTGTGCCCCACTGAGTTCACACAGGTGAATCTCTGCTGTGTTCGCGCGCCTACTGTCCGTCAGTATGAATCGCGACGTGTGCGAGGGGATCCGGGCCGCGCTGCGGCGGGAGTTTCCGGAGTGGACGATCATTCAGGCGCGGGACACGGGCCGCTGGTGGGCTACGCGCGGCCCCGGGCCGGGGGAGCTCGTCCAGGAAGGGCCGTCCGTGGCGGAGGCTGACACCCCCGAGGGCCTGCGGCGGCTGCGCGAGCTCGGGTTCGGCGGTGGGTGACCCGCTCGCCGAGCTCGCCGAACGGCTCGTCTCCGCCGGGCTGTGCGTGAAGCCGCATCCGGGGCCGCTGCCGGACGAGACCGTGGTCGCCCTCCTGGTGACCCATCCCGCGATGCCGTCCGTCGGCGAGTCGGTCCGCTGGGACGGAGGCTATGTCGACTCGACCGGCCGGAGGCTCGGTGACGATCCGGTCGGTGAGCTGCGTGGACGCCTGTCCTCGGCGGAGGCGGTGGCGGCCCGGTGGCGGGCGGTGCCGCGGGCTTGACCTCAAGCTCGATTGAGGTTCTAGCGTGGTGATCACTTGAGAGCTGAGGAGATCATCATGCGGGTTGCGGGTTTCAGTGAGCCGGGTGGGCCGGACGTGCTGCGGATGCTGGACGTCCCGACGCCGGAGGCCGGGGCCGGGGAGATCAGGGTCCGGGTGCGGGCGGCAGGGGTGCAGCCGTTCGACCTCGCCGTCCGGGAAGGCTGGACGCCCGGCTACATGGACACGCCGCCGCCGTTCCCGCGCGTGCCGGGCAACGAGTGGGCCGGAGTGGTCGACCAGGTCGGGGACGGGGTGACGGACTTCGCGGTCGGGGACGAGGCGATGGGCAACTCGATCCTCGGCTCGTACGCGGAGTACGTCGTCGTGCCCGCCGCGAACGCCGTGCGCAAGCCCGCCGGGATGCCGTGGGAGGTCGCCGGGGCCTTCTCCGCCGCCGTCATGACCCCGCACATCGCGCTCGAGGACCTGCGTGTGCAGAAGGGCGACACCCTGCTGATCCACGCCGCGGCCGGCGGTGTCGGCGCGGTCGCCGTCCAGATGGCGGTGCACGCGGGAGCCACCGTCATCGGGACGGCCAGCGAGGAGAACCACGAGTACCTGCGCTCGCTCGGAGCCATCCCGGTGACCTACGGCGAGGGCCTGGCCGACCGGGTCCGGGCCGCCGCGCCGGACGGCGTGGACGCGGCCCTCGACGGCGCGGGCGGCCACGCCCTCGAAGTCTCGCTGGAACTGGTCGAGGACCGCGACCGCATCCTGACGCTGGTCGAACACGGCCGCGCCGAGGAACTGGGCATCCGGGTGACCAGCATCGCGAAGCGCTCGATGGCGCGCGTCGCCGACGCCGCCCGCCTCTACGAGGAGGGCCACCTGAAGCTGAACCTCAAGGGCGTCCACTCGTGGACCCGCGCGTCCGCCGCCCACGAGCAGGTCGCATCCGGCCACGGCCGCGGCAAGGTCGTCCTGGTCATGGACTGACCCCAGACGCACACCGTGCGGCGGCGGCGCCCTCGGCGCCCGTCGCCGCTTCGTCCTCTCCGACGTGCCTCGAGTCAGGCGACCTGCGCAGTCGCAGGATCAGGGGAGTCGGGCCACGCCGCAGAGGTATTCGGCGTTCGTGAGGAGGCCGAGCGTCAGGCGCACGCCCGTGAGACGTTCGGCGAGCGCGAAGGCGGCGGGGAGGGTCACTGAGAGGTCCCGGTCATCGCCCTTCCCGAGGTCGAATCCGGCCGCGCGCATCTCGCGCCGGACCGCGGCCGACATGGCGCCGAAGCGCATGGCGGGAAACAAGGGGTCGAAGACGGCCTTCTCCACGCCGTCCTCGGCCAGGTGGAACCGGCCCACCGCGTTCACGTTGCGAAAGTGCGAGACGACGCGCGTTCCCCGCGACAGCGCGACTGCCGTGCTGCTGCCGAGGTATCCGTTGATCTCGACGGCGAGTGCCCAGTCGCCGCCGTCGCCGTCCTTGACGGGCGTCACGCCTACCAGGACGTCACTGAGGTCTCGACCCGCCACTTCATAGGCCGGTTCGATCAGTTCCTCGTAGCCGCGTCGCACGCTGTGCGGCCGTGCCGTCCAGCGGGTCAGCACCTCGTCCGGAGACAGCCCTCTCGTCAGAGTCAGGCAGTAGGCGTCGGTGAGTCTGAGGGTCTCGTTCCTGACCCACGCGTAGTCCTCAGCGGTCGCGTCCATCTGCGGAGCTTCGCATCACTCAGTGACATTCCCCGCGCCTCAATGGCCGACCGGTGTGTGGCTTGAAAAAAACCGCGGCCATCGCACGGTCGAGTAGGTCGCGGGCCGGGCTGTCGGGCGGGCAGTGTTCCTGCAGGCGCTCGTACACCGAGCGCCGCCAGTTGGGCGGCAGGCGTTCGGCGTCCACGGTCAGATGGCGGAGGATGAGCACGGCCCAGAGTTCCGGGGCGGCTCCCTTCAGGAAGGCGAGGCATTCCTCGTACCTCCGGACCAGCTCTTCCTGATCGCTGTCCGGCGAGGCGGCCTCCTGGCAGAGCCCCAGGTACGCGCTGGCTCCCGAAACGAGACCGCGCGGGGTGTCGGCGAAGGACGTGACGAGATGCTCCCCGATCGTCGAGTCCCAAAGCAGGGGCCCGAGCGCGTGGGTGAGGATGTCGGTCTCCGGCTGGCAGGCGAAGTGCGCAACACTGATGAGCATTGTGGGAACGCTTCCCAGTGGCCGCGCGCGTGCGGAACTCCGCAGTAGCCAGCCCGCGTTCGCCTCCTCTGTGATGGACATGGGCGCGTTGCGCAGACTTATGTCCACTCGGCCGTCCGTCCATATGCGGTCGAGGCCGACGTGGAAGGGCAGGCTGAGCCAGCTCGTGGAGGTCAGGTGGGAGCTCCACAGGCCGGTGCACCGCTGCCACTCCTCGACCGGCTCGGGCGATCCGGGGAAGAGGTCGCTTCCCGTGATCACCTCCCGCGCCATGACGAGCAGGAGGAGCAGGTTGGCCGAATGCGTCGCGATGCGTGTCGGGACGGTGCACCGGACGGGCTGGTACTCGTTCAGCGTCCGCCCCGTGCGCGCGGTGAACGCTTCGTGGAAGAGGCCGTGCAGCAGATCGGCCAGGGCATCGCGGTTCGGTGAGCGCCCGACGAGCCTCTGGAGGAACGTCACGATGGCCGAGCGTTCGGTCAGCGCGGCGAATGACAGGAGCGCGTGCAGGAAGGCGTCATCGACGAGCTGGTGACGATTCCGGGTGGCTCGCGCGAAGGACACGAGATCCGACAGTTCGCGGACGATCAGCCTCGCCACCAGGTACTCGCCGAACGTCGCGTGCAGGAACTCGTACGTGCCGCGCACCTCGCCGCCCTGCACGGCCTGCGCCCGGTGGACGAAGAAGAAGCGGCCGACGACCACCTGCCCCGGCGTCAACGCTGCGCGGATCGAACCCTGGCGTGGGGCCACGGGATCGGGGAGCAGCGCGGCCAAGTCCTCTGACAGCTCGTCCTCGGTGACCCACTGACGGCCCCGGTTGAACATCGCGAACGCGGTGATCGAGAGCCGCTGCAACTCGTCCTCGACGGCGTCGGCGAAGGACGCGCCGTCCAACTCCGGGTGGAGTTTGCGCACCTCGCGTTCGGCGAAGCGGGTCAGCAGCCGTTCGTACAGGTCGGCCGAGTCAAGAGCGTGGTCGTCCTTCTGGAGGGCGTTGTCGTCGGAGTCGTACAGCGCCAGCATCAGCAGGAGCAGCGGTTGCGAGGCGAGGGCCGGGTGGCGGAGCGCGGTCTCGACCGGCAGCGGCGACAGGCCGCGCGCGGCCAGGTCAGAGGCGGTCGTGCTGTGCCAGACGTCCAGCCAGCGGGCGGTCTGCTCCTCGGAGAACGGTTCCAGCCGGACGGCCACGACGCCGCCGTTGGGGATGCGCATCCGGTCCGCGACCGACGTCCGGCTGGTGACCAGGACGGCGACCGGGCGGCCCTGCGCGGCCTCGCGCTCCTGGAACCGGACGACCTGCTCCAGGTAGTCGGACTGGCTGACGCCCGTCGCCTGGAGGAGTTCGTCGAAGCCGTCGAGCAGGATGACCGGCAGGGCGTCCCCGGCGCTGCGCGCGAGGTCGGGCCAGCTGAGCGTCTCTCCGGTGGCGGAGCGGATCCCGGCCTCGATCTGGGTCTGGAGGTCGGCGTCCGCCGGGACCTCGCGCAGTGCCACGCGCACCGCCATGAAGTCCTCGGGCGGCAGCGACGCCGCGAGCATCTCGGTGAACTTCGACTTGCCCGCGCCCGGTTGTCCGAGCAGCAGGAGCGGTTCGCTGACGGTCGCGAACGACGTCAGGTACCCGATGAGGAACGCCTGCAGGTCGTCGTGGACGCCGCCGTGCTCCCAGGTCGACTCCTCGTTCAGCCGCACCGCCGGATGCGCCTGCGTCACCCGGTACCGGGGATTGACGTAGATCTCGGCGAGGGACGGGAACCGCAGGGCTCCGGGCGTCTCGGCGCTCAGCGTGACCGGACGGTCGAGCCGCGCGCGGTGGGCGCGGGCCAGCGCGGCGCGCCGCTCGTCGGGGGCGGTGCCGGACGAGAGCCGTTCGAGGACGTCCCGCAGCCCCTCCAGCCCCGTGCGGACGGACGCCAGCTCCGTACGCGTGGCGTGGTGGTCCATGCGGTCCGTCCAGAACGCCAGTTCCGGAAACTCCGTCGCCAGCCGCAGGTACAGCTCCTCGTACCGGGCCATCGCGGCGGCGGGCACGTCCTCGGTGAGGACGCGAAGCGCATCTGGGTCCAGTTCCCCTTCCGCCCAGGCCAGTTCGGTGACGGCCATCCCGAGGCCCTCGAAGAAGGGCCGGCCGTCCCGGTGGGGAGAGCCGTCGTAGCGGATCAACGCGTCCTGGTGGGCGGACGCGTCCTGCGTCAGGTACGAGACGACCCGCTTCAGCCGCCGGGACGGTTCCGCGCCCACGAGGCTGAGCTGGTCGGCGCGGGAGAAGCGGCGCAGGTCCTCGGGCAGGTCGGCTTCGGCCAGGGCGTCGAAGAACGCGGTCAGCATCAGGACCTTGCGGGCCGCCTCCAGCCGCTGGGTGCGGGAGAAGCGGGACAGCCCGCGCATCCGGTCGCCGAGCCCCGAGACCAGTTCACCGCTCAGTCTGCCCAGCTCGCCCTTGGCGTCGAAGAGGCTGAGGGCGAGTTCGCTGCCGCCGGCCGTCGCCGTCAGGAGGATGCCGCCCATGAGGCGGTCGAGGGCCTCCACGACGGGGCTGCCGCCACCGAGGATCTTGACGGCGTCCTTGTAGCTGATTCCGCGGGCCATACCGGTGAGACGCCCGGAGGGGGCGATGCGTTGCGGGGATGGAACCTCCGGTCGGCGCGGGGGTGGGGTGCGCCGGGCTACGGGGCCCGGGGGACCCGCGCCGACCGGAGGGGGCCGCGGGAGGGCGGTGGTCAGCGGGACAGCAGGGCGGTGAGGACGGTGGCCAGGACGGCCGCCGCCGCCGTGATCAGGGACAGCAGGGCGACGGTGTGGCGGAAGCGGGTGTCGAGCGATCCGCGGGTGACCTGTTCGCGTTCGGCGGCGGTGATCCGGTCGTCCAGCTCCTGGATCTGGCGGGACAGCTCGTCGGTGCGGCGGTCGTGCAGGTCGTCGCGCTGGTAGAGCAGGGCGATCCGTCCCTCCAATCCGGCGATCCGGACGTCGGTGCCGCGGCGCAGTTCGGCCAGGGCGAGCTCGACGGTGAGTGGTCCTTCCTCGGTCAACGGCTTCAGCCTCTCGTCGTTACGCGGGCCGCGCCGGTGACCGGGGGAGGTCCGTCCCGCGGACCCGTGGTCTCCACCATAGGAATGTTCCGGCAAGGTGACAAGGGTATGTCTGGTAATAACCGGAAACTTTGATGTAGGAAATTTTCCGCTCTCGATTGCTGGATGTTCCTTACTGTTTCCGCCATGCTGGGAGGCATGGGTAACGGTCCCGACCGGGAGCGGGTCGCCAAGTACGTGGTGGCGCGGCGGGGAGCCCTCGGGCTCACGCAGGAGCAGCTCGCCGAGCGCGCGGGGGTGACGGTGAAGACCGTCTACAACCTGGAGGCCGGCGGGCGCTGGCCGCAGGCGCGCACCCGCGGCGCGATCGAGGCGGCGCTGCTGTGGCGGCCCGGCGACCTCGCGCGGGTCGGGGACGGCGCCGAGCCCGACGAGTCCGACCGGCGAGAGGCGCGCGGCGAGGAGGCCGTCCGCGAGCTCGCCGAGCTGGACGCCTACTTCGCCGACCTGCGCACCGGCGGCGGTGACAAGCGGCGGATGGCGCTCGCCTTCCTGCGCGCCCTCTACAACGAGCCGGACGGCCGCTGACCCGCCCCCGCGCCGGTCCCTCCCGGCGGACGGACCGCCTGGTCGGAAGGCATGGTTCGTGACCGCTTTCGGCTTTTGAGAATTTCTCCTACTGACCGGTTGTTGCGGCCTTGACCGAGGGGCACACTAAGGGAGCCGGACCGGGTCAACGCGGCCCGGCGGGCGACGCCGGGACCCGGCGCGCCCCGGGAACCCCCCGCTCCCGTCGGGTGAGGAGAAGTCAGAGCGATGCTCGCGCTCGCGATCGCGTCCAGCGCCGGGGTGCTCGGCGCTCTCGCCCTGGTCCTGGCGCTGGAGGCCGTCCGCCTGGCCCGCCGCGTCCGCGCCGGCCAGGACCGCATCGCCCGTGAGGTCGAACTCCAGACCCGCGTGCTGGCCGCCGCCGCCCGCCTGGCCGCCGCCCCCGACCCCGCCCCGCCCGGCCCGAACGGCGACACCCCGTCCGGCGGGGACGGCTCCCCGGTCACCTGACCCCGTCCACCGGCCGCCCCCGCCCCGGGGTGTGGTGCCGCCCCGTGCGCGCAGGGTCACCCCCGGACGTGCGCGCGAGGTCAGGGCATATGAGGATGGGGGTATGCGTCTTCGGATCTTCACTGAGCCCCAGCAGGGGGCGAGCTACGAAACACTGCTGGCCGTGGCCAAGGCCACTGAGGACCTCGGATTCGATGCCTTCTTCCGTTCCGACCACTACCTGAAGATGGGGGACGTGTCGGGACGTCCGGGCCCGACCGACGCGTGGATCACCCTGGCCGCGCTGGCCCGGGAGACCAGCCGCATCCGGCTCGGCACCCTCATGACCGCCGCGACGTTCCGCTACCCGGGCCCGCTGGCGATCTCGGTCGCGCAGGTGGACCAGATGAGCGGCGGACGCGTCGACTTCGGCATCGGCACCGGCTGGTTCGAGGAGGAGCACGCCGCCTACGGCATCCCGTTCCCGAGCCTCGGCGAGCGGTTCGACCGGCTGGAGGAGCAGCTCCAGATCCTCACCGGCCTCTGGCGGACGCCCGAGGGCGAGACCTTCGACTTCGAGGGCACGCACTACAGCCTCCGGAACTCGCCCGCGCTGCCCAAGCCCGCCCGCCCGGACGGCCCGCCGATCCTCATCGGCGGCTTCGGGGCCAAGCGGACGCCGCGCATCGCCGCCCAGTACGCCGACGAGTACAACGTCCCGTTCGCCCAGATCGGCGACACGGCCGCCGCGTTCGGCCGGGTCCGCGCCGCCGTCGAGGCCCAGGACCGGACGCGTCCGATGGTCCTGTCGGCGGCCCAGGTCGTCTGCTGCGGCCGGGACGAGGCGGAGATCAGGCGCCGCGCCGACGCCATCGGCCGCGACGTCGACGAGCTCCGCGAGAACGGCCTGTGCGGCACGCCCACCGAGATCGTCGAGAAGATCGGCAAGTTCGCCGAGATCGGCGCCGAGTGCGTCTACCTCCAGGTCCTCGACCTGACCGACCTCAACCACCTGGAACTCATCGCCTTCGAAGTCCTGAACAAGCTCTAACCAACCCAACATCCGCGCAGGCGCACGTTCTCCCACGCGGATGCGCCCCCGCCCCGCAGACGTGCGTCTTCCACGCGGACGCGCATCGTCCACGCGGTGCGCGTCCCCAGCGCGGGCGCGCACCTTCCAACGGGTGCGCGTCTGGGCGCGTCCAGCGTGCGCGGGGCGTGCATTCCGCGCGCGGGCGCGGATCCTCCATACGGATGCGTCCCGCCACGTGGGCGCGCTTCCCCCGCGCGGGAGTGAATGTTTCAGGCGGGCACGCATCCCTGCGTGGGCGGCGTGCACCGCCCAGGTCACTCGGCTCTGGGGCGCGCGTGCGGCGTATTGCCTGCGTGCGGGGGTGTGCACCGTCCACGCGGAGGTGCACCGTCCGCGCGGAGGTGCATCGTCCACGCGGTGCGCGTCCCCAGCGCGGGTGCGCCTCCTCAATGCGAGCGCGCACCTTCCAAGCGGGTGCGCGTCCGGCGCGGCCGGCGCGGGCGAAGTGCACATCCCGGGGCGGACGCGGTCCCTCCGTGTGGGGGCGCACTCTTCGGGAGGGGCGCGCCCTGCGCGAGGGGGCCCATCCTCCGCACGGCCTCCATACTCCGCGCGGATGCGCATCCCTGTGTGTGGGTTCTTCGTGCGGGCGACACACCTGCACGTGAGCGTGCATCTTCTGCAGGTTGGCATCCTGCGTGCGGAAGTAGTCCCTTCATGCGGGAGCGCGATCCGGCGCGCTGGCCCTCCTGGTGGGCGGCGTCCTGGGCACAAGTGCGGGTCGTCCCGAACCGGCGACATACGCCGACCAACTGCGCTCGCCAGCGTCGCCACCCACGATGCGGCTTGCGCCGGCGCCTTGCGACATGAACTCCGGTCAGCCGTTGGGGCGGGTTGCATGCGGGTGCGCATACTCGGCGTGGGTGCGCACCTGCCGCGGGTTCTGCGTGGTTAGGGGTTCTTGCGCGTGTGAGGTGCGCGAGCTCCGTAGCTGTTCGGGTTGGTTGCGCTGGGTGGAAAGAGTGAGTGGCCCGCGCGCCGGGGGGCGCGCGGGCCACGGGCCGGGAGGTGGCTGGTCAGGCGGTGGCGGGGGTCGGGGTGGACGGTGCCGTCTCCTCGGCGGGTCGGGCGCGCGGTGGGAGCAGGAAGGCGATCAGGAACGTCAGCAGGAGCATCCCGGCCACGATCCACAACGTGATCTTCATGGCCCCGCCGAAGCCGGTCTTCGCCGAGTGGATCGCGGACGACTGGACGATCGCCACGACGCGTCCCGCCGACTGGGGATGCGCGGCGGCGGCCGTCCGGACGTCCGTCTCCAGCCGGACGCAGCTGGCCGGGTTCTTCGCCTGGTCCTTCGCGGTGGCGCGGTCGCGTCCGCAGGCGCGGACCCCGGCGACGATGCGGTCCTGAGCGGCCGGCGCGACCCCCACGGACGCGAGACTCGCCCGCATCGCCGGCGCGTCCTTGTCTGCGGCCGTCGCGACGTGTCCGCCGAGCAGGCCGAAGAACACGGTGCCGAGGACGGCCGCGCCGAGTGCCGCGCCGAGCTGCTGGATCGCCGACAGGGTGCCGCTCGCCGAGCCCGTCTCGTTCTCGTCCACCGAGGCGAGCACGATCTCGAAGAACGGCGCCATCAGCAGGCCCATGCCGAAGCCGGTGACCACCAGCGCCGGGGTGAGCTGCCACGGGCTGACGCCGGTCCCCGCGAGCTGCAGGGTGAGGACCAGCCCCGCCACGCCGGACGCCATGACCAGCGTGCCGATCTGGAGCGCGGTCCGGCCGTGCTTCTGCAGCGCCATCGCGGCCGGGAACCCGAACACCGTCCCGAGCGACCACGGGATCTGCGACATGCCCGCCTTGAACGGCGAGTAGCCGAGCCCGATCTGCAGGTAGAGCGAGTAGGCGAGCGAGAACCCGATCATCCCGGCGAAGAAGACGAGCCCGACGACGAGGCCGCCCGAGAAGCCTCGCTTGGTGAAGAGGGACGGCCTGACCAGCGGGTCCGAGCCCCTGCGCTGCCGCCGGAGCTCGTACCGGCCGAACACGGTGAACACCACGCCGGACGCGGCCATCATCGCGAACATCCAGGCGGGCCAGTCCAGCTCGCGGCCCTGGACGAGCGGGTAGACGATCAGCCCGGCGCCCAGCGCGGCGAGGATCGCGCCCACCAGGTCGAGGCGCGAGGCGTGGCCGTCCCGTCCGGACGGCAGGAAGAAGAAGCCGAGCAGGACGGCGGCGAGGCCGAGCGGCAGGTTGATCAGGAAGATCATCCGCCAGCCGGTGCCGAACAGGTCGGCGTCGATCAGCCACCCGGCCAGCACCGGGCCCGCGACCGAGGACAGCCCCATGACCGGGCCGAACGCGGTGAACGCCTTGGTCATCTCCTCGGGCGGGAACATCCGGCGGATCATGCCGAGGCCCTGCGGGATCATCATCGCGCCCGCGAGACCCTGCAGCAGCCGCGCGCCGACCAGCATGCCGGGGGAGACGGCGGTCCCGCAGAGCAGCGACCCCGCCGTGAACCCGACGGCGCCGATGAGGAACATCCGCTTGCGGCCGTAGAGGTCGCCGAGGCTGCCGCCCGTGAGCAGGCCGACGGCCATCGCCAGGGTGTAGCCGGCGGCGAGCCACTGGATGGTGGCCGCGGACCCGCCGAGGTCGCCGCGGATGGTGGGCGCGGCGACCGTGGTGACCAGCGAGTCCAGCATGTCCATGATCTCGCCGAGCAGGATCACGGCCAGAGCGGCCCAGCGCCAGCGGAAGGCCGGGGAATCGGCGGGCGCCGAGCGCGCCTCGCCGGTGGTCTCGATCATCAGGGCTCCCGAAGGGTGAGGAACGGTGTGACTGATCGCGAACGGGGTTTCTTGTTCGAACGCCGTTCGCGAAAGGTACGATGTTCGCACCGTGCAGGGAGGGGCCCGCGGGGAAACCTCTCTCGAATGGAGACGATATATCTCGTCGCGGGGAAGTCAAGATGTATCGCGAGATTCGTCCGGCGGAGGCCTTGAACCCGAGGAGCGCCGTCCCCGCGCGAACGCCCGGGCGTGACAGCGCAACGATCGGGGCCCGACGGCGCAGCGGGCCGGGGCCCGACGGCGGAGCGGGCCGGGGCTGGGGTTGTTGACGAACACGAACGCGACGGTCGCCGACACTGGCGGGATGAGGTAAGGCAGGTAGAACACCGACCGCAGGACGCTGCCGCCGCATTCGCAACGACTGGACGGGGCGGCGCTCCAGACGAGCATCGACCTTCGAGCCGGCGCCCACCCGGTGACACCGGCCGCCGCATCCCGGCCCGCGAGCCGCCTGCGGGCCCGGATGCTGCTTTCAGCGGCTAGAACTGCTGGAAGGCGCGCTTGAAGGGAGCGAGGCGCGGGGAGCCGGGGGCGGTGTCGTAGACGGCGAACACGACCGTCTCGAAGTGGCGCGCGAACGGGCCGCCGTCCGGACGGAGCGCGTCGGCGAACGCCTCGGCCACCTCGTTCGGATCGTTGCGGAACACGCCGCATCCCCACGCGCCGAGGACGATCCGCCGGTGTCCGTGGAAGGCCGCCGCGGCCAGGACCTTCAGTGCGCGCTGCCGCAGCACGTCCGGAAGCCGGGCGAGCTTGTGCTCTTCGTGCGTCGCACCCCGGTTGGGCGCGGACGACGTGAGGAAGGCGACAGAGTACGGCTCGTCCAGCAGCGCCCCGGAGTCGGTGCGGAACACCGGCACGGCGGGGGAGTAGATCATGTGATCGGTGTAGAGCGGGTCGCGCAGCTCGCGGTGCACCTCGTAGTACTCCCGCGCCGCGCGCAGTGACGCGTACAGCCCGGACGCGCGCGCCAGCCCCTCCTCCTGCGCGTGCGCGCCGTTGAGGAACCCGCCGCCCGGATTCTTCGCCGAAGCGAAGTTCAACGCCAACGGCTCCAGACTCCGCGTATCAATCCCCGCACGACCATCAGAGTCCGTATGGTCGTCAGCCCCCGGACATCCACCAGCCCCCGGACGTCCACCAGCCCCCGGACATCCACCAGCCCCCGTGCCCGCGCCAGCCCCCGTGCCCGCGCCAGCCGACGTCCCCGGGGCAGCCGACGTCCCCGGGGCAGCCGATGTGCCTGGGCCGGCCGATGTGCCCGGGGCAGGTGACGTGGTCGCATCGGGACGGCGGTCTTCGGCGAGGCGCCGGGCGGCGGCGAGCGTGGTCTCGGTCGTCACCTCGATGCGCGTGCGCTCGACGTCGTCCAGGACCGGCGGCAGAGAGTTCAGGAGCGCGGTCAACTCATCCGGACGGTGCAGCACGGTGCCCGCGATGGAGGCGCGCAGCGCGGCGGTCAGATCCACCGTGCGGCCGGACGGGGCTCGGTAGCGTCCGCTCTCCAGGATCTCCACGGTCTGGCGGGCCTGGGCCCGTCTCGGTTCTCTGCTCATCCGGCGGGTGATTCCCGACAAACATGGTGGCCTGCCAGCCATTATCGGCTTGCGGCGACCCGCCGATCAGGCCAAAAGGATCGAATCCGGTCGGGTTTCTGGCATGCTTGCTGCGTCATGGAGCCCCCTCGCCCCCGCCGGGGACGGCGCGATCCGTACCCGCAGCAGAACCCGTACGGCCAGCAGCCCTACGAGCAGTCGCCGTATGGCCCGCGGTACGACGAGCCACAGCCGCACCAGCCCCAGCACCAGCCCCAGCAGCAACCGCAGCACCCGCACCGGCGGCAGCCCCAGCCACAGTCGCAGCCTCCGCACCAACAGCCGCATCCGCAGGCGCAGCCTCCCCAGCAGCATCCGCAGGCGCAGCCTCCCCAGCAGCATCCGCAAGGGCAACCGCCGCATCCGCAGCAGTACCAGCCCGCGCCGGTGCCGCAGCAACCGCACTACGGCGACCCTCAGCAGCTCCCGCTGACGGACGATCCGACCGCCGCGGCTCACCCCGCCGGCGCGCATGCCGGCGGTGACTTCTTCGAGGACGAGCCGCCATCGGGCGCGTTCGCCGCCGACGGTTCCTTCGACGCGACCGGACGCGTCGGCAGCCCCGTCCTGGACGAGCGGCTCTCCGCCGACTTGGACCGTGACTTCGCCGGTGCCGACCGCGGACGGACGTTCACCTACGTGCTCGGCATCGGTGCGCTGGTGCTGATCGCGGGGACGGGCATCACCGCGATGGTCGGCGCCACCATGGTCTCCGGCGGCAAACCGCCCAAACCGCAGCTGGAGCCGCAGGTGGTCCCGTCGATGGGCGCGCGACCGGGGGACGTCCCGCCCGATCCGCCGATCGTCACGCCCGCGCATCCGCCGGTCATCCCCGAGCACGGCACCGGCAGGTTCACCCGAGCCGCGGGCGAGACCCCGGTCACGGGACACGGCAAAGTCCGCAGGTATGCGGTCGAGGTCGAGGGCGGGACGCGGCAGAGCACCACGACGTTCGCGCGCTACGTCGACCGGATCATCACCGACTCGCGCGGCTGGACGGCGGGCGGCAAGTACGGCTTCCGGCGGGTCGGCACCGGCCAGCAGGCGGACTTCGTGATCCGGCTGGCCTCCCCGGAGACCACCGACAAGCTGTGCGCCCCCACCCGGATCATGACGGCGGGCCGCGGCAACTGCTCGTCCGACAAGCTGGTCGTGATGAACCTCCGGCGCTGGCTCCAGGTCACCACCTACTACCAGGGCCAGACGGGCTCCTACCGGGCGCAGATGCTGAACTTCGAGCTCGGCCGCCTGCTGCACCACAAGCGGATGTCCTGCCCCGGCGCGAACAAGCCCGCGCCTGTGATGATGCAGCAGCTCGGCGGCCTCGGCGGATGCCGCCCGAACGCCTGGCCCTACGACCGCAGAGGACACTTCGTCACCGGCCCCGAAACCTCCTGACCCCCGCGGCCCGTCTCCCTTCCGCCCGCCGCACCGGCTTCCGCACGTTTCGTGTGCGGTGCGCGCGTCCCCGTCCGCGCAGGCCGGGCGTCAGTGCTGCACCATCTGGGCAGCCGACTCCCTGTGCGGTCCGCGCGTTCTCCTGTGCGGTCCGCGCATTCTCCTGTGCGGTCCGCGCGTTCTCCTGTGCGGTCCGCGCGTTCTCCTGTGCGGTCCGCGCGCCATCTCCCCCCCCCGCGCCCCGGGCCTCAGGTCTCCGGCCAGCCGCCCGACCGCTCCCTGCCCGGTGTGCGAGTCAGCCCTCCGACCAGCTCGAATGTCCGCCGCCGACGGCCAGGACGCCCGTAGCCGACCCGCTGGGACGCCCGCTCCGCACCCCCTGACAAACCGGTGGTCGCTCCTGGGCGATTCCGGCATTCTGGGCGCGTGCTACTGACGATCTCGACCACGCGCGCGCCCGCGACCGACCTGGGCTTCCTGCTCCACAAGCACCCCGGCAAGGTGCAGAGATTCGAGCAGGCGTCCGGCGCGGCGCACGTCTTCTACCCCGAAGCGGACGAGACGCGCTGCACCGCCGCGCTGCTGCTGGAGGTCGACCCCGTCAAGCTCGTGCGGACGCGCGGCAAGAACAGTCCCGACTTCGCCCTCGGCCAGTACGTGAACGACCGTCCGTACGCGGCGTCGTCGCTGCTCGCGTCCGCGATGGCGGGCGTGTTCCGCACGGCGATGCGC
This sequence comes from Actinomadura logoneensis, assembly GCF_003428695.1. GTDB lineage: Bacteria > Actinomycetota > Actinomycetes > Streptosporangiales > Streptosporangiaceae > Spirillospora > Spirillospora logoneensis. The sequence continues at coordinate 25,351 of NZ_QURH01000236.1, forward strand.
GGACGCTGCGACGCCCGGCCCGAGCTGCCGGACGTCCCGCTCCCGCTGGAGATCACGCTTCCCTCGCTGCCCTGCCGCGGCGGTCCCGAGCGCGCCGAGCGCTACTTCGCGCCGCTCGGCTGGCGGGTCGAGGCCGTGTCCGTGCCGCTCGACCCGGCCTTCCCCGCCTGGGGCGACTCGCGGTACGTGAGCCTGACGCTGACCGGCGAGGTCCGCCTCGCCGACGCCCTCAACCAGCTGTACGTCCTGCTCCCGGTGCTGGACGAGGCGAAGCACTACTGGATCGCGCCGGACGAGGTGGACAAGCTCGTCCGCGCGGGGGAGGGCTGGCTCGCCGCGCACCCGGAGCGCTCCCACATCATCCGCCGCTACCTGGCCAACCGCCGGCCGCTCGTCCGCGCCGCCCTGGGCCGCCTCGCCGACTCCGACGACGCGCCCGAGGACGCTCTCGACCACGCCTCCCTCGACGAGGAGCCGACCCCCGACACGCCCGCGGCTCCGCAGCCGCCGACCGACGCGGAGGGCCCCGCGACGTCGCAGTCGCCGACCGACGCGGAGACCTCCGCGACCTCGCAGCCTCCGGCGGCGGAGGAGGAGCCCAAGGGTTCGCTGGCGGACCGGCGCATCGAGGCCGTCCTCGCCGCGCTGCGCGAGCAGGACGCCCGGACCGTGATCGACCTCGGCTGCGGCACCGGCAAGCTGCTCGCGCACCTGAAGCGCGACCGGACGTTCGAGAAGGTCACCGGCGTGGACGTGTCGTACCGCGCGATCGAGATGATGCACCGCCGCGGCCTGCCGGACGACGCCGCCGACCCGCGCCGTTCCAGCGGTCCGCGCCGTCCCGCCGATTCGCGCGTTCCGGCCGGTTCGCGCGGGAAGGGGCGCGTGGCGGTGTTCCAGTCCGCCCTGACCTACGCCGACCGGCGGTTCGAGGGGTACGACGCGGCCGTCCTCATGGAGGTCGTGGAGCACATCGACCCGCCGCGCCTGGCGGCCGTCGAGAACGTGGTGTTCGGCGCGGCGCGTCCGGCGTCGGTCGTCGTCACGACCCCGAACGCCGAGTACAACGTCCGCTACGACGGACTCGCGGACGGCGCGATGCGCCACCCCGACCACCGCTTCGAGTGGACGCGCGCCGAGTTCGCCGCGTGGGCCGACCGGGTGGCCGCCGAGCACGGCTACCGCGTCCGATACGTCCCGGTCGGCGACCTGGACGCCGAGGTCGGCGCACCGACCCAGATGGCCGTCTTCACCCGCGACCCGTCCGACAAGCCCGTCCCCTCCAAGCCCGAAGCGACCACCGCCCCCGCCCCCGCAACGCCCGCAACGCCTGCCGCGTCCGTGACGTCCACCCCGTCCCCCGAGACCGCCGTGGACGCCACCAGCCCCCAGACCCCCACCGCCGCCCCCGACGCCGACGGCTTCGAGGCCCGAGAGGAGAGCGCCCGATGACCGAGATCAGGCTGCCCGAGATGGGGCTGGTCGTGCTCGTCGGCGTGTCCGGATCGGGCAAGTCGCACTTCGCGCGCCGGCACTTCACGCCCACGCAGGTCGTCTCGTCCGACCGCTGCCGCGCGATGGTGTCGGACGACGAGAACGACCAGTCCGCGACGGGCGACGCGTTCGAGCTGCTGCACCACATCGTCCGGACGCGGCTGCGGCGCGGTCTGCTGACCGTCGTGGACGCCACGAACGTCCAGACGGGACCGCGCCAGCAGTTGCTGAGGATCGCCAGGGAGTGCGATGTCATGTCGGCGGCGATCGTGCTCGACGTGCCCGAGGCCGTGGCCACCGCGCGCAACGCCGCAAGGCCGGACCGCGACCTGCCCGACCACGTGGTCCCGCGCCAGCGGCGCGAGCTGCGGCGCGGGCTGCGGTCCCTGCAGAGCCGCGAGTTCAAGCGGTCCTACGTCCTGAACGGCGTCGAGGAGATCGACGCGGCGACGGTCGTGTACGAGAAGGCGTGGAACGACAAGCGGGAGCTGACCGGCCCGTTCGACCTCATCGGGGACGTCCACGGCTGCCGCGCCGAGCTGGAGGAACTGCTCGGCGAGCTCGGTTACGGCGTCGAGCGCGACGCGGAGGGACGGGCCGTCGGGGCGCGCCACCCGGAGGGGCGCACCGCCGTGTTCGTCGGCGACCTCGTCGACCGCGGCCCGGACTCGCCCGGTGTGCTGCGCCTGGTCATGGGCATGGTCGAGGCGGGCACGGCGCTGTGCGTGTCGGGGAACCACGAGCAGAAGCTCGTGCGCGCGCTCAACGGCCGCAAGGTGAAGGTCGCGCACGGCCTGGCCGAGTCCCTGGAGCAGCTGGCGCGCGAGCCGGACGAGTTCCGCGAGCGCGCGCGCCGCTTCATGGACGGCCTGATCAGCCACTACGTCCTGGACGGGGGCAGGCTCGTCGTCGCCCACGCGGGCCTCAAGGAGGAGTACCACGGGCGCGCGTCCGGCCGCGTCCGCTCGTTCGCGCTCTACGGCGACACCACCGGCGAGACCGACGAGTACGGGCTGCCCGTCCGCTACCCGTGGGCGCGGGACTACCGGGGCGAGGCGATGGTCGTCTACGGCCACACACCCGTCCCGGACGCCGAGTGGGTCAACAACACCATCTGCCTCGACACCGGTGTCGTGTTCGGCGGCAAGCTGACGGCGCTGCGCTACCCGGAGCGGCGGCTCGTCCAGACGCCCGCGCACGAGGTCTGGTACGAGCCGACGCGTCCGCTGGGGACCGGGTCCCGCGACCGTGACCGCGACCTGCTGCGGATCGAGGACGTCATGGACGCGCGCGGCGTGGAGACCGCGCTGATGGGACGCGTCGCGGTGCGCGAGGAGAACGCGCTGGCCGCGCTGGAGGTGATGAGCCGGTTCTCGGTCGATCCGCGCTGGCTGGTGTACCTGCCGCCGACGATGGCCCCGGCGGACGCCTCGCCCCTGCCGGACTACCTGGAGCACCCCGCGCAGGCGTTCGCCGCGTACCGGGACCTCGGCCTCACCCAGGTGATCTGCGAGGAGAAGCACATGGGCTCCCGCGCGATCGCCGTGGTCGCGCGCGACGCGGCCACGGCCGAGGCGCGGTTCCACATGGACGACGGCACGACCGGGGCGCTGTTCACCCGTACCGGACGGTCCTTCTTCAAGGACGCGTCACGCACCGACGCCGTCCTCGCGCGCCTGCGCGACGCCATCGGCAAGGCGGGCCTCTGGGAGGAGCTGGGCACCGACTGGCTCGTCCTGGACTGCGAGCTGCTGCCCTGGTCGGCGAAGGCGATGGACCTGATCCGCACGCAGTACGCGGCGACCGCCGCCGCCGCGCGCGCCGCGCTCCCGGCCGCGTCCACGGTCCTCGCGCAGGCGCACGCGCGCGGCCTCGACGTCGCGGACCTGCGGGAACGCACCGAGCAGCGGGCCGCCAACGCCGCGCGGTTCCGGGACGCCTTCGCCCGCTACTGCTGGGACGTGGACGGCCTCGGCGACCTGCGGATCGCGCCGTTCCAGGTGCTGGCCGCCGAAGGGGAGGCCCTGGCGGCGACCCGCGGCCACGACTGGCACATGGCCGTGGCCGGACGGCTCGCCGCGGCCGACGACTCCGGTCTCGTCCGGAGCACCGCGACGCGCGTCGTGGACCTCGCCGATCCGCTGTCCGAGGCCGAGGCGACGTCCTGGTGGGAGAAGCTCACGGCGGACGGCGGCGAGGGCATGGTCGTGAAGCCGCTCGGCCCGCCGCCGGAGGACCGCAAGGTGCAGCCGGGCCTGAAGGTGCGCGGACGCGAGTACCTGCGCATCATCTACGGCCCCGACTACTCCGACCACCTGGACCGGCTGCGCGGACGCTACCTGGGCCGCAAGCGGTCGCTGGCCCTGCGCGAGCACGCGCTCGGCCTCACGGCCCTCGACCGGCTCGTCGCCGGCGAGCCGCTGTGGCGCGTGCACCAGGCGGTGTTCGCCGTCCTGGCCCTGGAGTCCGAGCCGGTGGACCCGCGCCTCTGAGCGTCCCGCTCAGCCCCCGCCGGAGCGCCCCCCGCGCCGGCGCGGTGGCAAGCGCCGGGCTCTGAGAACGGAAAACGGCCCGCACCTTCCGGTGCGGGCCGTTTCGCGTCGGGATCAGGTGGTGAAGAGCGCGTGGAACAGACCGCCGTGGTGCCCGTGGTGGCCGTGGTGGCCGCCGTGGTGTCCCCAGTGCGGGGCGGGCGGCGCGGCGTGGTAGCCGGACTCCAGGCGGCCGAGGGCCTCCAGCTCGCCGTAGTCGAGGAAGACGCCACGGCAGTTGTCACACTGCTCGATCTGGACGCCGCTGCGGTTGTACGTGCGCATGAAGCCGTGGCACTTGGGGCAGTGCATCGCCTATGTCGTCCTTCCGGTCCAGCTGCCGAGTAATCAAAGGGTAAATCTAAGGTAGTGCTGGCAGCTCTGCGATTCTGACGCACGCACCCACCAGACCGGTTTCCTCGGGGTGCAGATCACGCTTCTCCTCGGCGGCCAGCCGCACCGACGTCGCGGCGATCTGCACCACGAGCGCGCGGGACGGGACGTCCAGGACCGTCCACTCCGACCCCTCCGCGGACGGCACCGCCGCACCGCCCGCGTCCCGGTACGCGCGCAGGAAGCGGCCCCAGGCGTCCGGTGCGAGGACGCCCGCCGCGAAGAGCGCCGCGAGACGCGCGAGGTCCCAGGCCGGGTCACCGCGTCCGATGTCCTCCACGTCGATGAACCGCCACGTGCCGGCGTCCCCCGCGCGCACGAGCTGGCCCAGATGGAAGTCGCCGTGCAGCAGCCGCTCGTTCGCCACCACGGGGACGGGCGCGTCCCCTCGCACCCACGCGGGAAGCGCGGCGAACGCGCGGCGCACCACGTCCGCGGCCCCGCCCTCACCCATCCGCGACACCGCGCGCGCCACCCGGGCCGGACGCCCGAACGGCGGTGCGCCGGCGGGCACCGGGACGGCGTGCAGCGCGGCCAGGAGGCGCGCCGCGTCCTCCCACGGCGGATCGTGCGGATCGACGGGCGTGCCGTAGCGCTCCAGCGTGACCGTCCGCCCCTCCACCTCCAGCGGCGGCCCCAGCGGTGCGTTGAACAGCTCGGGCAGGGACGCGGCGATCTCGACGCGGCGGGCGAACTCGGGCCCGAGGGCCCGGCCGGGACGGTGCGCCTTGGCGACCACGTCCCGGGCACGGAGCACCAGCACGCCGTTCCGGTCATAGATGACTTGCGCGGACACCACGCAAGTATCACCTGTTGTTGACCTCCATCTCCCACAGCGAGTAGCCGTACGCCGTCGCCCGCTTGGTCCCGTACACCCGGACGTACCGCGCCTGGACGGGCGTGAAGGGCACGAAGTCCGTGCCGCCGTTCCCGTTCGTCCGGGCGTGGACGGTCGTCCACGTGCGGCCGTCCCGGGACACCTGCACCTGGAACGCCGTCGCGTACGCCGACTCCCAGCGCAGGATCACGTAGCCGACCTGCCGCACCGAGCCGAGGTCCACCCGGAGCCACTGCGGATCGGTCCGCTTGCTCGACCAGCGCGTCTTCGGGTTGCCGTCCACCGCGCTGCGCGCCGGGTACCAGGACTGCTCGACGCTGGACGCCGTCACGGGACGCTTCAGCGCCAGGTTCGTCTTCAGGCGGTACGTGGCGGTCAGCGTCGTGTCCTTCCCGACCGTGACGTTGTGCGCTGCCCCGCCCTTGTCGGACCACCCCACGAACTCGTACGCGCGTCCGCCGACGATCCGCGTACCGGTCGGAGCCGCGACCGACACGACCGACCCCTTGATGACCGTCCCGGTGAACGGCGCGTTCGCCGTGCGCTGCCCCTGCGTCAGCGGGATGCCCGCCGGACTGCTCGCCAGCGTCAGCTTCGCCGTCCTCGGATGCAGCTCCACGCTCTTCACGTCGGTGATCCCGGACGAGTCGGTCGCGGTCAGCCGGAGCTCCAGCCAGGACGGGTACTCGTGGTCGGGCGCGACGAACGACCCGGACGGCCCGTCCTGCGCGGTGATCTCGTGCGTGTGGCAGGTGCTCGGGCAGTGGTGCATGATGATCTGCCAGCTCAGCGCCTTGCCGGTGAGCGTGCCGTCCTCGGCGTCGGTGCCCGTCCCGGAGAACGAGATCCGGTCGCCGACCTGCCAGGTCGTCCCGGCCGCCGGCTGGGTGATCTTCGCGACCGGCGGCGTGGACCCGGCCGTGATCCGCAGCGTCGCCGTGTCGGACGCGCCGCGCGCGTCGGTCACCCTCAACCCGACCTGGTACGAGCCCAGCTTCGTGAACGTCGCCGTCGGGGCGGCGTCGTGCGAGTCCCCGTACGTCCCGTCGCCGTCGAGGTCCCAGTCGTAGGCGAGCGGCAGGTCGCCGTCCGCGTCGGACGACGCCGACGCGTCCAGGTGGACGGTCAGCGGCAGCCCGCCGCTGGTCACGTCCGACTTGATCGCCGCGACCGGCGGGTTGTTGCCGCCCTCGTACACCCACCGGACGACGCGTCCGCCGATGACGTCCACGCCGAACAGGTCGCCGCCCGGACCGCTCTCCAGGTCCACGATCGCACCCGCGGACGCGTCGAACGTCTCCACGCTCTTCGGGTCGGGCAGCCCGTTCGCGCCCGCGCGCATCGCCCACACGCATTTGCGCGCGTAGTCGGTGAAGAACAGCGCGCCCTTGTAGCGCTGCGGATACACGGTTCCGTCATAGAACGCCGTGCCGCTGATCGCGGAGCTGCCCGTCCCGCACGTCTCGTTGGGCACGACCTTCTCGGAGTGCTTGTAGGTGAAGTAGGGCGGCACCACCGCCGACGCGCCCGCGCCGTAGAGCCGCTGGCACGCGTTGAGACCGATCGCCTCGTATCCGGGGTTGTGCCCGTTCCCCTCGAAGCAGGGCCATCCGAAGTCGGCGACCTTCGTCGGCGGCGCCGGGACGCGGTCGATCTCCTCCCACGTGCTGAGCCCGACGTCGCCCGCCCACACCTCGTTCGTCCCCGGCCGGATCGTGAACCGGTACGGGTTCCGGAACCCGTGCGCGATGATCCGCTTCGCGTTCTCGTCCCCGGTCGTCGCGGGGTTCCCGGCGGCGGGCTTGCCCGTGTCCGGGTCGACGCGGATGATCGCGCCGTCCAGTCCGGTCGGGTCCGCCGGTGTGAGGACGTCCTGGGCGCGCAGCGAACCGCCCTCGGCCGACGGCGCCTTCAGGTTCTCGCCGGCCTTGCCGGGCGGGTCGCCGCAGGGGTTCTTGGTCTGCCCGTAGTCGGCGTAGGTGTAGCTCGCGCCGTCACCCGCGCCCGCGTACAGCATCCCGTCCGCGCCGAACTGCAACGTCCCGACCGAATGGCTCGGGAACTGCTGGCACCAGTCCTCCAGCAGCACCTTCTCCGTCACCGGCCCGGCGTCCGCGCGGGACGCGAGCGCGCCCGCCGCCTGCACGGCGGGCGTCAGCACCGAGATCCGTCCGGCGACCACGCAGCCGTCCTTGTTCGCCCCGGGCGGGTCCGGACACTGGTCGTCGCTGCCGTTCGCGGACGGCCACCTCGGGAACGTCCCGCCCAGCGCGCCGTTGTAGGTGTACAGGACGTACACGCGCGGATCGACCGGGAAGTCCGGGTGCAGGGCGAGCCCGAGCAGCCCGCGGTCCCAGCCGTTGAACACCTGCTGCCGCAGGTCCGCGTACACGACCGGGTTCGTGTCGGTGAGCGACTGGAACATCTTCACGATGCCGCTCTTCTCCGCCACGAACACCCGTCCGTCCGGGGCGAACCGCACCGCCGTGGGGGCCGTCAGCCCCGACAGGACGGTGTGCTGCCGGAACCCGCTCGGCAGCGCCGCCCGAGCCGCCCCCGCCGCCGACGCGCCGGTCAGCAGCGCCGCCCCCAGCACCACGGCGAGCATCCCGGCGACCAAGGCCACCGGACGCCGCGTCCACCCGGACCCCACCCGTTCGCCCACGGCGGCATTCCCTTCGTTCCCCGCTGCGGAACCGCATGATCCGCGGCTCCTGCAGGGAACGATGAACGAAATTCGCAATCATGGGGAGACCAGGACCGAACGTGGCCAGAGCCGCAAACCATGACGAACCCCAGCAGCCCTGCATCGCCCCATCCTCGGCGCCCCGGGGACCGCTACCGGCCGCCTCCCTCCCCGGACCGGCGCGTCCTTCGCGCGCGGGGTTACTCGGCGGGCTGGGCGGGCTGTGCGGGTTCGGGCTCTGAGGCGGGCTGCGGCGCGGTGCGGATCGCGTCGGCCATGCCGTCCGACACGGGTGCGCCGAGGCCGACGGCGAGGGTGCGCAGGAGGGGGAGGAAGACGGTCTCCTCGTCCGCCGCGGTGAAGTGTCCGCCCAGCTCAAGCATCACGTAGCCGTGCAGGGCGCTCCAGAGCTGCGCGGACACGTCGGCGGGGTCGGCGTCGCCCGCGCCCGGCAGCAGCCCGGCCGACATCGCGCGCCCGGTCGCCTCCACCAGCACACCGAAGGTGCCCGCGCCCTCGGTGAACCGCCCCGTCCGGATCTCCTGGTCGTCCGGGCAGATCTCGGCGAGGACGCTCCCGCCGAACATCACCGCGTACAGGTTCGGGTTCGCCAGCGCGTTGGCGCGGTAGGCGGCGGCCAGCCGCGCGAGGTCGGCGAGCGGGTCGCCGCTCGGCGGCACGTCCGCCAGCATCGCCGCCAGCCGCTCGAACCCCTCGTCCACGACCGCCCGGACCAGCTCGGGCATCCCGCCGAAGTGCGTGTACAGCACCATCGTGGACGCCCCGACCTCGGCCGCCACGCGGCGCGCCGTCAGCGCCTTCGGCCCCTCCTGGGCCAGCAGCCGCGCGGCGGCCTCCAGCAGCCGCGTCCGGACGGCCGCCGCCGGAACCGCTTTCCCCGACGCCGTTGACACCTCGCTCATAACAGCGTTATATCCCACATAACACTGTTATTTCGCAGCGGAGGACCCGATGCCGAACGGAATACTGGACGGCCAGTACGCCCCCGTCCACGACGAGCTCACCCTCACCGAACTGCGGGTCACCGGAGAGATCCCCGCCCACCTCGACGGCCGGTACGCCCGCATCGGCCCCAACCCGTTCGACGCCCCCGACCCCTCGACGTACCACCTGTTCACCGGCGACGGCATGGTCCACGGCGTCCGGCTGCGCGACGGCCGCGCCGAGTGGTACCGCAACCGGTGGGTCCGGCACGCCGACCTGGCCCGCCGGATGGGGGAGCGGCCCCGCCCCGGCAGCACGGACGCGCGCATGGACTACGCCGTCAACACCAACGTCCTCGCCCACGCCGGACGGACGTTCGCGCTGGTCGAGGCGGGCTGCCGCCCGTACGAGCTCACCGACGAACTGGAGACCGTCGGCCCCTGCGACTTCGACGGCACCCTCGCCGGCGGCTACACCGCCCACCCCCACCGCGACCCGGAGACGGGCGAGCTGCACGCCGTCTCCTACTTCTTCGGACTCGGCGGCAAGGTCCGCTACACCGTCCTCACCAGGTCCGGACGCGTCCGCAAGGTCGTGGACATCGACGTCGGCGGCAGCCCGATGATGCACGACTTCTCGCTGACCCAGCACCACGTCGTCCTGTACGACCTGCCGGTCACCTTCGACCCCGGCCTCGTCACCACCGGGATGCCGCCCGCCGTCGCCCGTCCCGTGACGTCCCTGCTGTCCCGCGTCATCGGACGCCGCACGCTGCCCGAACCGCTCGTCGCCGCCGCCATCCGGACGCGCCGCCGCGGCGTCCCCGGCCTCCCGTACTCCTGGAACCCGTCCCGTCCCGCCCGCATCGGTCTCCTCCCGCGCGACGGCGCCGCCGCCGACGTGCGCTGGTTCGAGATCGACCCGTGCTACGTCTTCCACCCGCTCAACGCCTACGAGGACGGCGACACGGTCGTCCTGGACGTCATCCGCCACCCGCGCATGTTCGCCACGTCCACGGTCCCGGGCGAGGGCGCCCCCAGCCTGGAGCGCTGGACGGTGGACCGCGCCGCCGGCCGCGTCCGCACCGAGCGGCTGGACGACCGTCCGCAGGAGTTCCCGCGCCACGACGAACGCCTGGTCGGACGCCCCTACCGGTACGGCTACGGCGTCGGACTCGACATGGCCGGAGCCGACTTCGGCGACGACGAGCGCGTCGACCTCGCCGTCTTCGAACCCGACGCCGTCCTCAAGCACGACGTGGTGAACCGCAAGACCGAGGTCCACAACCTCGGCCCGGGCCGCATCGCGAGCGAGTTCTCCTTCGTCCCGTCGTCGGACTCCTCGGCCGAGGACGACGGCGTCCTCATGGGCTACGTCCTCGACACCGCCACCGACCGCAGCGACCTGGTCTTCCTGGACGCCGCGACACTGGAGCACGTCGGCTCGGTCCACATCCCGGCCCGCATTCCCAGCGGCTTCCACGGCAACTGGATGCCGACCGCCCCCTGACCGCCGACCGCTGTCCCGCCGCGCTGCCCCGCCCCGGCAGCCGCGGCCAAGCGGCGGCGAAAAGTGACCGGCGGGACCCCCGGGTCGAGGCCGGACAGCGCGAACACCAAGAGACGAACCGATCCGCTGAACCACCACTTGGACGCGACCCGCATCCGCCCGTCCCGCTGTCAGACCAGCTCTGCGGACCTACAACGCAGGCCACTGCCCGCCGTCCCCCCAACCGGCAGGGCACCGAAGCCTAAGCAAGACGCTCAAGGAAGCCTTCTCCGCACGCCTCGCAGTTCCGGCGTGCGGAATTTGGGGGCTGGTCGTCCGCCTCCGTCTGCACTACAAAAGGTAGTACTACCATTCGTCGGAGGTGCAACGGTGCACGCTCTTGTCATCGGAGCGGGCCTCGCCGGTCTCGCGACCGCGCGCGGACTCCTCGCCGCGGGCCACGAGGTCACCGTCCTGGAGCAGGCCCCCGCCCTCCGGACCCGGGGCGGCGCGGTCACGGTGTGGCCGTTCGGCAACGCCGTCCTGTCCGTCCTCGGCGTCCACCCCGAGACCGCCGGACAGCCCATCGCCGAGGTCGACCTCCGGACGCCCACCGGCCGGACGGTGCTGAAGTGCGACCTCACCGGGATCACCCGCGAGGCGGGCGCTCCCGCCGTCGTCATCCCGCGCCGCGCCCTCATCCGCCAGCTGGCCTCCGGCATACCGGTCCAGTACGACGCGCGCTTCTCCAGCCTCGCCCACACCCGGGACGGCGTCACCGTCACGACCACCGACGGCACCGAGTACCAGGCGGACCTGCTCATAGGCGCGGACGGCGTCCACTCGCGCGTCCGTGCGCAGCTGGTCGACGCCTCTCCCGCCCGTCCGACCGGCATGGGCACCTGGCAGGGCCTGGTCCCCGCACCCTTCCCACTTGGGACGCGCTCCACGATGGTGCTCGACCGCACCCGCGAGTGCGGCTTCATGAGCGCGGGTGACGGGCTGCTCGCCTTCTTCTTCGACATCCCCTGGAAGGCCGGCGACGCCGTCCCGGCGAGTCCGCTCGCGGAACTCCGCCGGCGCTACAGCGGTTGCGCCGCGCCCCTCCCGGCCATCTTCGACGCCCTCACGGACGACGACCTGGAGTTCTTCCCGCATACCCGGCACCGGATCACCCGCGCGTGGGGCCGTGGCCCGTGCACCTTGGTCGGGGACGCCGCCCACGGCATGCCGCCGATCCTCGCGCAGGGCCTCAACCAGGGTTTGGAGGACGTGGCCGTCCTGATGACCGAACTGGCGTCGGTCTCCGGACGGTCGGACGTTGCCCCCGCCCTGCGCGCGTACGAACGCACCCGGCGCCGCCGGGCCGTCCTCGCGGGAACACTCGCGCGGGACGCCCTCCGTCTCAGCGGACCGACCGCCCTCGCGCACAGCAGACCGCTGCTCAACCTGACATCATTCGCGCCCGGCGCCGCGGGAGCCGCCCTGCTGGGAACGCTGCTGCGCAGTCTCAGCCACCGCCGCCACGACGAGCTGAGCGCGCTGGCCGTCTCCCGGCCGCCCGCGGCCCTTCATGTCGTCCGCGCGTCCGCGACTTGACGACTGCCCAACGAGTAGGTAACGTACTTCTTCGCGCCTTGAGGGATGCAGGACGCCGCTGTGCGGTGGCCGGCCCGGTGTGCGCACCCACCACTGATCATGCGGATGCGATCCGTCGTGCCCGCATGTCCTGGTGGCATCGGAAAGGCTCGATTTTGCGA
>NZ_QURH01000228.1 GCF_003428695.1 Actinomadura logoneensis
CGCCGCCGCGCCCGCCGTGCCGCCCGCCAGCAGGCCGAGCGCCGCGCCGCCGCCCGCCACCAGCCCGCCGCGCAGCAGGTTCCGCCTGTCCAGCTCCATCGCCGACTCCGATCGTCTTTCGGTCATGCCGATCCGCATGCTCTCCCTGTCCGGAAGCGGAAACCGGGACCGGACGTGATCAAAGGGTGAACGCCAGGAGAAACAGGACTTCACGGTGCCCTTCGCCGTTCGACTTGACAACGGCCGGTCACGGAGTGTGTTCTGGGTGGCATGTCAGCGCGCGTCTCCCTGCGGTGCCTCGTGGCCTTCGGCCGCGCGGCCGGCGCGCTGTGTCCTTCGTGTTGTTGTTGTCGCTGATCTCCACCACCGACCCGACAGCCCGACCGCCCCGGTCCGTTCCGCGAGGAACCCGGGCGCAGCCGAAGGACTTCTTCCGTGGACCTCGATCTGGCTCCCGACCTCATGATGCGCGGGCAGGACGACCCGCACGGCCGTGACCTGCTCAGGAACCCGCCCACCGTGGGACAGCTCGCGTCCCGCATCCGCGACCTCGCGGCCCGCCCCGCCCGCTGGTGGCACCTGGTCGGCTTCGACCCCGCCGCGCCCGTCCGGGTGCCGCTGGACGAGGTGGACGGCGTCCGGCTGTGGCTGACGACCTGGCCCCCCGCGCACCGCACCGGCGTCCACGACCACGTCGGGACGGAGGTCAGCATCATGATCGCGGGTGAGCTGGTCGAGGTGTCCATCGCCGAGGAGGGCGTGGCCGAGCGCCCGCTGCGCGCCAACCGCGTCCGCGTCCACGGCGGCACCCACACCCACGAGCTGACCAACCCCGGCCCCGCCTTCGCGATCACCCTCCACGCCCAGCTCACCCCCGCCGTCTGACCCTCGCTCCAGACCGGTGCAGGCGAGGGCGAGAGGGCGATGTGCCGTCCGTGCGGCGGTACGCCGCCCAGTGGGGCCCATGTGCTTCGGGTGCGGCTCTCCCTCAGTGACCCGTCCGCCCAGTTCAGCAGGTGCTCGCCAGAGAGCCGCGCCCATTCTGCTCATCCTGCGCGTGTCGCGTCCTCCGGCAGCGGTTCCGTGCATTCCTCGCTGAACAGATAGAGCAGCATCTCGCCCTCTCCCCAACGCTCCACGCGCATGGCCTCGGCGAACGCGGCCGAGAAGAAGGAGACGTATCCGGTGAACTCGCCAGGGGCCGACATCACCTCGCTGATCGAGACACGCGCGATCATCGGATGTCCCGGGAACGAGGAGCCGAGCGCGCGAAGCGCCTCCCAGGCGAAAGCCGTCCCGCGCTGCATCAGCAGCCGAATCCGCTCATCCCCGTGCGCGGTGATGTCGTCGTCGGGAATGCCCCGCCCGTTGACGGCCAGCTCCCAATCCACGGTCCCGGCGGACCGTGTCCCGAAGTAAGACTTGCGGAAGGCGACCAGCAGCGCCGCCCCCTCCTCCAACACCCAGCCGTCCTCGATGATCGAACGCCCGTAGATGTCCGAGGCGCGCACACTCGCCACGAACCCGTCCCCGAGCACGCGCCTCGCATCGGGAGTCATCACTGCCATCTGTGTTCTTCTCCCACCCGCCGCAGGGATGATCGCTGCTCCTCTTCGGGACAACGTACTTCGAGCCTCCCGCAAGGAAGAACCGCCGCCAACCATCCCTACGATGAGGAGCCGGTGCCCGCCCCCGCCTCCGGCCGGGTGAGCTGATGCCGCACGCCCTCGACCAGCGTGAACATCCCCGGCTCGCCCTCGGCCAGCCAACCGCGCTCGGTCAGCCGTTTGAGCTTGCCGCGCAGCCCCTCGTCCTTGACCGCCGCCTCGCCCCGCCCCAACGCCAGCGAAACCTTGCCCGCCCGCATCGCGCCGTCGACATCGGCCAACACCTCAAGGACATCTCGATACGCCCTCGGCAGGACCGAGACCTCCACCTCTGGCTCCCACGGCGGCACCAAGATCACAGCCCGCCGCGCCGCCTCGGCCTCCGGTCCGGCCTCCGCAGCGGCAGCAGGAGGTTTACCGCTCTTCGGTTCCGGCTCGGCAGCTTGGGGAGCCTCACCCAGAACCTTGTTCATCATCCTCTCGGCGATCTCCAGCTCCAGAAGCCAGTCTTCCTCGGCCTCCAACCGCGCCTGCACCTCGGCAAGCTGCCTGCGGAGGTTCTCGATCCGCTGCCGGGACTCCACCTGCCGCCGCGTCAACTCCTCCTGCCACGACACCATCCCCACCACCGCCTCGCCCGCCTGCACTCACGGTAGAAGCCAACCCCGCGATCAAACAGCCCAAGCACGAATCCCCAGCTCAGCAGGCCCCTAGAGAAGAGCTACACCCATGTGCTTCCGTGTGGGACGCGCCGGCCTCGCGGCGGGGTGCTTTCGTGTGGGACGCGCCGGCCTCGCGGCGGGGTGCTTTCGTGTGGGACGCGCCGGCCTCGCGGCGGGGTGCTTTCGTGTGGGACGCGCCGGTCGTGCGGCTGGGCGCCTTCCGTGTGGGGTTCGCCGTTCGTTCGGTGACGTGGTGATCGTGGGGCGCGGGCCGTCCGTGCGGGGACGCGGCGACGGAGGTCTTCGGGTCGCAGGGGTCGGAATGCGAACGGTCCGCCGTCGTCCGCGGGGCGGACGGCGGCGGACCGGGGACGGACCGCACTGCGGGAGGCCGCCGACGCTCGGTCAGCGACGTCTCCGCAAGGTCAGTGGCGGGCCTTCAGGCGGAGCGTGACCTTCTGCGGGGCCTTCGGCAGCGCGCGCGCCTTCGGCTTCTTGACCAGCAGCTTCTGCAGCGCCGGGGACAGCGTGGACGCCTTGCGCAGCCCGGCCTGGTTGTCCGGGTTGGTGCCGGCCGCGAGGGAGAAGACGCCGGTGAGGGTCATCATGTTCTTCGACGCGTCCGACGGCAGGCCCATGAGCTGGTTGACGACGCCGTTCAGGATGCCGGCCGGACCGCAGCCCTTGGCCGAGGGAACCGCGACCGGAGCCTTGATCGACACCGGTCCGGCGTTCCAGCCGAGCGCGGGGTCGGAGGCGAGGCCGCCCGCGGTCATCTCCGGCTCCAGGGACGCCTTGACCGGGCCGATCACGCAGCTGGTGCCGAGCAGCGGGTTGTTCAGCTTGAGGTTCAGCGCGAGCCGCGCCCCGAGCCCGCCCGTGGGGGTGAAGTAGGCGGTGACCGGGCCCGCGAGCGACTGCGTGACGGTCAGCTTGTTGACCGACAGCATCGCGGCGGGCGACTTGCCGAGGATCGGGCCGACCAGCGGGAGCTGGCCGATGAGGCCGCCGGGGACCTCCAGCTCCTTGGCCTCCAGCTGGGAGCCGGTGACCGGCTTGTTCAGCGGGATGTTCGAGATGTCGGTCAGGTCGTTGATCCCGCCGGTGACGCGGATCGCGCCGGACGGCAGCTTCTGGACGAAGCTGCCGATCTTCATCTCGCCGCCGGTGACGACCTGGGTCTGGCAGAGGTCGCCGACCACGCAGCGGGCCGAGTAGCCGGGCGCGGCCGACGGGTACGTCCCGGTGGCGAGCGGCGGGGTCGCCACGTGCGCGGGGCCGGCCGGGGGGTTGGCCGGGTCGAACGCGCCGATGCGACCGCGGCCGGGCGCGCTGTACCAGATCTTGCCGCCCGGGCCGAACATCAGGCTGCGCGGCGCGGAGAGCGTCGCGGGCAGCGGGTACTCGGTGATGCTCCCGGACACGTCGGCCACCGCGACGTTGCTCGCGGCGGTCTCGACGAACCAGACCCGGCCGTCGGGACCCGCCACGATCCCGGTCGGCTTGGAGTCGTTGGTCGTCGGTGCGAACTGGCTGACCGCGCCGGTGGCCGGGTCGACGAAGCCGACCTTGCCCACCGACGGCTCGGTGAACCAGACCTTCCCGTCGGTGGCGATCGCGACGTCGGAGAGGGCGGGCTGGCCCAGGGTGGAACCGGGCACCGGGAACTTCTTGACCTCGCCGGTCGCCGGGTCGAGGCGTCCGACGGAGCCCGTCTGGTCGGCGTACCAGACCGAGCCGTCCTTGGCCGCCTTGATGGACGAGGGGTAGCCGCCGGCGGCGAAGACGGCGACGTTGCCGGACGCGTCGATCCTGCCGATCGCGCCGGCGTTGAGGCCGGAGAACCACATCGAGCCGTTGGGGCCGGGCGTGATGGAGTTGACCAGCGCGTAGTTGAAGTTCAACGGCCCGGACGTCGGCAGCTCGAACAGCGTCGACGTGCCGGTCGCCGGGTCCACGCGGCCGACGCGGGGCACGGTCTGGGACATGTCGGTGTACCAGATCGAGCCGTCGGTCCCGTTGGCCATCGCGCCGGGCAGGCCCTTGAGCTTCTGGGAGTTGGCGGGGACCGGGTATTCGGTCACCTTCCCGGAGGCGGAGATCTTTCCGATGCCACCCGCGTTCTCGGTGAACCAGACCGAACCGGCCGGGCCCTTCGCGACCCCGGAGGGGGCCACGTCGGGAATGGGGACGGAGTACTCGGTCGCCGGCGCGGCGTGCGCGGCGGTGACCGAGACCGTCAGGAACGAGGTGGTGCCCAGGGCCGCGGCCAGTGCCGCCGCCCCCGCGCGCGTCCTACGACGCATGCTTCGCCTCCTTCTGGGACCCCGGGCCGGACACGCAGGCAGAACGTGGAGGGGGTGGGGGTCCGGGCGTCAAACAAAACGTGAGGGTTCATACAAACCCGTCAGTAACTACTGATGTCAACAAGATCGTTTTCGCGTGGCCGGATCCGGCCACGCGGACAACCGGACCCGTGTCCCGGACGTCTTCGCCCGATCCCGTCGAAAACGCTGAACGGCCCCGCAACCTGGGGTTACGGGGCCGTTCAGGAGTCGGGCGCGGGCGGGGAGGGGGCCGCCCGATCGGATTGCCTTGGGGGTGGCTCAGCTCTTGCCGGTCAGCTCTGCGGCTCAGTTCTGGCGGCTCGGCTCTTGCCGCTCAGCTCTTGCGGGTGAGCTTGTCGACGGTTCCGCCCGTCCAGGTGACCGTGAGGGTCTTCCCGTCGAGGACGGCCTTGCCCTGGGTGCGTTTGGTCGAGCCGTCCGCGCACGTGAGCGTGATGGTGTTCTGCGGGTCCACGGTGCCGGTGCAGAAGTTCGGGGTGTTGAGCGCCGCCGCGCCGCGGTAGAAGAACAGCTTGACCCCGCCGGCCGTCCACGTCCCGTCCAGCTTGGACGGGGCGGCGCGGCCGGGTGCGACGCCGTTGACCGTGCCCGGAGTGCTCGGACCGCCGGACGCGCCGGGGCTCCCGGACGCGTTGGGGGAGCCCGTCGAACCGGGACCGCCGCCGCCCTGAGCACCCTGAGCACGCTGAGTGCCCGGAGCGCCCGAGGCGTTCGGGGAGCCGGAGGCGGTGGGCGGGGGGACGGAGCCCGCGTCCGTGCCGGAGTCGCCGCCGCCTCCGCAGGCGGTGGCCAGGGCCAGGATCAGCGCCGTCGCGGCGATCGGTCGGAGCAAGGTCGGCCTCCTCGGGGGTGCGGCCGCCGTCCGCGCACCCGGACGGCGGGGCGCTCACCCTAGCGCCGCCCCCGCGCCACCGGACAGGGCCGTGCGGAACCGGACAGGGCCATGCGGAGCTGGACAGGGCCATGCGGAACGGCCCCGCGTCCGGGTGGGGACGCGGGGCCGTTCGGCTGAGGGGCGCGCGACGCGGTTCGTCCAAAAGAGGACGTGCGAGACGGGACGGGCCGTCAGGCGGGGACGGGGACCGTCTCGCGCTGGACCGGGACCTCCTGCTTCGGGGCCGAGCCCAGGTCGCCCTTGGGGGCGTTGAAGACCTCTTCGTCGAGGAGGTTCTCCGACCGGGACACGATCACGGGGATCGCGATCTGGCCGGCCACGTTCAGCGTGGTCCGGGCCATGTCGATGACCTTGTCGATGGCGATCAGGTAGCCGACCGCGGTGAGCGGCAGGCCGACGGTCGTCAGCGTCAGGGTGAGCGCGACCAGCGCCGGGCCGGGCGTGCCGCCGGTGCCGAGCTGGCCGATGACCGCGGCGAGCGCGATCAGCAGGTAGTCGGCGAGACCCAGGTGCAGGTGCATGTACTGGGCGACGAAGACCGCCGCGACCGCCGGGTAGATCGCGCCGCAGCCGTCGAACTTGATGGTCGCGCCGAGCGGCTGGGCGAAGCTGGCGTACTCCGGCTGGACGCCGTTGCGCTCGATCTGCACCCGCTGCGCGATCGGCAGCGTCGCCATCGAGGACGAGGAGACGAACGCGAACTGCAGCGCGGGCCAGGAGTTGCGGTAGAACTTCAGCGGCGAGACGCGGCCGAATACCCGCAGCAGCACCGGGTAGCCCAGCACCAGCATGAGGGCGACGGCGAGGTAGATCGCGCCGGTGAACTTGGCCAGCGGCTCCAGCGTGGACGGCCCGTAGGTGGCCACGACCGAGCCGATCAGGAAGAACGAGCCGATCGGGGTGAGCCGGACGACCCACCAGACGATCTTCTGCATCACGCCGTACAGGTCGTCCACCAGGGCGGTGATGCGCTCGCCGCGCTCGCCGACCGCGACCAGCGCCGCGCCGAACAGGACGGCGAAGGTGACCACGCCGAGCACGTTGCCCTCCGACATCGCCTTGACGATGTTGGACGGGAACAGGTTGTGCAGGACCTGGGTCCAGGTGACCGGGTCGGTCTCGGTCTTCTCGCTCGCGAGCTGCCCGAGGCCCTTGCCGGGGTTGATGAGGAAGGCGACGCCGAGGCCGACGGCGGTGGAGATCGCCGAGGTGGCCACGAACCAGCCGAGGGTCTTGCCGGTCAGCCGCGCGACGTTGCCGACGTTGCGCAGCTTGCCGATGCTCACCACGATCGCGGCGAACACCAGCGGCACGACCACGATCTTCAGCAGCGACACGTAGACGTCGCCGAAGGGGTCCAGCCAGTCGGTGGCGATCTTGCTGCCGTCGGCGGCCACGTTGTTGATGACGGCGCCGAGGGCGACGCCCAGCACGAGCGACAGCACGATCTGCTGCCAGAACTGCCACTTCCAGACGCGAAGGTTCACAGAGACTGCTCCAGGGACGGTTCACCTGCGGCCGGAAACGCGGGCGCGCCGCCGTCAGGGAAAGACGGAGGCGGGCGGGCGTGAGCCGTGAGCGGGCGTGCGACGGGCGGCACGGTTCCGTGGGCGCGCGCGGTCGGGCGCGGTCGCCGACGGCGGGTGAACGTGGGTCGGGGACGAGAGAGGGGCGTCAGCCGTTACACAGCACGCTGGCGAGGCGGCACAGGTCGACGTGCAACCTGGCCACGAGCCAAATCTTCTTCTCGGAGAACCTCACGAGGAAATTTAACCTCAATGTCCGGTTTGCATGTTCCCCTGGGGCAGAGTGACCCTCATCACACTTTACTTTTCAGTGTCGGGAGCGGCGCTGGGCCTTCAGCAGAGCCCGGACGATCCCGAGCACTCCCATGAGGACGAGCACGACCCCTGCCACCACCATCGGATCGCCGACCGGACGGCCGCGCACGGCGCCCGCGATGAACAGTCCGGCGACGGCCAGGTAGAACACCCCGGCGAGCGGAGCGGCGGCGTCCAGGCGGCGCGGACGCCGCGCCGGGCCGTCCCCGGTCGCGGTCGCGGCTCCGGCTCCGGCTCCGGAGCGGTCGGACGAAGCGGTGTGGTCGGTCATCGGTTCACCTGGACATCCCCGAGCGTCCCCCGGATCCGGAGCGTGATCACGGCCGGGTCGGCGCCGCCGGCGGTCGGTTCGAGCGTCTCGGTCGTCCGCGCGTTGGGCCCGTTGACGGTGCGCTGCTCGATCCGGATGTCACCGATCTTGACCCGCGCGTCCAGCTTCACCCGCGCGTTGGCGGGCAGCTCGACGCGGAGCTGGCCCGTCCAGACCGCGGCCGAGACCTCCAGCCGCTGGCCCGGTGAGACGGGCAGCGCCGTCAGGTCGAGCGTGCCGGACCCGATCGTCACCCGGTAGTCCTGTGCGGCCTGGGCCGCGTCCGTCGGTCGCCACATGGTGTCCCCGTACTCTCCGCCGCGCGGTGCCGTCGCGGCCACAGACGTCGTCAACAGCGCGAACGTGAGCATGGAGGCCACGGTCGCCAGGCCCCGCACCCGGAAGCGGACGCCCGCCAGCAGGCCCGCGCCGGTCACGGCGAGCGCGGTGGCGAGGACGGCGGTCCAGCCGGCCCAGTCGTCCCGCGCGGACAGTTCCTGTGTCGCGGTGATCCAGCCCGCGCCGGCGGCCAGCAGCAGGACGAACCAGGTCAGCGGCGACCTGCCGCAGTCGTGCCCGCGGTCGGGGTCGCGGCGGGACCCGGCGGTCGGCTCCCACTCCCGTCCCCGCTGCCCGTACGCGCCGAGATCGACCGCGTCGGGGCCGTACCGGTGGCCGGTGTGGTCCGCGTACGGCGCCCCGGACGTCCCCGGCCCGCCGGCCGCCCCCGCCGCGCCGGGG
>NZ_QURH01000229.1 GCF_003428695.1 Actinomadura logoneensis
CCGGAGCGTGCGGCGGTGGGCGCCGGTCACCGGCCGCGCGCGCCCGGCCGCGCATCGGCGACGCACCCGCCTTGCGTCCAGCCCACGGCAGCCACCAGGTCGCGCCGGCGCCTCGGCCGAGGTCCGATGATGATGTGACCAGGACGCAGGTGGATGGGAGGAGCGTCATGGGAACGTGGGGGCCAGGGCCGTTCCAGAGCGATTATGCCGCTGACTTCGTCGACGAGGTCGACGCAGCGAGTCTCGAGG
This sequence comes from Actinomadura logoneensis, assembly GCF_003428695.1. Taxonomy (GTDB): domain Bacteria; phylum Actinomycetota; class Actinomycetes; order Streptosporangiales; family Streptosporangiaceae; genus Spirillospora; species Spirillospora logoneensis. The sequence goes on from NZ_QURH01000229.1 coordinate 250, forward strand.
CTCAGGTGGAGCTTGTGAGCAGCACGTTGCACGAGATGGCACGCAGCACGGGCAGGATCCCGGACGGTGCAGAGGGGGTCGCCGCCGCGGCGCTCGTTGCGGGCCAGTGTCCCGGCGGTGAGAGCTATGCGACTGATGAAGGTGCTCCGAAACGGCCATTGCCGAGCTTTCCCACTGAACTGAGAGCGGTCGCCGCCGCGGCTATGACCCGCGCCCTGGACCGGGACTCAGGGATGGGTGATGGATGGGTGGAGGCCGGCGAGGCAGCCGCGTGGCGAGCTGAAGTTGAACGGATCCGCACTCTGCTCCTCCAAGCTGACGGAGCCAAGCCGCACAGGTAGGGCGAGAGCGAACCAAGGGGCTTCGCAGCCTCCTGGACTCCGCGAGCTGGAGCACTCGTTCGCGCGCAACTGTCTGTCACACCCGTCTCGACGTTCGCGCGAACGAACACTCCGGACGGTAGGGCAAGGTTCAAGCGGGATCGGTGCTGGGCCACAAGAGGTGGTAGTGGACGTCCGACGTGCGCAGCGGGACCGTCCCAACCCTGCCCTGCTGTGGGCTTTGACGCTTACCGTGCGCCCGGAGCGCGTGCCAATGGGCGGCTTGATGTGGGCTCTCCGGGCGTGCCAGGGTCGGTTGGTGGCGAAGGATGAAACAGACCTCATGGCGTTGCTGCGCCAACTGGACGACCCCGAGTGGCTGGAGTGGCCCTCGGACTACAGCCACGGCAAGGCTGCTGCTTCCTTGAAAAGTCTTGCGTCCCGCCTGGAGAAGGCCTTCGGCACCCACTGTCCAGTGGAGGGGAACAATCAGGACTCCAGTGAGTACGGTCGTGTTGAGGTCCCCGCGACAGCGACCGTGTGCGGAACGAAGATCACCGTGTGCGTGAGCAAGTTCGAGCCGCTGGCGCTGGTGACCGCAGACAACCCTGGTGCCTACCTCGGCCTGGGCGAGGCACAGGCGCTCGGTGATCTGGACGGCAGAGATTTGGCGACCGTGCAACGTGCTGTACACGATGCGGGATTCATCGCCATGCCCGAAGAGCTCTTGAATCACCGCTACGACGGCCCGAGCCGACTTCCTCGCTTGAGCGGCGAACCGCACCGGCCACCGAGCTGGTGGGATCGCTTCTTCGGCTTCTTCTGATCGCGATCTGGTCGGTGGTCGACGGGTCCGGGCGGCCGTTTCAAGATCCGGAAATACGACGCGGAATCCGTCGACGATGTTGAGGTAGCTGTCCAGATCCACCGCGTGAGGCGGGGGCTGCGGAGCTGGAGATCTTTCGGCCCGTATCGGGCGGGGCCCCTTCGGTGAGGTGGCCGGTAGGGGGCTTGGCGGGGATGGGGGCGGGGTCGTTACGGTACGGGCGTGGATCGGCGGGTGTTCGGCGTCCGGGCCGCGGTCGTGTCGCTGCTCGCGCTGGTCGACGCGCTGGGGCGGTGGAAGGACTTCGCGGACGGGGCGCAGAGCGTCAGGGTCGGGCTTGCGCAGACCATGGCGTCGTCGCTGACGTGGATACCGGTGACCCGCACGGGACCTCGCCACGCTCGTCCGGCGGCGCGGCGCGAACGAGGGGTTGGCCCTGTTCGGCACCGTCGTCGGCTACGAGTTCATCGACCCGACGTACCGCAACCCCGAGCCGTTCCCGGGCAGCGGCCTGCCGGGGACCTCATCGCTGCGATGCACCAGGCCGCCGCCGGTGACACCCGTCGGCTGGACGCCATCGAGGCGGTGATGACCCCGGCCGACGGCACGCTCGCGAGCCAGTTGAGCGCCGGTCTGCACGCGGCCACCATCTGCGACGACCTGCGCTTCCCCTGGGGTTCCTCGGCGACCCCGACGAAGCTTCGGCAGCCGTTCGTCGACCTCACCTCGCGGACCCTGGCCCCGTCCGCCACCTGGCCGTACACCGCGGCGGTCGCGCTCGCCGAGAGCAGTGTGCAGACCTGTCTGCGCTGGCCTGCCGAGCCCCCGAACTCCAACCCGTTCGGTCGGCTGCCCGACCTGCCCACGCTGATCCTCAACGGCGACCGCGACCTCAGCACCCCGCTCGAATGGGCCGGCAGGAACTCGCCGTCAGCCCGTCCGGCACCGACCTGGTGGTAGTCAAGGGCGCCGCGCACTCCGTCCAGAACCGCGAGCCCGACCACACCGGACGCGACGCCTTGGCCCGGTTCCTGCTGGGCTGAGGGGCCTCGCCCGACTGACTGGCGGGGCAGTAGGTTCGGCGCGTGGCGAATGTGCTGAGTGATGCGGTGCGGCGGCTCGTGGACGAGGACCATCCGGCGGTGCTGGCGACGGTGAACCCCGACGGGAGTCCGCAGACGTCCGTCGTCTGGGTCGGGCGGGACGGGGACGATCTGCTCGTGTCCAGCCAGGAGGGGCGGCGGAAGGTCCTGAACGTCCTGCGGGATCCGCGCGTCTCGCTGAGCCTCTACGACCGGAACGATCCGCTCTGGTACCTGGAGGTCCGCGGCAGGTGCACCGTGATCGAGGACGAGGGCCGGGCGCTCGCGGTCGCGCTGGCCGAGAAGTACGAGGGGGCGGGCGCCGGCGAGGAGTACCTGGCGCTGCCCCCTCGGATCGTCCGCGTCGTGATGCGGATTACGCCCGAGAAGGTCGTCGGGACGGCCGCGCAGGCGTGAGCGGCCGTCCCTGGAGGACGGGGGACCGGGCGCCGTAAGCGGGAGCGGACGCCGATCGCGAGAAGCCGGGGAGGCGTCAGCGGCGGAAGCGGACGCCGATCGCCAGGGGCAGCATCACCGCGGCGAATGCGGGGACCGGCCCAGGCTCCGGATCCGGAAGCGGGGCGAACGCCTTGCTGTGCTTCAGCGCGGGCTGCTTGAACGTCTCCGGGATCGGGATCGTCCCGACGCGGTTGAGCGGCCAGACCTTGACGAACGCGCGGCCGATGACGTCCTTGGTGGGGATCGAGCCGTTCTCCGGGCCGTCCTGGTGCGCGCGCGAGTCGAGCGAGTTGGAGCGGTGGTCGCCCATGACCCACAGCTGGCCGTCCTGGAGCGTGATGTCGAACGGGCTCTCGGACGGCTTGTCCTGCTGGTGGTCGGCGGGGTCGACGTAGATGTACGCCTGCTCGTTGAGCGCGACGCCGTTCACCGTGATGCGGCCCCGCGCGTCGCAGCACTTCACGTGGTCGCCGGGGATGCCGATGACCCGCTTGATGTAGTCCTTCTCGGTGGGCGCGACGCCGAACGCCGTCCCGATCCAGCGCATCGCCTTGGAGAAGATGTTGCCGGGCTTGGCCACCTGGACCTCGGGCTGCCACGACGGCGGGCCCTTGAAGACGATGACGTCGCCCCGGGTGACGCTCCGGGTGTGGAACACGATCTTGTTCACCAGGACGCGGTCGCCCACCAGGAGCGTGTTCTCCATGGAACCGGACGGGATGTAGAAGGCCTGCACCGCGAACGCCTTGATGGTCAGGGCGAGGATCACGGCGACGGCGATGAGGATGGGCAGTTCCTTCCAGAACGAGCCCTTCCTCTTGCCCTCGTCCTTCTCGTTCTCCTGGTCAGGGGTATCGCGAGAGGGTTCCGTGTGCTGGTCTTCAGCGTCAGGTTGCACTTCGAGAACCTCCCCGGGGACAGGCTTGCCAGCTTATGGTGTCCGATGCCCCAGCGCGCCTGTGGATCGGCCCCATGTCGTGGACGCGCCACCCCGCTTCGTTGTTCCCGGGACGCCATGGTTGTTCCCGGTGGGAACGGACGTGTAGACCAGGCTCGTGCATGTGTGCTTCGCGAGTGAACCGACGCCCGGACGCCCGAACGAGGACTTCGTGGTGGCAGGGCCGGAATGGGCCGTCGTCCTGGACGGGGCCACCGCGCCGCCGGGCGTGGACAGCGGATGCGTGCACAACCCCGCCTGGCTGGCCCGCCGTCTGGGCGGGGCGCTCGCGGCGAACCTCGCCGCGGACGACGAACGTCCGCTGGACGACCTGCTGGCCGAGGCCGTCAAGACGGTGTGCGAGCTGCACGCCGACCGCTGCGACCTGCTGAACCCCGACAGCCCGTCCGCCACGGTCGCGATGCTGCGGCGCCGGGCGGACGCGCTGGAGTGGCTGGTCCTCGCCGACTCCCCGATCCTGCTCGACGTGGACGGCGAGGTCCGCGTCGTCCGCGACGACCGGGTCGAGCACCTGCCGAGCTACACGCTGGAGGCCGTCCGGCGGGCGCGGAACACGGCGGACGGGTTCTGGGTCGCGAGCACCTGTCCCGAGGCCGCGTACGAGGCTCTCAGCGGCCGGATCGAGGTCTCGTCGGTGCGTCGCGCGGCGCTGTTCAGCGACGGCGCGTCCCGTCTCGTGGAGCGGTTCGGCACGCTGGACTGGCCTGGGCTCCTCGACCTCGTCGAGCGGGAGGGGCCGCGCGGAGTGATCGAGCGGACGCGCGCCGCCGAGGCCGCCGAGCCGGACGGCGCGCGCCGCGGGAAGCGCCACGACGACGCCACCGCCGTGATGGTCCGCCTGTGACGTGGGCGCCGTCCGCCCTGCCCGCGGCCGGGCGGACGGCGACGCGTTCTACTGGCCGCGGTCGGGTGCGATGTGCGGCCACCAGTCGGCGAGGTCTTCCGGATGGTGGACGCCCTCGACGGTGAGAGTCGCGTCCATCATCGGGAAGCGACGTCCAGCCGGGAAGTGACGGGTATAGGACGGCGGGTCCAGGACGACGACGCGCGTCCCGTTGAGCGCGGGGATGTCCGCGGGGACGCCCTCGTTGTAGATCCACGCGCCATGGCCGTCCACCAGGTTCCACGGGCTGCTGACGATGGGGCGTCCGTCCGGGTCCTGGTCGGTGAACCAGGCGACCCACTCGGGCGGCAGCGGCTCGCCGGGCATGCATCCGGGACGGCCGAGGAGGGCTCCGCCCAGCAGCACGTGGAGCTGGAAGTTGTCGCCGATGCCCGCGATCTGGACCGTCCATCCGCGCTTGCTGGCGCGGTCCAGCACGAGCAGCCTCTCGCCCTCCAGCACGCGCAGGACGCCCTGCACGTAGCCCATGTGCGGGTGATACTCGACGAGTCGGCCGGCGACCTCGGCGCGGCGCTCGCGGTCCGGAACGGCTCCCCGGACCATCGCGGAGGTCTGCAGGACCGTCGTCATCGCCAGCGCGAACTGCGGGACCGAGAACCAGGCCAGCATCGCGTTCACCGAGGCGTCCGCGAGCCTCGGGACGAGGACGTCCACGATCTCCTGGGACGGGCCGTCGTCCTGCATGTCGGGCGGGGTGCCGCCGGTCGCCTCCTTCCACGCGCGCGCGAAGGCGACCGCCTCGGCGAAGACCTCGCCGGCGCGCTCGACGAGCGGAAGGCCGACGGGCTCGGCCGCGGCGCCGCTCTCCACCCAGGAGCCCGACAGGACCGCGAGCCATCCGCCCAGCGAGGGCTGCGCCTTGGGCAGGGCCTCCGCGATCAGGGGCAGGGCCGCCGACAGGTCGGCCGGAGAGACCTGCTGGCTCATCCCCATGACCTGGGGCATCAGGTCGCTGAACGCGGGGTTCTCATTGATCGCGGCCTGGGCCAGGTCGGCACAGGCTCGGTGGAAATCCTCGGGACCCATGCGGATCACCTTGGCATACCGAATCTTAGAGCGGGATTCTAGAATCGGCCCATGGACCCTCAGGACTTCGCCGACGTCGTCTCGGCCGTGCGCGCCTTCGTGCGCGAGCAAGTCATTCCCCGCGAGGACGAGATCGAAGAGTCCGACTCCATCCCCGAGCCGGTTCGCCAGGGCGCGCGCGAGATGGGCCTGTTCGGGTACGCGCTGCCGGAGGAGTACGGCGGCCTCGGCCTGTCGCTCAGCGAGGAGGTCCGGCTGGTCTTCGAGCTCGGCTACGCCAGCCCCGCCTTCCGGTCCATGTTCGGGACGAGCAACGGCATCGCGGGACAGGTCCTCGTGAAGTCCGGCTCGCCGGAGCAGCGGCGGACCTGGCTGCCGCGCCTGGCGTCCGGCGAGGTCGTGGGCGCTTTCGCGCTGACCGAGGCGGAGGCCGGCTCCGACCCCAGCACGCTCACCACCACGGCCCGGCGCGAAGGCGACGGCTACGTCATCGACGGAGCCAAGCGGTTCATCACCAACGCCCCCGAGGCCGACGTGTTCATGGTCTTCGCGCGCACGGGAGGGCGGGGCTCCCGCGGCATCTCCACCTTCCTCGTCCCGGGGGACGCGCCAGGTCTGAAGGTCGGGACGCCGGACGCCAAGATGGGCCAGCGCGGCGCGCACACGGCGGAGGTCTTCTTCGACGGCGTCCGGGTTCCGGCGTCCTCGATGGTCGGGGAGGAGGGGACGGGTTTCCGTACCGCCATGGCGTCGCTCGCGCAGGGACGCGTCAGCATCTCCGCCGTCTGCGTGGGCCTGGCCCAGCGGATCGTGGACGAGACCGTCGCGTACGCGCGCGAGCGAACCCAAGGGGGACGGGCCATCGGCGAATACCAGCTGATCCAGGGGCTCATCGCGGACTCCCAGGCCGAGTTGTACGCGGGCCGCGCGATGGTCCTGGAGGCGGCGCGAGCGTTCGACGCGGGAGAGGACACCAAGCTCGGACCGTCCTGCACCAAGTACTTCTGCTCGGAGATGGTGGGACGCGTCGCCGACAGGGCCGTCCAGGTGTTCGGCGGGATGGGCTACATGCGCGGCGTCCCCGTCGAGCGCTTCTACCGGGACGCCAGGCTCTTCCGGATCTACGAAGGGACGAGCCAGATCCAGCAGCTCGTCATAGCCCGGCACCTGCTCGGCTGAGCCCGCCAAGGGCGCCTCCGGCGACGCCCCTGGGCCGGCCCCGCGGGAGGCCGGCCGGCCCAGGCGGGAGGTTCCGGGACGCTCGCGGAACGATTTCGCACTCCGCCGCCGGACCGTGTACTGTTCTTCCTGTCGCCGCGAACGGAAGAACGCGGAGGACAAGGCCCCTTTAGCTCAGTCGGCAGAGCGTCTCCATGGTAAGGAGAAGGTCTACGGTTCGATTCCGTAAAGGGGCTCAGACAGAAGAGCCGCATCCCGGTTATGGGATGCGGCTCTTTTCGTGTGCGGCTCGCATGCAGCCGACCTTTGCGCCCACCCACCGGCCGACCTTTCGTCCCAAGCACCGGCCGACCTTTCGTCCCAAGCGCCGGCCGATCTTCGCGCCCTGCGCATGGGACCCGCGTCACATCGTCGTGCCGGTTCCCGTGGTCGAGCCATACCCGCGTGCCTGGTCCTGCACGTGGGCCGACTGCGTGGCGAGGTGCGGATGGGGCGTGGGGCGCCGGAGGTGCCGATGGGGCGGGAAGGCGCTGGTCAGGCCCTTGCCAGATTCGCTCGCGCGCGGGCGTTGTGGTAGCGTCCATCCGGTCTCAGCGGGGTGATTCGCAGGTCACCGCATCAGCGGGTAACCTGGGCTCCGGTCCGCTGCGGACCATGTGGAACCGAGTCCCCCTGCAAGCCCCGGGAGCTCGTGTTTCCCCGGTGCGGTGAACATCCGGTATCCTTGCAATCCGGTCGTCACCGACCATCACGGCGGGGTAGCTCAGTCAGGCAGAGCAAGCGGCTCATAATCGCTGTGTCGCCGGTTCAAGTCCGGCCCTCGCTACTACCCGAACCTCTCGGCCCCCCACGGGGGCGAGAGGGCTGGGTTGAAACAGCCGGCCTTCCACTTCCGGACGGCCGACCGAGAACGTCCATGTCCCTAGCCCAGAAAGGCACTCCAACGTGGCTGCCACCGACGTCCGGCCAAAGATCACGCTGGCCTGCCAGGAGTGCAAGCACCGCAACTACATCACGCGGAAGAACCGGCGGAACGACCCGGACCGCCTGGAGATCAAGAAGTACTGCCCCAACTGCCGGACGCACCGTCCGCACCGCGAGACCCGCTAGTAGCCGTCCGAGCACAGCGGTCCGCGCAGGCAGCTTCGCGCTTGCCCCAGACGCGCCATCAGCCCGTCCTCGCCAACCCGCGGGGGCGGGCTGAACGTCGTTCTGTTACCGTCCCGGACGAGACCGGAGGGCAGGGCGCTTGGCGCGGGCGCCCCGCGGCCTCCGCGCGCACGGGCCCGGACGGGCGGCACGGCCCCGACGGGCAGTAAGGCTCCGCCGGGCAGCACGGCCCCGACGGGCGGACGCGCGCGTGCCCGCGGACTCCGCCGGGGAGTCCGCACGCGAGCGAGAAGGACGGAGTGCATGGCGATCAACCGTGATTTCATCGGGCGGACGTTCCCGCCCAGCGAGCCCTACGAGGTCAGCCGGGTGAAGATCCGGGAGTTCGCGGACGCCATCGGCGATCCCAGCCCCGTCTACCGCGACCCCGAGGCCGCCCGCGCGGCCGGCCACCCCGACGTCATCGCGCCGCCGACCTTCCCCATCGTGGTCTCCCTCGGCGGGAACGCCCTGACCGACCCGGGGCTCGGCATCAACTTCGCGATGGTCGTGCACGGCGAGCAGCGGTTCGAGTACGTCCGCCCGGTGCGCGCCGGCGACGTCGTCACGTGCACCTCGACGATCACCGAGATCAGGTCGATCGGCAACAACGAGAAGGTCGACATCGTCACCGAGATCCGCACGACCGGGGGCGAGCTGGTCTGCAAGTCGTTCAACACGATCGTGGAGCGGGGGGCCTGATGACCGCCAAGGTGAAGTTCGACGAGGTCAACGTCGGCGACGAGCTGCCGCCCCAGAACTACCACGTCGACCGGGCCAACCTCGTGATGTACGCGGGGGCCTCCGGCGACTTCAACCCGATCCACTGGCGGGAGAGCTTCGCCAAGCAGGTCGGCCTGCCGGACGTCATCGCCCACGGCATGTACACGATGGCCCAGGCCGGCCGGTACGTGACCGACTGGGCGGGCGACCCCGGCGCGGTCGTCGACCTCGGCGTGCGCTTCTCCGCGCCGGTCGTGGTGCCCGACGAGGGCGGCGCGGACCTCGAGGTCAGCGGGAAGATCGAGGACAAGCGCGAGGACGGCACGGTCGTCGTGGCGCTGACGGCCAGGTCGGCGGGGCAGAAGGTGCTGACCCGCGCCAAGGCCGTCGTCCGGCTCGCCTGAGTCCGGTCGGGGCCCGAGAGTACGGTACACATGAGCCGGGGGCGGCTGCCGTCCCCGGCTCGTGCGCGCGCAGGGGAGGGGAGACACCACGTGGCGGTGTTCGCTGAAGAGGTGAACCTGGCCGGATACACGACGCTGCGCCTGGGCGGCCCGGCCCGGCGGTTCGTCGAGGCCACCACCGAGGCCGAGGTCGTCGACGCCGTCCGGGAGGCGGACGCCGAGGGCGAGCCCGTCCTGGTGCTCGGCGGCGGCAGCAACCTCGTGGTCTCGGACGAGGGCTTCCCCGGCACGGTCGTCCATGTCGGGACCCGGGGCGCGGAGCAGGTGACGGACGGCCACGGCCGCGTCCTCGTGCGCGTGCAGGCGGGCGAGGAGTGGGAGCCGTTCGTGGCGCGGTGCGTCGCCGACGGCCTCGCGGGTGTGGAGTGCCTGTCGGGCATCCCCGGCCGCGTGGGCGCGACGCCGATCCAGAACGTCGGAGCCTACGGGCAGGACGTGTCGGAGACCGTCGTCGAGGTGCGCGCCTACGACCGCCGGACGGAGGCGATCGTCACCCTCTCCAAAGAGGAGTGCGCCTTCAGCTACCGCAACAGCCTCTTCAAGCGGACGCCGGACCGCTACGTCGTCCTCGGCGTCACCTACGCCCTGCGGGAGTCCGACGACTCCCAGCCGATCGCCTATGCCGAACTCGCGCGCCGCCTGGGCACCGAGCCGGGCGGGCGCGTTCCGCTGAAGGAGGCGCGGGAGGCCGTGCTGGAACTGCGGCGGGGCAAGGGCATGGTTCTTGACCCGTCCGACCCTGACACGCGTAGCGCCGGCTCGTTCTTCACCAATCCGATTCTGGACGCCGCGTCCGTCGTGGAACTCGAACGCCGCGTTGCCGAACGTCTCGGCCCGGACGCGACCTTCCCGCGCTTTCCGGAGGGTGACGGACGCACCAAGACGTCCGCCGCCTGGCTCATCGACCGGGCGGGCTTCGCCAAGGGGCACACACGCGGGCGCGCACGGATCTCCACCAAGCACACCCTCGCGCTGACCAACCCCGAGAACGGCGGCACCGAGGACCTGCTCGCGCTCGCCCGTGAGGTCCGGGACGGGGTGCGGGCCGCCTTCGGCGTCGAGCTGGTCAACGAGCCGGTCTTCGTCGGTGTGAGCCTCTGACCTGGGTGATCGAGGTCTTTCGCGACGGCGTGGCCCGGTTCTCGGCTGCTCCCTGACCTGAACGGCAGGGGAATGTGGCCGGGGTCGGGTTGACGAAGTTAGTGATCGACCAATAACTTTCTCCCATGAGCCCACGGATGAGTGCCGAGCAGCGTCGCGAGCAGACGATCCGGGCCGCCATGGACGAGTTCGCCCGCAGCGGCTTCGACGGTACCTCCACCGCGGCCATCGCCGAGCGGGTGGGGGTCTCGCAGCCCTACCTGTTCCGGCTGTTCCCGTCCAAGCGCGCGCTGTTCCTCGCCGCCGCCGAACGCTGCTTCGACGACCTGGAGCTGGCGATGCGCGAGGCGGCGGGCGGGCTCTACGGCGGTGAGGCCATGACCGCCATGGGGAACCGCTACCGCGAGATCCTCGCCGGCGATCCGCGGCTGCTCCGCTTCCAGTTGCAGATCTACGCCGCCGCCGTGGACGACCCGGAGCTCCGGGCCCTCGGCAACGCCAAGTGGGCCCGGTTGTGGCGCACCATCGGCGAGGTCTCCGGCGAGACGCCCGAAGAGGTCATGCGGTTCGTGTCCGTCGGCATGCTGCTGAACGTGCTGACGGCCTTCAACATCCCGTTCGACAAGGGAGAGCGGCTGCCCCACGTCCTGGTGGAGTGGTCGCACCACCCCCACCGGGTCTCGGCGGGGAGCCTCGCCGCCGACCACTCCCCGTCCGTCCCGGCCTCCGAGGACGCCGCCGCCGGGAAGGGGTAGCCGAAGCCGCCGCGATGTCTCTCTGCCCAGCGTCTCTGCTCGGCGTCTCTGCTCAGAGTCTCTGCTCAGCGCGCGTCCACCGGCGCGCTTTCTTTTGCCCGCTCAAGTTAGTGACTGATAACTAAGCAAGGAAGGGTCATGAAGCCTCACGCTCTCCGCACCTTCGTGGTGACCGGCATCGCGCTGTTCATGGTCACCCTCGACAACCTGATCGTCACGAACGCCCTGCCCGCCATCCGCGAAGACCTCGGCACCGGCCTGGAGGGCCTGGAGTGGACGGTCAACGCCTACACGCTCACCTTCGCCGTCCTGCTGCTGCCCGCGGCGGCCGTCGCCGACCGGCACGGCCGGCGCCGTCTGTTCATGGCCGGCCTCGCCCTGTTCACCCTGGCCTCCGCCGCCGCGGCGCTCGCCCCCGGCATCGGCGCCCTCGTCGCCGCCCGCGCCGTCCAGGGCGTCGGCGGCGCGATCGTCGCCCCGC
>NZ_QURH01000235.1 GCF_003428695.1 Actinomadura logoneensis
CCGGCGGGCGGTTCGCCGCGGTGCTGGCGGACGAGCCGGGCCGGTACTCCCCCTTCCGCGTCCGGCACGGCGTCGTCACCCGGCGCGGACCGGTCCCGGCCGCCCGCCGCCCCGACCCCCGCGAATGGACGGCGCTGCTGGAGGCGGCGGGGTTCACCCGCGTGCGCGCCGAGACGCACCGGGTGCCGGTCTTCGAGGCCGAGCACGCCGCCGCCGCGTGGGTGCTGATCGTCCGGACGTCCGCCCCGCTGCTCGCGTGGCAGGGCGGGCTGGACGAGCGCGCCCGCGAGGCGGCGCACCGCGAGGCCGTCCGGACGCTCGCCTCCTGGTTCCCCGGCGGGCCGGTGCGTCCGCCCGGTGAGGCGGTGCTCGTCTCCGGCGTCCATCCCGGATGACCCTGTGAGACGGGACCGGCGTAGGCCGGGGAGGGGACGCGCACTGGGTCGGGCGCGGATGCCGCGGGCTGAGGGCGGTCAGGGGCGGCGGCGGGCGACGAGGTGCCAGAACCGGGCCGTGCGCAGGTACGGCTCCCGGTCGCACAGCGCGAGTTCGAGGTGTTCGAGCTGCTCGGCGAACGTCGGGTCGTGCTTGAGGCCGTCATCCGCCACGAGGTCGTTGACGCACCGGATCCCGAACCGGTGGGTCACCACGCAGCCGGCCGCGCCGAGGGCGCGCGCCGCGTCGTCCGGCTCCCACCGCCGCATCTCCCGCCCGAACGTCTCCGACCGGAGGGCGGGTGCGTCCAGCAGGGCCAGTGCCCCGGCGGGGTCGGCGAGCCGCACCGCGCGAGCCAGGACGTCCATCGCCGGGTTGGGGGAGAGCAGCGACACCGTGCCGTCCGGCCGGGCCGCCCCGGCGACGACGGACACCGCGTGCGCCGGGTCGTCGCGGTAGTGCAGCACGTTGTGGCAGAGCACCAGGTCGAAGCGCGGGCCGAGTGCCGCCGCGTCGTCCAGGTCGCCGAGCAGCACGCGGACGTGTTCGGTGAGCCCGGCGTCCGCCGCCGCCCGCTCCGCGCGTTCGAGCAGCGTGGCGGCGTGGTCGAGGACGGTCACGTGGTGCCCGAGCCGCGCGAGCGGCAGCGCGTCCCCGCCGTCGCCGCCGCCGACGTCCAGCACCCGGAGCGGACCGCCGGACGCGACGTCCACGGCGCGGGCGAGCGTGTGCGCGACCAGGCGGTACCGGAGGCGGTTCCACGGGGCCTCGCGCCAGCGGTCCCAGGCGTCCGCGCGCTCGTCGAACGCGGCCGCGTCCCGCGCTGCGTCCATCCTGCGCGCTCCTTCCCGCCCGCCCGAATCACTACTAATATATATAGCGTGCTCGAAGGTGTCCGGGGAGATGACGGGACCGGGACGGTGGAGGTTCCGGGCGCCGTCCTCCGTCTCGGGTCGCCGCCGTGGATGGCCCGCTGGCTGGAGTCGGAGCCGCAACCGCTGCCCGGAGCCTGGTTCGCGGACGAGACCCCGCAGACCGAGGTCGAGGTGCCCGCCTTCCGGATGGACCGCTTCCCCGTCACCGTCGGCCGGTTCGCGGCCTTCGCGGACGCTACCGGATATCTCACCGACGCCGAGCGGATCGGCTACGGCATGGTGTACGGCGAGCGCTTCTGGGAGGAGCGCCGGGGCGCGTGCTGGCGGGCGCCCGGCGGTCCCGGCACCGACGCCGCCGAGCGCCCCGACCATCCCGTCGTCCACATCAGCTGGAACGACGCCGTGGCGTACGCCCGGTGGGCGGGCCGGCGGCTTCCCACCGAGGCCGAATGGGAACTGGCGGCGCGCGGCGTCCGGTACCGCATCTGGCCCTGGGGCGACCGGTGGGTGCCCGGCGCGGCGAACACCGCCGAACTGCACGCCGGCCGCCTGGACGCCCTCGACGGCTGGCTCGACTGGTGGCGGGCCACCTGCCGCGAGCACGGTCCGCTGCCCCGGACGACGCCCGTCGGCGCGTTCTCGCCTACCGGCGACAGCGCGCACGGATGCTCCGACATGGCGGGCAACGTCTACGAGTGGACGGCCAGCCCGTCCCGCCTCTACGCCGACGACGCGCCCTGCGACCCGGCCCTGCGGCGCGTCATGGGCCGGTACCGGGTGATCCGGGGCGGCTCCTGGATGAACTTCCGCTACCAGGTCAGATGCAGTGAACGCATGCACGGCGACCCGGGCGGATGGTCCAACTTCGCGCTCGGGTTCCGCTGCGCCGCTCCGGCCCGCGAGGAAAGCGAGCCGGACGGTACCGGTGGGTGACGTCGGGAGGGTGACATGGCCAAGATCCTGCTGCCGGCGGGCTGGACGCACGGCGCGCGCACCGAGTTCGACGTCCCGGCGGGCCCGCTCATGGAGGTGATCAAGCGGTTCGCCGCCGCGCATCCGGCGCACCGCCGCCGCCTGCTCGGCGACGACGGCGAACCGCTCGGCTACTTCAACGTCTACGTGGACGACGACCCGGTCGCCCGGCCGGACCGCGCCGCCGCCGAGATCGCGTCCGACAGCGTCGTCGTGATCGTCCCGCCGCTCGCGGGCGGCTGACGCCTCCGCGCGCTGCCCGGCTGGGGGGCGGCCGGGCGGCTGACGCCTCCGCGCGCTGCCCGGCTGGGGGGCGGCCGGCGGAGGTTCAGGTGTGCAGCGTCCACGGGTCGGTGACGGTGTCCGACACCGTGACGCCGACGAAGGGGCGCAGCCGGGTGGCGAGCGTGTCCAGCCAAGGACGGCGCGTCGCCCACGTCCCCGCGCACACGACGGCCGGACCGTCCGCCTCGCCTTCCGGGCGTGCGAGCAGGGCTGGGGTGGGGAGGTCGTCGGTGACCAGGACGTCCGCGTCCGCCGCGAGCCGCAGGGGACTCGCGGCCGAGGACGCGGAGGCCAGCACCGCCACCCGCCGCACCGGACGGTCCGGGTCACCGGCCGTCCTGATCCCGCCGGGCCGTCCCGGCAGCCGTGCGGCGACGTGCGCCGCGAACCGCGCGAGGGGCACCGCCCGCGCCAGGCCGCCCACGCGCCCGAGCCCGTGCCGTCCAGGCCGCGGGGCGAGTTCGCACAGGTAGAACGCCGGTTCCTCGTACGGATGGGCCCGGCGCAGCGCGGCGGCGACCTCGGCGCGGCGCGCGCGTGGCAGCACCATCTCGACGCGGGTCTCGGCCACCGACTCGACCTCGCCGACCGCGCCGATCACCGGGCGCGCGCCGTCCAGCGGGACGAACGACCCGACCCCCTCGGCCGTCCAGACGCACCGGGCGTAGTCGCCGATCGCCCCGGCGCCGGCCTCCGCCAGCGCGTCCACCACCCGCTCCACGTCCGGCTTCGGGACGAACGCGACCACGGTGTCCAGAAGCTCGTCCGAGGGCAGCAGCGGGCGTGCGCCGACCAGTCCGAGCCGTTCGGCGACCGCTCCGGAGCACTCGTCGCGGTCCGGGGACGGCGGCACGACGAGCAACGCGAGGCCCGAAGCGCCCAGCCGGTGGCCGAGCCCCACCATGCCGGCACCGTCCAGCCGGTCCAGGCCGCCCGACGCGACCAGCATGTCCGCGTGCAGTCGCACGGCCTCGGCGACCGTGGCCGGGGCGGCGTCCACCGCGATCAGGACATGACGGACGGGCGCGCCGACGTCCCCGCAGACCAGCCCGGTGCGAGGGGCGTCCGGCCGCAGGAGCGCGGCGACCTCGGCGGCACGCGTCACGGGCCACCGGCGGCGCGGCCGGGGGACGCGTCGAACACCGCCAGGGTGCTGAGCGTGCCGCGCGCCCGCTCCAGCATGGCCCGCGTCCCGGTCGCGGAACGGCTCGTGGTGACGAGCCGCCGCGCGTGCGGGGTGTAGGCGTCGCTGAGCAGCACGAGCGTCTTCGGCAGCGGCGAACGCGCCGCGACCTGGACGGCGAGGTCCAGGTCGCCGTAGGTCATCTCGACCAGCACGCAGGTGATCCCGGCCCGCAGGTACAGCTCCAGCTCCGCACGCAGCCGCCGCCGGGTCTGGCCGTGCCGGTGGGGGAGGCCCGACAGGTAGGCGAACCGGGCCGGCGCGGCGGGCGCCCCGGCCTCGCCCGCCGCGACCAGCGCGATCGGGACGCCGGGCAGGACGTCCAGCCGCCGCCGGTCGAGCCGCACGCCGTCCAGGACGTCGTAGGTGTCGGGGTTGCCCTCGACGAGCAGCACGACGTCCCGCACGCCCTCGTCCCGCAGCGCGTCCAGGGCCGCGCCGACCTCCCTGATCGTCGCGTCGTAGTCGGCGCTGTCGTACGGGACCGGCCGGTGGCGCGGCCCCGGCGGCGACGGCGTTCCGAGCAGCCGCGGCAGCGTGTGCGCGTACGTCCAGTCGGTCGCGACCACGGCCTCGGCCCGTCCGACCAGCGCGCGCAGCTCGGCGGGCGACACGAACGGACGCGGACCGACGCCGACCGCGGTGAGCCGCTGCGGCGGCGCGTCCGGACGGGCGCGCTCCCAGGTCAGCCGCCGTCGCAGCATCCGCGCCCGGTCGCGGACGAACGACGCGGGCAGCAGGAAGTGCGCCTCGCCCGGCTCCGGGCTGTGCACCCACCGGGTACCGGCGTTCCCGGCCAGAGCCAACGCGGTACCGGCCAGGTCGCCGATCAGCGCGACGGGCCGTCCCAGCCGCAGCGCGGCGGCGGCCACCTCACGCGCGCGCGGGAACGCCTCCGCGCCGAGCGCCACGAACCCCGCCGACACCGGCGACACCGCGTACCGCTCACCGTCGATCGTGAGGGAGACCCGGTCCCGGACGAGCGCCGCCCCGTGGAACAGCGCCGCGTGGACCGCCGCCGCGTCCGACCCGTCGCGAGCGGCGGCGGCCCCGGCCCGGAAGGTGTCCGGGACACGCCCGGAAAGCCCCGCCGGCACCGCGTCCAGGCTCATCTCGTTCGCCATGCCCGGCTGCCGCGGGCGGCGAGGTCGGTGAGCCAGGCGACCGTGTCGGCGGGGGACGGCAGGGCGGTCATCTCCGCCCGGACCGCCCGCACCGCCGCGCGCACCCGGATGTCGGTGAGGGCCCGGTCGACCAGCGCCGCGTCCAGGTCGCCCAGGTCGGCGACCAGCCCGACGCCGCGGTCCCGCACGCAGGCGGCCTGGATGTAGTTCGGCGCGCCCGACGGGATCACCACCTGCGGCACCCCGGCGTCCAGCGCGGCCAGCGTCGACCCCGCCCCGCCGTGGTGGACGAGGCCGTCGCAGGTCTCCAGCAGCGCGCGCAGCGGCACCCACTCGCGGACGGCCCGCACGTTCGGCGGCGGGTCGCCGAGCCGGCCGCCCGCGTCGGCGCCCGCGCCGAGCAGCAGCACGAACTCGGCGTCCGTACGTTCCGCGACCCCCAGCACGCGGGTCAGCAGCCGCTCGGCGTTCGGCGCCATCACACCGGTCCCGACCGTGACCGCGACACGGCGGCCCTCCGGCCGGGACGCCAGGTCCGCGGGCAGCCGTCCGCCGCCGTTGTACGGGACGTAGCGCATCGACCAGGTGCCGGGGCGCCGCGCGGCCATGCTGGGCGGCGCCACGTCGATCCAGCCGCGCCGCTCCGGCAGCCCGTCCAGGCCGTGCGCCGCGAACACCTCGGGCAGCAGCTCCGGCAGCAGCTCGTAGAAGTCGTCGGTGCGCAGCAGGCTCGTCGCGTGCTCGACCGCCGGCACGCCCACCGCCGCCGCGGCGAGCGGCCCGCCGCCCTGCAGCTGCGAGTGGACGACCAGGTCCGGCCCCCACAGCCGGGCCGCGGCGATCATGTCGCTGGCGTACGCCCGGGTCGCCTCCACCAGCAGCGGACGCCCGTCGGCGACCTTCGTCGCGCACTTGGAGACCAGGTCGGGCCGGGTCGCGTTGAGGTCGGCGACCGAGGGGCGGCGGCCCCCGGGGTCGATGTCGATGACGTCCAGCCCCGCGCCCGCCACCGACAGCGCCGGGCCGGTGGTGCCGACGACCACCTCGTGCCCGGCCGCGCGCAGCGCCCACGCGAGCGGGACCATCGGGTACAGGTGGCTCTCCAGCGGGGTGGAGAGGAACAGCGCGCGCATCCGTCCTCCTACCGGCGCAGCGTGACCGGCAGGTCGAGGAAGGCGCGGATGTTGTGGCCGAGCCGCCGCTCGGGGGGCCCGCCCCGCTTCACCGCCGAGAAGTGGGTGACCAGGCAGGTCAGCAGCTCGCTGACCATGATCCGGCCGAGATGGGCGCCCATGCAGAAGTGGATGCCGCCGCCGAACGTCAGGCACGGCCCCTCGTCGCGGGTCACGTCCACCCGGTCGGGGTCGGTGTAGCGGGACGGGTCGCGGTTGGCGGCGCCCTGGACGCTGATGACGATCTGCCCCTCCGCCACCCGCACGCCCGCGACCTCGCAGTCGGCGAGGGCCGTGCGCGGGTTGAGGTTGAGCGGCGGGTCCAGTCGCGCCAGCTCCTCGGCGGCGCGCAGCGCCAGGCCGGGGTCGCGGCGCAGCACCTCGATCTGGTCGGGGTGGTCCAGCAGGATGGCCAGGCCGTTGCTCATCAGGTTGACGCCGGTGTCCATCCCGGCGTTCATCAGGTTCGAGCACGCCGCGACGACCTCGACGTCCTCCAGCTCGCCCGCCTTGTGCGCGGCGGTGAGGCGCGACAGGACGTCGTCCTTCGGCGCGCGCATGCGCTCGCCCATCAGCGCGGTGAAGTACTCGGCCATGCGCATCTCGGCAGCCGCCGCCATGGGCAGCTCCGCGACGGCGGTCATCGGGTCGAACACCCGCATCGACTCCGGGGACAGCTTCGCCAGCAGCGGCCGGTCCGCCTCGGGGACGCCGACCAGCTCGCCGACCAGGGTCGCGCCGAGCGGCGAGCTGACCCGGCTGACGAAGTTGCCGCCGGGCTCGTCGGCGAGCGCGTCCAGCAGCGCGTGCGCGTGGTCGTGGATCACCGGCCGCAGCCGCTCCACGTGGTAGGGGGTGAACGCGTTGGAGATCGCGCGGCGCATCCGGGTGTGCAGCGGCGGGTTGGCGAACACCATGGTCCGCCGCCACCGCGCCATCACCGGTTCGAGGACGTCGGGCGGGAGGTCGGTGAGGTGCTGCACCGACTCCTTGCCGCGCCCCAGCGACCGGTGCCGCAGAGCCGCGCTCACGTCGGCGTACCGCGACAGCACCGTCATGCCGTTGCCCGTGGTGAAGACGGGCGCGTTCGCGTGCAGCCAGGCGTAGTGCTCGGCCGGGTCGCTCTCGGGCGGGTTCTCGAGGATGGTGAAGAAGACCTTCTCCGCGCGCTCGTTCACGGCGGCCGGATCGTCCTGCTGGGGGGGAACGGTGCTCACGAGCGGCACTCCCGTCGTCACCGGATCGATGGATCACGACACCGGCAGACTATCCAACAGCTTCAAAAATAACTAGTCTTGCCGAACGAGTGCCCAGTGCAGGACAAGCGATCTGCTCGAACGCTGCAATATTCCATAGCGACAACGCATCAGGGAGCGGCCATGACGACGGCGGACCGGCGGACCGCGGCGGAGACCGAGCGCGACCGGCAGCGGGAGGAGTGGGCGCTGTGCTCGGCCGCCTGGCGCCGCCACCGCCGCGCGTTCACCGACCCCGGCCGCGCCATCACCGAGGGCATGCTCCGGCTGGCCGCGCCGCGCCCCGGCGAACGCGCCCTCGACCTCGCCTGCGGCGTCGGCAATCCCGCGCTCGCCCTCGCCGAACGGGTCTCGCCCGGCGGGTACGTCCTCGGCCTCGACCTCAGCCCGGAGATGGTCGCCGAGGCGACCGCCGTCGCCGCCGAGGAGGGCGTCCCGAACGCGGGGTTCCGGACCGTCCTGGACGAGGGCGCGCTCGGCGTCCCGGACGGCGCGTTCGACCTGGCGACGTGCCGCGCCGGCCTGCAGTACATGCCGGACCGGCCCGCCGCCGTCCGCGCGGTCCGCGACGCGCTGCGCCCCGGCGGCCGGTTCGTCGCGATGACGCTCGGCGCGGCCGAGCGCTGCATGCCGTTCCGGCTGACCAACGGCATCGTCGCCCGGCACGTCCCGCTGCCGCCGGTCGCGCCGGAGGCGGGCCCCGGCCCCGTCTCGCTGTCCTCCCTGGACGAGCTGACCGGCCTGTTCGCCGACGCCGGGTTCACCGGCCTGCGCACCGAGGTCTTCGAGGCCCCCATCTTCGAGGCCCCGGACCCGGCCGCCGCGTGGGAGCTCTTCACCGAGACGGCCGGGCCGTTCCTGAAACTCTTCGCGGCGCTGCCGCCCGGCACGCGCGAGGCCATGCGCGAGGACGCCGTCCGCGTGTTCGGCGAGGCGTTCCCGGACGGTCCGGTCCGTCCGACCGGCGAGGTCCTCCTGGTCTGCGGCACCAAGCCCGCCTGACCCCCGCCCCGGCGGGCGGGTGACCGCCCGTCCCGCTCCCGGATCAGGAGGGGGCGGGACGGGCGGGGCAGGGGGAGCGCCGGATCAGGGCTTGCGGCCCACGCCGCCGTAGGCCATGACGCGCGCCTTCGGCGACCCTTCCTCGTCCCCGGCGTCCGGACGCCACTCGGGCAGGAACACCACGCCCGGATCGAGGACGTCCAGGCCGTCCAGGAACGCCGCGACCTCCGCGCGCGACCGCATGAACGCCTCGCTCTGCCGCTCCTTCGACAGGTCCGTCATGGACCGGACGTGGTCGGGCAGCGCGTCGTCGGTCCCGTGCGACAGCACCAGGGCGCTGCCGGCGGCCATCAGCGACGTGTACGCCCGGACGAGCTCCCGCGGACGCCCCGAGTCGGGCACGTAGTGCAGGACGCCGAGCATGAGGACCGCCACCGGCTCGTCCCAGTCGATGAGCCGCCGGACCTCCGCGTCGGCGAGCACGCCGTCCGGGTCGCGCAGGTCGCCGAGCACCATCGCCGCCGCCTCGTCCCCGGCGAGGATCTCGCGGCCGTACGCCACCGCCGTCGGGTCGTGGTCGGCGTACACGACCCGGCCGTCCGGACGGACCTCGGCGACGACCTCGTGCACGTTCCCGACCGTCGGGATGCCCGAGCCGATGTCGAGGTACTGGCGGATCCCGGCGCGCGCGCACGTCCGCACCGCGCGCCGCAGGAACGCCCGGTTCAGCCGCGCGACCTCCGGGGCCTCGGGCACCCGCTCCACCATCCGCCGGGCGAACTCGCGGTCCACCGGCAGGTTGTGGTCGCCGCCCAGGTAGAAGTCGTAGACCCGGGCGACGCTCGCCCGCTCGGGCTCCCGCGCCGCCTCCGCGACCCCCGGGCCCGCGTCCGGCGGGGGACTCACCGCTCGGCCCCGTCGAAGAACGCGTCGGCGCGGTGCTGGTCGGCGCACAGGTGCGTGCCGTTGACGATCTTGCCGTCGGCGAACCGCCACAGCACGCAGTACTCCATCTCGAAGTCGCTGTCCGGCGCCACGGTGTAGGTGCGCTGCGCCTCGACGATGTAGTCGTCGTTGGCGCCCGTCACGTAGGTCTCCGACCGCATCTCGAACCCGCTGATCCGGTCGAAGAACGCGACGACGTCCGGCAGGCCCCGGATGACGCCGCTGACCTGGCTGCGGCCGGGGAAGTTCCAGGTCACGTCCTCGGACATGACCTCGCGCAGCGCGTCCATGTCCCGTTTGCCGTAGGCGTCGAAGAAGCGGTGGATGATCTCCTGGTTGGCGTGCGTCATGGCGCCTCCATCTAGGGGGTGGGTGCGGTTCAGCGCTCCCGGTTGTAGAGGTGGACGGTCAGCGGTCCGAAGACGGCGACCAGCACGGCGCAGGCCACCAGCGCCGTGACGACGTGCCAGCCGGTGGCGTCGCCCGCCATCAGGCCCCGGACGGCCGTGACCGTGCGGGTCACCGGGTTGACGTTCACCACCGCCTGCAGCCAGCCGGGCATGCTGTGCGTGGCGACGAAGATGTTGCTGCCGAACAGCAGCGGGAACACGCCGATGCCGCTCAGCGTCATGATCGTCTGCGGCTTGTCGACGACCAGCCCGAGCGCCGTCCACACCCAGGCCAGGCTGAAGGCGAACACCTGGATCAGCGCCAGCGCCGCCACGACGCCGAGGAACCCGCCGTGCGGCCGGTAGCCGAGCAGCAGCCCGAGCAGCACCGCGACCACCGACGCCATCAGGTACCGGACGATGTCGCTGAGCAGTTCGCCCACCAGCATCGCCGGACGCCAGACCGGCATGGACCGGAACCGGTCGTCGATGCCGGTGGAGACCGCGACGTTCAGCGCGATCCCGGTGTTCATGCTGATCATCACCACCGTCAGCACCACCACGCCGGGCAGCAGGAACTGCAGGTAGCGGTCCGTCGAGCCCGCGATCGCGCCGCCGAACAGGAAGGTGAACACCAGCGTCACCATCACCGGGAACAGCACGGCGTCGAACACCTGCTGCGGGTCGCGCCGGACCTTGAACAGCGCGCGCTGGCAGAAGATCCAGCACATCGCGGGCGCGCTCGGGCGCGGCGGGCGGTCCTCGCCGCCGCGCAGCGCGGCGCGCACGGCCGCCTCGAGTCCGTCGCC
>NZ_QURH01000237.1 GCF_003428695.1 Actinomadura logoneensis
GACGTCGCCGCGGCCGCGACGGCGGTCGCCGCGACGGCCGCCCCGACGGGCCACCGGTGGCGCAGCAGCGCGAGGACGCAGACGGCCGACGCCGCGACGCCGTCGAACGGCCAGTACGCCGCGCCCCAGCTCGTCCCGATGGCGAGGGCCTGGAACGCGACGGCCGCCGCGAACACGGCGGCGAGGAGGGGCCCCGTCCAGCGGGGCGGGAGGATCACCGGGCCCACGCCAGCCGGACGCGCTGTCCCCGCCGGTCCCGTGGCCACCCCGGACGACCTGCCCGGACCTGCTTCGTGCCCGGCCCCGGCCGGTCGTCTTTCCCACATGCGGCCAGGCTGGGAGACGGGCGGCCCGGGTGGCAATCGGCCGAAAGGACCGTTCCGGGCGCCCGCCTCTTCGCCACCACGCTGGGCCGGCCGGTCAGGACGGAAGGTTCTCGACCGAGGTGAGGCGGCCGTCGGCGAGGGTGAGCCGCCGTCCCACCTTGATCCGCTCCAGGAAGCGCTCGTCGTGGCTGATGACGACGAACGCGCCCTCGTAGGAGTCGAGCGCGTTCTCCAACTGCCCGACGCTCACCAGGTCGAGGTTGTTGGTCGGCTCGTCCAGCAGGAGCAGGTGCGGGGCGGGCTCGGCGTACAGCACGCAGGCGAGCGTCGCCCGCAGGCGCTCCCCGCCCGACAGCACGCGCACCGGCAGGTGGACGCGCTGCCCCCGGAACAGGAACCGCGCGAGGACGTTGAGCCGCTGCGCGTCCGACAGCGACGGCGCGGACGCCGCGAAGTTCTCCGCGATCGTCCGGTCGTCGTCGAGCAGGTCCAGGCGCTGGGACAGGTAGGCGACCCGGCCGTCGGCGCGCCGGACGGTCCCGGAGTCGGGTTCCAGGTCGCCGTTGACCAGCCGCAGCAGCGTGGACTTCCCGACGCCGTTCGCGCCGGACAGCGCGATGCGCTCCGGCCCGCGGATCGTCAGGTCGGCGCCGTCGCCCGCGAAGATCTCGGTGTCGCCGAGGCGCTTGCGCAGGTGCTCGCCGACGAACAGGGTGCGGCCCGCCGGGACGCGCGTCCCGGGCAGCTCCAGCGCGATGCCCTGGTCGGACCGGACGGCCCGCGCCGCCTCGTCCGCGCGCTCCCTGGCGTCGCTGACCCGGGAGGCGTGCATGGTCTGCGCGCTTCCCGCCGCCTTCTCCGCGCTGCGCTTCATGTTCCCCGCGAACAGCTTCGGCAGCCCCGCGTCCTTGAGGTTCCGGGACGCGTTGCTCGCGCGGCGCTCGGCGCGTTCGCGGGCCTGCTGCATCTCCCGCTTCTCGCGCTTGAGCTCCTGCTCGGCGTTGCGCAGGTTGCGCTCGGCCGCCTCCCGCTCGGTGGCGACGGCCTCCTCGTAGGCGGTGTAGTTGCCGCCGTAGAAGCGCACCTCGCCGTCCGACAGCTCGGCGATGCGGTCCATGCGGTCGAGCAGTTCCCGGTCGTGGCTGACGACCAGGACGCAGCCCCGCCAGCCGTCCAGCAGGTCGTACAGCCGGTGCCGGGCGGCGAGGTCGAGGTTGTTGGTCGGCTCGTCCAGCAGCAGGACGTCGGGGCGCTTCAGCAGCAGCGCGGCCAGGCCGAGCGACACGATCTGGCCGCCGCTGAGCCGGCCGAGCGGGTCGCGCAGGGACACGTCGCCGAGGCCGAGCCGGTCCAGCTCGGCGCGGGCGCGGTCCTCCACGTCCCAGTCGTCGCCGATGACGGCGAAGTGGCGCTCGGACGCGTCGCCCGACTCGATGGCGTCCAGCGACGCGATCACGTCGGCGATCCCGAGCACGTCGGCGACCGTGCGCCCGGCGGTGAGCGGGAGGTCCTGCGGCAGGTGACCGAGGACGCCCTCGACCGTGACGGACCCGGCGGACGGCGTGAGGTCGCCGGCGACGAGCCGCAGCAGCGTGCTCTTGCCCGCGCCGTTGGGCGCGACCAGGCCGACGCGCTCGGCCTCGACGCTGAAGGTGAGGCCGCGGAAGACGGGGACGTCGTCGGGCCAGGTGAACGACAGGCCGGAGACGACGATCGGGGAAACGGACATGGACGGCTCCTCGGGAGAAGCCCGTGCGGCGGCGGCGCGCGGCCGGCGGCGCGGACGTGCGATCACCGGCGGAACGCCGGAGGCAAGGACGTCCGAGCGGGTACGGCGGAGACGCCGCGCTCAGAGCACGGAGAAGGGTGAACAGGGGACGACGCGTCGCCGGGCGCGGATCGTCGAGGCGATCTGGAACGCGTCCGGGCTCCCGGGCCTCTCAGCCGGAGATGTCGTCGTCACTCACCATGTCGGGAACTCCCTCACGAAGGATGGACCGCACGTCGGCGCGATCATCGCGCCGCGGGCCCTACCGATACTAACGGAAGGCCGGAACACCCGATTCCCGGCCACGCGGACCGCGTCGTGGCCCGCGTCCTGAACCGCTCGTGGGCCGCGCGTGCCGGGGGAGCGCCGCCGGGCCGCCGGGCCGTCGTCAGTCGCGGTCGCGGACGCGGCGCACCAGGTCGGCGGCGGCGCCGGGCCACGCGGGGTGGTCGAACGTGAAGCCCGCGTCCAGCAGCCGCGGGGTGGTCGAACGTGAAGCCCGCGTCCAGCAGCCGCCCCGGCGTGACGCGGCGGCTCTTCAGCAGGAGTTCGGTGTCGGAGCGCAGGACCAGGGCGCCGATCTCCGCCATCCACGCGGTGGCCGGGAGCCCGACGGGCATGCCCCACGCCGCGCGCAGGTCCCGCATGAAGTCGCGGTAGGGGAGCGGGTTCGGCGAGGTCAGGTTCACCGGGCCGGACAGGTCCTCGCGCTCGATCAGGAACAGGACGGCCCGGACGAGGTCCCGGTCGTGGATCCACGAGACGTACTGCCGTCCGCCCGCGACCGGCCCGCCGAGGCCGAGCCGGACCATGCCGAGCATGTGCGCGAAGATGCCGCCCCGGTCCGGGCTCATCACCATCGCGGAGCGCAGCGCGACGCGCCGGGTGCGCGGGGTGTCGGCGGCGAGCTGGGCGGCCTCCCAGTTCCGCGCGATGCGGACGCTGTACTCCCAGTAGCGCGGGACGCCGGGCTCGTGGCCGCCGATCTCGCCCGCCGCCTCGTCGTTGGGCGCGTCGAAGCGGTGCGAATAGATGGTGGCGGTGCTCGCCTGCAGCCAGACCCGGGGCGGCGCGGCGGCGCGGGAGATCGCCTCGCCGACGGCCTCGGTGGACCGGACCCGCGACTCCATCAGGTCCTGGAGGCTGGCCGGGGTGTAGCGGCAGCTGACGCTGCGTCCGGCGAGGTTGACGACGACGTCCGCGCCGTCGATCTCCTTCGTCCAGGGCCCCTGGGTGCGGCCGTCCCAGGCCACCTCGCGCGGCTTGGAGGGGTTCCGCGTCAGCACCACGACGTCGTGCCCGGCCGCCGTCAGCGCGCGGTCGAGGATCGCTCCCACCTGCCCGGTCCCGCCGGGGATGACCACCTTCATGCCCGCACCCTAGCCCTCCTTTGAACGCGTTCAAGGATTCTGTGCGCATGATCACTCGGCGGGCGCCGCGCCGTGGACGGCCGCGTCCTGACGGGCCGGGGGCGAGGGGCCGGGCCTGAGGGGCGGGTCGGGGAGACCCCGAGGGCCGGGCCGGGGACGCGTCGTCCGGCGGGCGGAGCACGAAGGTGATCGCCGTGGTGAACGCGGCGGCCGTCGCGATGGCGGACCGGCGCGACGCCCTGCGGCTGGTCCGGCAGCTCGGCGCGGTGCCGGGGCAGCTCGTCCGGACCGTCCCGGTGTCGACTCCGCGCTGACGATCCGGACACAGGCCGCCGGGCGGGTGAACGCCCGTCCGGCGGCCGACGCATGTACCCGGAAGACCGCGCACCGGGCGCCCGATCGTCCGGGCCGACGGGTCAGGGAGGCGTGGGGCGAGACGGTGCGTCCGGGCAGGTCAGGGGGCGTGGGTGAGCAGCGCGGGTCAGGGGCGTGGGTGAGTGGCCGCGGGTCAGGGGGCGTAGGTGAGGGCGGCGGGGAGTTCGGCGAACGTCGCGGTGAGGCGCTCGGTCAGCGCGGCCCGGCCGCCGCGGCCCCCCTCGGCCGTCCAGGCGAGCGAGGCGGTGCGCCACGCGGACACGACGAGCTCGACGGCCAGCCGCAGGTGGACGTCGTGCGGCGCGACGCCGTGGTGGGCGCTCACCTGGTCGACCAGCGCCTGCGTGGTGTCGTGGCAGTACCGCAGGCTGTGCGCCTGGAGGGCGGGCACGGTGTCGCAGAGGTGCCGGGCGGCCAGGAAGCGGCGGTCCCAGTCGGCGTCCATCGCGGCGAGCGTGGTGTGCAGGGCCGCGTGCAGGGCGTCCACGAGCGGGCCCTCGGTGTCGAGCGCGGCGACGTCGTCGAGGTAGGCCGACCACAGATCGCTGTCGGCGGCGAGCGCGACGTCCTCCTTGGACGGGTAGGTGCGGAAGAACGTCCGCTTGGACACCTCGACCTCGTCGCACAGGTCGTCCAGCGTGGTCGCGTCGTAGCCGCGCTCGACGAACAGGCGCAGCGCGGTCTCCGCCAGCGCCTTGCGGGTGCGCAGCTTCTTGCGTTCGCGGAGCGGCAGGGAGCGGAGGTCGCCGGAGACGTCGAGGGGCACGGGACCAGGTTACCACCAGGCGGCTTTCGCTCTCGGAACGCCTTCGCCTCTCAAATGCTTTCGCCCTTTGACAGCTTTTGCCACCGAGCGGCACTATCCCCTCGGTGGCCACGAGGGCCGCCCCGAAGTGCCTGGAGTGGGCCTGTGAGCAGTAGTCCGTCCGAACCGTCCCGGCCGTCCCGCCCGGTGCTCACCCTCGCGGTGGTGCTCGCGGCGTTCGCCACGGTGCCGATGTCGATCTCCGGGGCGGCGGTGGCGCTGCCCGACGTGGGCACCGCGCTGCACGCCTCCGGGGCGCCGCTGCAGTGGGTGATGAACGCCTACAACCTGACCTTCGCCGCGTTCCTGCTGGTCGCGGGCTCGACCGCGGACCTGCTGGGCCGCCGCCGGGTGTTCGTCGCGGGCTCGGCGCTGTTCGCCGCCGGGTCGGTCGCCGCCGCGCTCGCGCCCGGCATCGTGGCGCTGGACCTGGCCCGCGCGCTGGCGGGCGTCG
>NZ_QURH01000232.1 GCF_003428695.1 Actinomadura logoneensis
CGACGCCGCGCGCGCCCCGCGCCGGCGCCTGCGGCAGCGCCGCTGGACGGCCCTCGCGCTCGCCGCCTGCGCGGTGGCCGCGCTGCTGGTCGTCCCCGCCGTCCTGCTGCGCTCGGGCGATGACGGACGCCACGGACGGGCGCACGGCCTGTCGGGGACGGCGAACCGTCCGCTGACCCTGCTGCTGCTCGGCTCCGACGCGCGCGCCGGGAAGGGCGCGAGCCGCGCCCACCCCGCGCGCTCGGACACGATGATGCTGGTCAGGCTGCCCGCCGACCGGAAGCACGTGACCGTGGTGAGCCTGCCGCGCGACCTGCTCGTCCGGCGGCCCGCGTGCGTCCGCGCCGACGGGCGGACCCTCCCGGCGCGGACGGCGCAGATCAACTCCGCGTTCAGCGAGGGCGGTGTTTCGTGCGCCGTCCGGACGGTGGAGGCGGTCACCCGCGTCCACGTGGACCAGACCGTGCTCGTCGGCTTCGCCGGATTCGCCCGCATGGTGGACGCCCTCGGCGGCGTGACCGTCACCCTGCCCCGGGCCGTGAACGACCCGGCGTCGGGACTGCGCATGGGCGCCGGCAGGCATCATCTCGGCGGCAGGGACGCCCTCGCGTACGCGCGCGTCCGGCACGGCATGGGGGACGGCTCGGACCTCGACCGCGCCAAGCGGCAGCAGCGGCTCGTCGCCGAGCTGGCGCGCGTCGCCCTCCGAACCATGCGCGACGACCCGATCCGGTTCGCCCGGTTCCTGCGGGCGAGCGCGGACTCGCTGGCGATGACGCCCGCGCTGAACCCGGAGAACCTCAAGGCGCTGGCCGAGAGCCTGCGGCACACCGATCCTGCGGAGGCGCGCTTCGCGACCCTGCCGTACCGCCCGAACCGGGCCGACCCCAACCGGCTGGAGGTGGACGAGTCCCGCACCGCGCCGGTCCTCGCCCCCTTCCGGCAGGTCAGATGAGTTCGAGGAGGCGGTCCACCTCGTCCTCGTCGTTGTAGTAGTGCACGGAGGCCCGGACGACCGCGTCCACGGCGTCCGGGTCGTATCCGTGCGTCACGGGCTGGGCGACGTTGACGTTGACGCCCCGGGCGCGCGCCTCCCGCACGATCTCGGCGGGCGGACGGCCGTCCACGGTGAAGGTGACGGTGCCGGACCGCAGCACCCCCCGGTCGTGGACGGTCACGCCCGGCTTGGCCGCCAGGCCCGAGCGCAGGCGCGTCGCGAGGACGTCGATGCGCGCGGCGATGGCGTCCATGCCGAGCGCGCTCGCGTAGTCGGCGGCCACACCGAGCCCGATCTGCCCCGCCATGTACCGCTCCCACGTCTCGAACCGCTTCGCGTCCGGACGCATCTCGTACCGGTCGGGCGCGTGCCAGTCGGCGGCGGCGTTGTCCAGCATCGGCGGCTCCAGGTCCGCCAGGACCTCCCGCCGCGCGTACAGGAACCCGGTGCCGCGCGGCCCGCGCAGGAACTTGCGGCCGGTCGCCGACATCAGGTCGCAGCCGATCTCGTCCACGTCCAGCGGGATCTGCCCCACCGACTGGCACGCGTCCAGCAGGAACAGCACGCCCGCCGCCCTGCACAGCCGCCCGACCTCCGCGGCCGGGTTGATCAGCCCGTTCGACGTCGGGACGTGGTTGAGCGAGACCAGCCGCACCCCGCCCTTGCGCAGCTCGGCCTCCAGCGCGTCGAGGTCGATCGTGCCGTCCGCGTCGTCGGGCACCACGTCCACCTGGACGCCGCGCTGCCGGTAGGCGATCGCGTTGCTGGAGTACTCGGTGGTCGTCGTCAGGACGCGCTCGCCGGGCGCGAACCGGATGCCGTAGAACGCCAGGTCCCACGCGCGGGTGGCGTTCTCCACGTAGGCGATCTCGTCGCCGTGCGCGCCGATCAGCCCGGCGACGGCGTCGTAGAAGCGGTCCAGGGCCTCGGCGTTCTCCTCGGCGGCCTCGTAGCCGCCGGTCATCGCCTCGAGCTCCAGGTGCCGGGTGACCGCGTCCATGACCGGGCGGGGCGGGAGGGCCGCCCCGGCGTTGTTGAGGTGCGCGACACGCGCGCATCCGGGGGTCTCGTTCCGGACCTTCGCGACATCGATCGTCATGATCACGAACGTACCCGCCGCACGCCGACCCGCCCAGACCGAAGGCCCCTCCACCGCCCCGGACTCCCGTGTCGGCACGGGGTCCGGAGGAATGTCGGAGGGCTGCGGCAGAGTGGTCCGGCGGACGGAGTTGACCTCAAGTTTGGTTGAGGTCGCAGGATGGGGGCTCCGGCGCACAGGACCTCGGCCGGAACCCTCGACCCACGGGCGGACGCACATGGACATGGAAGTGACCGCGTGGCACTCGCTGCACCACGCGATGAACGCCAAGGACGAACGCCGTCCCTTCTCGAAGGCGACGCTGCGCCGCATCGCGTCGTTCGCCCGCCCACACTCCCGCAGGATCACCGGGTTCCTGCTGGTCAGCGTGGTGCTCGCGGTGATCGCCGTGGTCACCCCGGTGCTCGCCGGACGCGTCGTCAACGCGATCGTCGGGCACCGCTCCTCCGGCGTGGTGGTCGCGCTCGCCGTGACCATCGCCGTGCTCGCGCTCGCCGAGGGCGGCCTCGGCCTGCTCAACCGGTGGCTGTCCGCGCGGATCGGCGAGGGCCTCATCCTCGACCTGCGCACCGCCGTGTTCGACCACGTCCAGCGGATGCCGGTCGCGTTCTTCACCCGCACCCGCACCGGCGCGCTGGTCTCCCGGCTCAACAACGACGTGATCGGGGCGCAGCGCGCGTTCTCCGACACGCTGTCCGGCGTGGTCAGCAACATGGTCACGCTGCTGCTCACCTTCGCCGTCATGGTCGGCATCTCCTGGCAGGTCACGCTGCTGGCGCTCGTCCTGCTGCCGGTGTTCGTGCTGCCCGCGCGCCGCATGGGCCGCCGCCTGGCCGGGCTGCGCCGCGAGGCCGCCGCCAACGACGCCGCCATGTCCACGCAGATGACCGAGCGGTTCTCCGCGCCCGGCGCGACCCTGGTCAAGCTGTTCGGACGGCCCGCCCGCGAGTCCGCCGAGTTCGCCGTCCGGGCCCGCCGGGTGCACGACATCGGCGTCCGCACGGCCATGCTTCAGCACGTGTTCATCACGTCCCTGACCGTCGTGTCCGCGCTCGCGCTGGCGCTGGTCTACGGCCTGGGCGGCTACCTGTCGCTGCGCGACCAGCTCGACGCGGGTGCGGTCGTGGCCCTCGCGCTGCTGCTCACCCGCCTGTACGCGCCGCTCACCGCGCTCGCCGGGGCCCGCCTGGAGGTGATGAGCGCGTTGGTCAGCTTCGAGCGCGTCTTCGAGGTCCTCGACCTGGAGCCGCTGGTCAAGGAGAAGCCGGAGGCGCTGCCCGCCCCCGAGGGCCCGGTGTCGGTCGAGTTCGACCACGTCCGGTTCGGCTACCCGTCCGCCGACAAGGTCTCGCTCGCCTCGCTGGAGGA
This sequence comes from Actinomadura logoneensis, assembly GCF_003428695.1. Taxonomy (GTDB): domain Bacteria; phylum Actinomycetota; class Actinomycetes; order Streptosporangiales; family Streptosporangiaceae; genus Spirillospora; species Spirillospora logoneensis. The sequence continues at coordinate 3,465 of NZ_QURH01000232.1, forward strand.
GGTCGCCACCCTCGACACGCGCGGCGGCGTCGAGGTGCTGCACGACGTGTCGTTCCGCGCCGAGCCCGGCCAGATGATCGCGCTCGTCGGATCGTCCGGCGCGGGCAAGTCCACCATCGCGCAGCTGCTGCCGCGCCTGTACGACGTGGACGGGGGCGCCGTCCGGCTCGGCGGCGTGGACGTCCGCGACCTGTCCTTCGACGCCATCCGCGACACGCTCGGCATGGTCACCCAGGACGGCCACCTGTTCCACGACACGATCCGCGAGAACCTGCTGCTCGCCCGCCCCGAGGCCGACGAGGACGACCTGTGGGACGCGCTGCGCCGCGCCCGCCTGGACGACCTGATCCGCTCCCTGCCCGACGGCCTCGACACCGTCGTCGGCGAGCGCGGCTACCGCCTGTCCGGCGGCGAGCGGCAGCGCCTCACCATCGCCCGCCTGCTGCTGGCGCGCCCCCGCGTGGTCATCCTCGACGAGGCGACCGCGCACCTGGACTCCACCTCCGAGGCCGCCGTCCAGGAGGCGCTGAGCGAGGCCCTCGACGGCCGCACGGCGGTCATCATCGCGCACCGGCTGTCCACGATCCGCGCCGCCGACCAGATCCTGGTCATCGAGGCCGGCCGCGTCGTCGAGCGCGGCACCCACGACACCCTGCTCGCCCGAGGAGGCCGCTACGCCGAACTGCACGCCACCCAGTTCGCCGACCAGTCCCCGTCACCCGCCCCGTCGCCCGCTCCGTCCGCCGACGAGCCTCCGGCGACCGGCCGGGCCGCCGACCCGGCCCTGGCCTGACCGACCCGGCCATCCCCCCGAACGAGCGGCGATCCCGCGAGCCGCGCCGCTCCACCCGGATCCGGTCCGTTCCACTTCCCTGGGAACGGGCCGGATCCGGTTCACCGCGAAACGACAGACGGCCTTACCGTGCGGCCGGCCCTACCGTGCGGCCGGCCCTACCGTGCGGTCGGCCCTACGGGGTGACCGTGGAACCCGGACGATGGCCGCCGTCCTGCGAAAGCGGCGACCACCGTCCGGAGATCAGGATGCGACGAGCCGCTGCGCCATGACCGCCGCGCCGTGCATCCCCGCCAGGGGGCCGAGCTCCGCGGGCACCAGCGCGGGCGGAGACCGGAAGGTCAGGCGCGGGACGAGGCGTTCGGCGAGCGGCGGCAGCAGCGCGTCACCGGCCTCGGCCAGCCCGCCGCCGAGCACGATCCGGGACGGGTCGAGCACGAGCGTCGCGGCGGCCAGCGCGTCCGCGAGGGTGTCCAGCGCGAGCGACCAGACGTCGGCGCAGCGCGCGTCCCCGGCGGCGGCGCGCCGGACGACCTCCTCCGCCGGAATGCCGCCCGCCCGGCGCGCGATCGACGCCGCCGACGCGTAGGTCTCCAGGCAGCCCCGGTTCCCGCACGCGCACGGCTCGCCGCCCGGCCGGACGACCATGTGCCCGATCTCCCCGCTCCATCCGGACGAGCCGGGGTAGGGGGTTCCGCCCAGCACCATCGCGGCGGCGATGCCGGTGCCGATCGGCAGGAACAGGAAGTCACCGCCGGAGCGGCCCGCCCCGCGCACCGCCTCGCCGAGGCCGCCGGTCCGCACGTCGTGGCCGAGCGCCACGGGCAGCCCGAGGCGCTCGGCCACGAGCTTGCGCAGCGGCACGTCCCGCCAGCCGATGTTGGACGAGTTGACCGCCGTCCCGGTCGCCTCGTCCACCAGGCCGGGCACGGCGATCCCGGCGGCGCGGACGCCGGGGGCGCTCGCGGCCAGCTCCGCCGCGAACTCCACGATGGCGCGGACGACCGTGCCGGGGCCGTGCTCCCGGCCGGTGGGACGGCCCTCGGTGCGCAGGACCGTCCCGTCCGGGTCGATCAGCGCCCCTTTCATCGACGTGCCGCCGACGTCCAGGGCGACGACCGTCATTTGACCGAGCCGGCGGTGAGGCCGCCGACGAGGTACCGCTCGATAACGACAAAGAGGATCACAACGGGCACGATAGCGATGACCGAGGTGGCGAAGAGGAACTGCCAGTGCGCCTGGTACTGCGTGACGAACGACGGCGCGACCACGGTCAGCGGCTTGCGGTCGGGGGAGACCGTCACGGTCAGCGCGACGATGAACTCGTTCCACGCCGCGATGAACGTGTAGACGACGGCGGTGACCACGCCCGGCATCGAGATCGGCAGGGTCACCCGGGCGAGGGCGCCCATCCGGCCCGCGCCGTCCAGGAACGCCGCCTCCTCCAGCTCGCGCGGGATCGACGCGAAGTACCCGTGCAGGATCCACACGCAGAACGGCAGGTTGAACGCCGCGTTCACCAGGATCAGCGCGAGCAGCGTGTCGGTGAGGTTGAGCGCCACCATCTCCCGGTAGATGCCGATGACCAGCGCCGTCGGCGCGAACATCTGCGTCACCAGGACCAGCAGCAGGAACGCCCCGCGTCCCCGGAACCGGTTGCGCGCGGTGTAGTACGCGGCGGGCAGCGCGCACAGCAGCGTCACCAGCGTGGACGCGACCGCGACCTCCAGCGACACCGTCAGCGCCTTCCCGACGCCGGTGCCCTTCCACACGTCCGCGTAGTTCGACCACTGCCAGTGGGACGGCACGTACGTCCCCGGCGAGTGCGTGAGGTCGGACGGCGACTTCAGCGACGTCAGGAACATCTGCAGGTAGGGCAGCACGAACAGCAGCCCGACCATCCACCCGACGGCGGTGAGCAGCACCGTCCGCAGCCGCACCGGCCGCCGCCGCCCGGCCCGTCCCTGCCCGGGCCCGCTCCGCCCGGACCGTCCCCGCGCCGTCCGCCGCCCGGGGGAGGCCGCCGCGTCCGTC
>NZ_QURH01000234.1 GCF_003428695.1 Actinomadura logoneensis
GCTTTTAACACGCTGTTGAGTTCTCAAGAAACGGACACCCACCGCGCTCCGTTCACTTCCGTGAACCTCGCTCCGGGGCAACCACTCCAGTTTACCCGATTCGTCCGATTCATTCAACTTCGTCCGATTCGAGCGCCCACCTGTGCGACATCGATGACCGAAGTGCTCGGTGTCGGTTCGGGGGTTCCCCTCGGGCCGGCCGCCGTGTCCGGCGTCCCGCTCCCCTCGGGGCAGGTAGAACATTAGGTCCGGTCGGCGAGACCGTCAAATCGGCGTCCGCACCCGGAGAGTCGCAGCTCAGGGCCTGTGTCCGGGGGCCTTCGGGCGTCCTCGGAGCGTTTCCCGTGATCTCACTGTGACGTGAATCTACCGAGCTTTTCCCCGTCGCATACCGAAGCCCCCACCCGCGCGAGCGAATGGGGGCTTCGTCGTCCGAGGTCAGGAGCGGACGACCTCCACGCCGCCGATGTTGCGCTTGCCCCGGCGCAGCACCAGGAAGCGGCCGTGCAGGAGGTCGCCGGCGGACGGCACGGCGTCCCCCGACTCGACCTTCGCGTTGTTCACGTACGCGCCGCCCTGGGCGATCGCGCGGCGGGCCTCCGACTTGCTCTTGCACAGGCCGGACGCGGTGAGCAGGTCCGCGACGGGCGGCAGCTCACCCGGGGCGACCTCCGTGCGCGGCACCTCCGACAGGGCCGCGGCGAGGGTCCGCTCGTCCAGTTCGCCGAGCTCGCCCTGGCCGAACAGGGCCTTGGACGCGGCGATGGCGGCGGCCGTCTCCTCCGCGCCGTGCACGAGGGTGGTCACCTCCTCGGCGAGCGCGCGCTGCGGGATGCGAGCGGCGGGACGCTCCGCGCCGTCTTTCAGGAGCTGCTCGATCTCCTCCCGGGGCCGGAACGAGAAGACCTTGAAGTAGTTCTCGATGTCCCGGTCGTCGGCGTTGATCCAGAACTGGTAGAAGGCGAACGGCGAGGTCAGCTCGGGGTCGAGCCAGTAGGTCTCGCCGCCCGCGGTCTTGCCGAACTTGGAGCCGTCCGCCTTGGTGAGCAGCGGGGTGGTGAGCGCGTGCGCGGTGCCGCCCTCGACGCGCCGGATCAGGTCGACCCCGGCGGTGAGGTTGCCCCACTGGTCGCTGCCGCCGGTCTGCAGGACGCAGCCGTGCCGGCGGTACAGCTCCAGGTAGTCCATGGACTGGAGCAGGACGTAGCTGAACTCGGTGTAGCTCATCCCGGACGACTCGAGCCGCGCCTTGACGGTCTCGCGGGCGAGCATCCGGTTCACCGGGAAGTGCTTGCCCACGTCGCGCAGGAACTCGATGACCGACATGGGGCCGGTCCAGTCGAGGTTGCTGACCATCGTCGCGCCGGTCGGGCCCTCGTCGAAGTCCAGGAACCGGGAGATCTGGCCGCGGATGCGCTCGACCCAGCCCGCGACGGTCTCCTCGGTGTTCAGCACCCGCTCGGCGCTCTTGCCGCTGGGGTCGCCGATCAGGCCGGTGGCCCCGCCGACCAGGCCGATGGGCCGGTGCCCGGCCTGCTGGAACCGGCGCAGGGTGAGGATCTGGATGAGGTTGCCGAGGTGCAGCGAGGGCGCCGTCGGATCGAACCCGCAATAGAGCGTGACCGGCCCCGCGGCGAGCAGGGCCCGCAGTTCACTCAGGTCGGTGGACTGCGCGATCAGGTCGCGCCATGCGAGATCGTCCAGGATGTCGGTCACGGTCTCCCTCGTCTCCGGCTTGCTTTCTTCCGTCGTCCACCAGCGTTCCCGATGGACGGTGCACAGGCTAACGATATTCGGACTTCGGCCGCCCGGGTTCCCGTGGCCGGACGGTCCCTGAGGCGTCCGTCCGCAGGTCAGGGGCGTGCGGCGGTACGCCGCCGGGGCACGTGCGGGCGGTAGACCGAGACGGTGGGGTCGCCGTCGATCCAGAACCGCCAGGGCGTGTCCTTGCCGCCGTTGACGCCGACGCGCGGGCCCGAGCGGACGGCGGCCGCATCGATCCGGTCGCCGGGCAGGACGCGCAGGGGGCTGTCCGGGTCGCAGACGTCCAGCCCGTTCTCGGCGCGCGCGATGGCCAGGGCGTTGCAGAGGCGGGCGGGGCCCCGGGCGAGGTCGCGGACGGACGAACGGGGCCTCCGGGCGACGGCCAGTTCCTCCCCGCCGATGATCTCTCCGGCGCGCAGCAGGATCCCGGAGGCCGTGCCCGCGGGGCCGCAGACCAGGTTGGCGCAGTAGTGCATGCCATAGGTGAAGTACACGTAGGCGTGGCCGGGCGGGCCGAACATCACGGCGTTGCGCGCGGTCTGGCCGCGGTAGGCGTGGGACGCCGGGTCGCGGGGGCCGGCGTACGCCTCGACCTCGGTCAGGCGGACGGCGACGGTCCCCTCGTCGGTGGCGTGGACCAGGACGCTTCCCAGCAGGAGCGGCGCGACCGTCTCCACCGGGCCGTCGAAGAAGTCCCGCGGCAGTGGCGCTCCGTCCATTCCCCCACCATGATCGTCCCGATTCGGCCGGTTTCCACCGTACCGGCCGCCGGGACGCGCGCGGACGATGATCGCGCGCGTCCCGGGGCCGGCCGGGCGGCGGTGGGCCGCGGTCAGGAGTCGTTGCCGGCGGCCCAGGCGGCGTGCTCGTCGACCTGCGCGCGCAGCGAGTCGAGCTGCTCGCGGACGCGGTCGGGGGCGGTGCCGCCGTGCGCCTTGCGGGACGCCAGCGCGCCCGGGACGTTGAGGACCTCCCGGACGTCCGGGGTGAGGTGCGGGGAGACCTTCGCCAGCTCCTCGTCGGTGAGGTCGCCGAAGTCCTTGTCGTTGACCTGGCACCAGACGACGAGGTGGCCGACGATCTCGTGCGCGTCGCGGAAGGCGACGCCGCGCCGGACCAGCAGCTCGGCCAGGTCGGTGGCCAGGGCGAAGCCCTCGGGGGCGAGCGCCTCGAGCCGCTCGGTGTTGATCCGCATGGTGGCGATCAGCCCGGACATGGCGGGCAGGACGACCAGCAGGGTCTCGACGGCGTCGAAGGCGCCCTCCTTGTCCTCCTGCAGGTCGCGGTTGTAGGTGAGGGGCAGGCCCTTGAGGGTGGTGAGCAGGCCGACGAGGTGGCCGATGAGGCGGCCGGCCTTGCCGCGGGCGAGCTCGGCGACGTCGGGGTTCTTCTTCTGCGGCATGATCGACGACCCGGTGGCGTAGGTGTCGTCCATCTCGATCCAGCGGAACTCCTGGGAGGCCCAGAGGCAGATCTCCTCGCCGAGCCGGGACAGGTGGACGCCGATCAGCGCGGTGACGAAGAGGAACTCGGCGACGAAGTCGCGGTCGGCGACGGCGTCCATGGAGTTGGGCGCGGCGGAGTCGAAGCCGAGTTCGGCGGCGGTGGCCTGCGGGTCGAGCGGGAGGGACGACCCGGCCAGCGCGCCGGAGCCGAGCGGGGAGACGGCCGTGCGCCTGTCCCAGTCGCGCATCCGGTCGATGTCACGGGTGAGGGGCTGCACGTGCGCGAGCAGCTGGTGGGAGAACAGCACGGGCTGCGCGTGCTGCAGGTGGGTCATGCCGGGCGCCGCGACACCGAGGTTGTGCTCGGCCTGGGCGATGAGCGCGGTCTCCAGCTCGACCAGCCGGGACACGATCTGGCGGGCGTGGTCGCGCAGGTAGAGGCGCAGGTCGGTCGCGACCTGGTCGTTGCGGGAGCGGCCGGCGCGCAGCTTGCCGCCGAGCGCGCCGAGGCGTTCGAGCAGGCCGCGTTCGAGGGCGGTGTGCACGTCCTCGTCGGCGACGGCGGGACGGAACTCGCCGGTGCGGCACGCCTCCTCGAGGTCGTCCAGCGCGCCGATCATGCGGTCGAGCTCGTCGTCGGTGAGCAGGCCCGCGCGGTTGAGCACGCGGGCGTGGGCGCGCGAGCCCATCAGGTCGTAGGGGGCGAGCCGCCAGTCGAACTGGACGCTCACCGAGAGCCGCGCGAGCGCGTCCGACGGGCCGCCTTCGAACCGGCCGCCCCACAGACGCGTCGGTGCCTTCGTCACTGGTAAATCCCTCTTCTGCTCTGCCGCTGTCGTTTCTCTGGTTCTACTGCACGCTTACCGCGCGGGGGCGCGTTCGCGCCAAGTCCCACGCCGGAACCCGCCGCGAACGGCGCGCGTTGCCCGCCGCCGGGGACGGGCGGCGCGTCGCGAGGGGTCGTGCGGTTGCCCCGGCGCCGGTGGTCCGGCGCCGGGCTAGCTTCGTCGTTCGCGTCCGGCGGCCAGGCGCAGTAGCGCCTCGGCGAGCTGGGGGCCGCCGGCGGGGTCGCGGGCGATGACCAGGATCGAGTCGTCGCCCGCGACGGTGCCGAGGATGGACGGCCATTCGGCGTGGTCGATGGCCGAGGCGAGGTACTGCGCCGCGCCGGGCGGGGTGCGGACGATGACCAGGTTGGCCGACGCCTCCGCGGAGACCAGCAGTTCGGCGGCGAGCCTGGTGAGGCGGCCGTCGAAGGTCTCGGTGGTGCCGGTGGGGACGCGGCGGATGCGCGCGCCCCCCTCCCCCGGCACGGCGTAGATCAGGCTGCCGTCCTCGGCGCGCAGCTTCACCGCGCCGATCTCCACCAGGTCCCTCGACAGGGTGGCCTGGGTGACCTCCAGACCCGCGTCCGCCAGGAGTTTGGCGAGCTCTCCCTGGGAGTGGACGGGGTGCCGGGACAGCAGTTCGATCACCCGGGCGTGCCGGGCGGCCTTGGTCATCGGTGTGGTCACGCAGTGTTCTCCAGTAGCCAGGTCAGCAGGGCCTTCTGGGCATGCAGACGGTTTTCGGCCTCGTCCCAGACCACGCTCTGTGGGCCGTCCAGGACGGCGGCGGCGATCTCCTTGCCGCGGTAGGCGGGCAGGCAGTGCAGCACGACCGCGTCGGACGCGGCGTGCGCGAGCAGCGCCTCGTCCACAGAATACGGTTCGTAGAGACCGGTGTCCTTGCCCTCCTGGCCCATGGAGACCCAGGTGTCGGTGGCGAGGACGTCGGTTCCGGCCGCGGCCTCGGCGGGGTCGGCGGTGACCAGGACGGACCCGCCGGTGGTGGCGGCGATCTCCTCGGCGCGGGCGACCACGTCGGGGTCGGGCGGCAGGGTCTCGGGCGCGGCGATCCGGACGTGCATGCCCGCGGTGGCGCAGCCGAGCAGGTAGGAGTGCGCCATGTTGTTGGCGCCGTCGCCGAAGTAGGCGAGGGTGCGGTCGGCGAGGTCGCCCTTGTGCTCGCGGACGGTCTGCAGGTCGGCGAGGACCTGGCAGGGGTGGAAGCGGTCGGTGAGGGCGTTGACGACGGGGACGGCGGTGCCGTCCGCCATCTCCTCGATGCGGGACTGGGCGCCGGTGCGCCAGACGATCGCGGCGGCCTGGCGTTCGAGGACGCGGGCGCTGTCGGCGATGGACTCGCCGCGTCCCATCTGGCTGGCGCCGGTGTCCAGGACGAGGGGGTTGCCGCCGAGTTCGGCGATGCCGACGGTGAAGGAGACGCGGGTGCGGGTGGACGGCTTGTCGAACAGCACCGCGACCGTCCGGGGCCCGGCGAGGGGCTTGTGGGCGAAGCGGTCCTTCTTCATGGCGGCGGCGAGGTCGAGGACCTGCGCCTGCTCGGCGGGCGTGAGGTCGTCGTCGCGGAGGAGGTGCCGGACGGTCACTGGGGGGTCTCCTGCGTCTGGGCGGCCTTGTCGAGGATGGCGGGCAGGGCGTCCACGAAGGACCGTGCCTGCGCGGCGGTGAGGACGAGCGGCGGCGCGAGCCGGACGGCGTCCGGGCGCAGCGCGTTGACCAGGAACCCGGCGTCGCGGGCCGCGTCCTGCACGGCGGCCGAGACGTCGGCGGTCAGGGCGACGGCCTGCCAGAGCCCGCGGCCCCGGACGCCCGCCAGCAGCGGGTGGCGGGTGGCGGCGATGCCGTCGGCGAGCAGGGCGCCCACCTCGGCGGCGTTGGCGAGCAGGCCGTCGGTCTCCAGGGTGGTCAGGACGGCGAGGGCGGCGGCCGCGGCGACGGGGTTGCCGCCGAAGGTGCTGCCGTGGTCGCCCTTGGCGAAGATCCGGCCGTGCTCGCCGAAGGCGACGACCGCACCGATCGGGAGGCCGCCGCCGAGGCCCTTGGCGAGGGTGAGGATGTCGGGGCGGGCGTCCTCGTGCTGGAAGGCGAACCAGGTGCCGGTGCGGCCGATCGCGGACTGGATCTCGTCGCCGACGTAGAGCGCCCCGGTCGCGGTGCAGATCCGGCGGGCGGCGGCGAGGTAGCCGGGCGGGGGCGGGATGACGCCGGCCTCGCCCTGGGTGGGTTCGAGGAAGACGGCGGCGCAGTCGGGGGTGACGGCGGCTTCGAGCGCCGCCTCGTCACCGTAGGGGACGAACCGGACGTCCAGCGCGAACGGCCCGAACGGCTCGCGGATCGCCCGTTTGCCGGTGAGCGAGAGCGCGCCGAGACTGCGGCCGTGGAAGCCGTCCTCGGTGGCGACGAAGTACGTCCTGCCGTGCGCCCTGCCGTACTTGATCGCCATCTTCAGCGCGGCCTCGTTGGCCTCGGTGCCGCTGTTGGCGAGGAAGACGCGCCCGTCGTCGCCGAGCAGGCCGCGCAGCCGCTCGGCGAGCAGGACCTCGGGCTCGTTCAGGAACAGGTTGGAGGTGTGGGCGATCGTGGCGACCTGCCGGGTCACGGCCTCGACGAGCGCCGGGTGGGCGTGGCCGAGGGAGGTGACGGCGATGCCGCCGACCAGGTCGAGGTAGGCGTTGCCGTCGGCGTCCCAGACCGTGCAGCCCTCGCCGCGGGCGAGCGCGAGGGGCGGGACGCCGTAGTTCGGCATGAAGGCGGCCTCGTACCGCCCGGCGAGGTCGTCGGTGCGGGGGGTGGTCACGCGGGTTCTCCTTCCGGCACGGCCGGTTCGTCGTCGTTCGCGGCGGGTTCACCGTCAGCGGCGGCCGGTTCGTCGTCGCTCGCGGCGGGGCCGTCGTCGTGTGCTGTGGGGCCGTCGTCCTTCGCGGCAAGGCCGCCCGCGGGGCCCGGCGTGACCATCGTGCCGATGCCCTCGTCGGTGAAGATCTCCAGCAGCAGCGCGTGCGGGACCCGTCCGTCCAGGACGTGCGCCTGCGGGACGCCGCCGCGCACCGCCGCCAGGCACGCCTCCATCTTGGGGACCATGCCCGCCGACAGCTCGGGCAGCAGCGCCGCCAGCTCGTCGGTGGTGAGCCGGTCGATGACGTCGTCGGACGCGGGCCAGTCGGCGTACAGGCCCTGCACGTCGGTGAGGACGACCAGTTTGGCGGCGTCGAGCGCGACGGCGAGCGCCGCGGCGGCGGTGTCGGCGTTGACGTTGTAGATCTCGCCGTCGTCGCCGCGGGCGATGCTGGACACGACCGGGACGCGGCCGTCGTTCAGCAGCGCCTCGATGGCGCCGACCTCGACCTCGACGATCTCGCCGACCTGCCCGATGTCGACCTTCGCGCCGTCCACGACGGCGTGCTTGCGCTCGGCGGTGAACAGGTTGGCGTCCTCGCCGGACATCCCGACCGCGAACGCGCCGTGCCGGTTGATGAGCCCCACCACGTCCCGCTGCACCTGCCCGACCAGCACCATCCGGACGACCTCCATCGCCTCGGGGGTGGTGACGCGCAGCCCGGCGGTGAAGGCCGACTCGATGCCGTGCGCGGCGAGCGCGGCGTTGATCTGCGGGCCGCCGCCGTGCACGATGACCGGGCGCAGCCCGGCGTAGCGCAGGAAGACGACGTCCTCGGCGAACCGGTGGCGCAGCGCCTCGTCGGTCATGGCGTGGCCGCCGTACTTGATGACGACGGTCTTGCCGTGGAAGCGCTCCAGCCAGGGCAGCGCGTCGATCAGCGTGCTCGCCTTCGGCAGGACGGCCTCGCGCCGCCGCCGCATCCGCTCTCCTGAGATCACCGCGCTCACGAGCTGTACGCCGAGTTCTCGTGGACGTAGTCGGCGGTGAGGTCGGTCGTCCACACGGTCGCGCTGTGCGGGCCGGCGGCCAGATCGACGGTGATGGTGACGTCGCGGGGGCGCAGGTCCACCTTGTCGCGGTCGTCGCCGAACGAGCCGTTGCGGCACACCCAGATGCCGTTGATCGCGACGTTCAGCTCGTCCGGCTCGAAGACGGCGTCGGTGGTGCCGACGGCCGACAGCACCCGGCCCCAGTTGGGGTCCTCGCCGTGGATGGCGCACTTGAGCAGGTTGTTGCGGGCGACGGTGCGTCCGACGGTGACCGCGTCGGCCTCGCTGGCCGCGCCGACCACCTCGATCGCGATGGCCTTGCTCGCGCCCTCGGCGTCCACCAGCAGCTGCCGGGTGAGGTCGGCGCAGAGGTCGGCGAGCAGTTCGGTGAAGGCGGCCTCGTCGGGGGTGACGCCCGTGGCGCCGGACGCCATCAGCAGGACGGTGTCGTTGGTGGACATGCAGCCGTCGGCGTCCAGCCGCTCCAGGGTCGCGCCGGTCGCGGCGCGCAGCGCCCGGTCCAGGGCCTCGGCGGGCAGGTCGGCGTCGGTGGTGACGACGCACAGCATGGTCGCCAGCGACGGCGCGAGCATGCCCGCGCCCTTGGCCATGCCGCCGAGCATGTAGCCGTCGCCCTGGCGGAAGGCGATCTTGGCGACGGTGTCGGTGGTGCGGATCGCGTCGGCGGCGGCGAGGCCGCCGTCCCCGCGGGACAGCTCGGCGGCGGCGGCCTCGACGCCGGGCAGCAGCCGGTCCATGTCGAGGCGAGTGCCGATGAGGCCGGTGGAGCAGACCGCGACCTCGCCGGGCGAGTCGGCCAGCAGGGCGGCGACGCGCTCGGCGGTGGCGTGCGTGTCGGCGAAGCCGTCGGGGCCGGTGCAGGCGTTGGCGCCGGCGGAGTTCAGCACCACCGCGCGCAGCCGTCCGCCCTTGAGCACCTGCTCGGACCAGAGCACCGGCGCGGCCTTCACGCGGTTGCGGGTGAAGACCCCGGCGGCGGCGCGGGACGGCCCCTCGTTGACGACGAGGGCGACGTCGCGTCCGCCGTTCTGCTTGAGCCCGGCGCTGACGCCGGCGGCGCGGAAGCCTTGGGGGGCGGTGACGCTCACGGGGCGACTCCGATCGTGGTGAGGCCGAGGGTTTCGGGAAGTCCGAGGGCGAGGTTGGCGCTCTGCACGGCGCCTCCGGCGGTGCCCTTGGTGAGGTTGTCGATGGCGGCGACCGCGACGATCCGTCCGGCGCGCTCGTCGAGGGCGACCTGGACGAGCGCGGAGTTCGCGCCGAGGGTCATCGCGGTGGCGGGCCACGTGCCCTCGGGCAGCAGCTCGACGAACGGCTCGCCGTCGTAGGCGGCGGCGTACGCCTCGCGCAGGCGCGGGGCGGTGAGGCCGGGGCGGGCCTTGGCGGTGCAGGTGGCGAGGATGCCGCGGCTCATCGGCGCGAGCGTGGGGGTGAACGACACGGTGACCGGTTCGCCCGCGACGGCCGACAGGCTCTGCTCCATCTCGGGGGTGTGCCGGTGGACGCCGCCGACGCCGTAGGCGCTGACCGAGCCCATGACCTCGCTGCCGAGCAGGTGCGGCTTGGGGGCCTTGCCCGCGCCGGAGGTCCCGGACGCGGCGACGACCACGACGTCCGGTTCGGCGACGCCGGCGGCCAGGGCCGGGAACATGGCCAGGGCGACCGAGGTCGGGTAGCAGCCGGGGACGGCGATCCGGTCCGTCCGGCGCAGCAGGTCGCGCTGGCCGGGCAGCTCCGGCAGGCCGTAGGGCCAGGTGCCGGCGTGCTCGGAGCCGTAGAAGGACGCCCACGCGGCCGGGTCGGCCAGGCGGAAGTCGGCGCCGCAGTCCACCAGGAGCGTCTCGTCGCCGAGGAGTCCGGCGTAGGCGCCCGACTCGCCGTGCGGGAGGGCGAAGAAGACCACGTCGTGGCCGGTCAGGGCCTCGGGGGTGGTGGGGGCGAGGGTGCGGTCCGCCAGGGATCGCAGGTGGGGCTGGAGCTCGCCCAGGCGTCGGCCCGCGTTGGACCCGGCCGTCACCGTCCCGATCTCGAATTCCGGATGTCCCGCCAGCACGCGCAGGATCTCGCCGCCCGCGTACCCGCTGGCACCGGCGACCGCCGCTCGGATTCCCATCTCTCACTGCCCTTCCGAAGCAATGAGCAAAAGTATGCACTGGAGTGGATGACTATTCAACACCCGGTCGCCCGTTCTCTCACCATTTGAGATGTCTGCGAAGTTCGTTAGCCCTCTAATGATTTGACGGCTAAAAATACGTCGGCTAACAATGTCGCCATGGACACCGAGAAGTTGAACTTCGGGGACCTCGGCTTCCTGGGGCCGCCCGAGGAGTGGCCGATCGGCCGCCTGTTCGGCGCCGCGATGCGGCTCGGCGGCCCGGTCATGTGGCGGATCGTGGAGCAGCACGGGGTGAGCCCCGCCGGGTACTTCCTCCTGCGCCTCCTCCAGGCCCATCCCGAGGGCATGCGCGCGGGCGACGCGGCGCGAGGGCTCAGCGTGACCCCCGCCACGCTCACCTCGGTCGTGAACACGCTCGAACGCGACGGCTACGTGGAGCGCCGCCGCCACCCGGACGACCGGCGGGCGGTCCTGCTGCACGCCACCGAGGCGGGCCGCACGCTGCTCGCCGAGGTCGGGCCCGGCATCGGCACCGACATGAACGCGCTCTACGACGTCGTGCCGCCCGAGGACGAGCCCGCCGTCCGCCGCTTCCTGCTCAGCCTGATCGAACGTTTCGAGGAGTACTCGAAGGGAGACCGGCAGTGCTAGACGGACCCGCCGCGGAGCGCGCGCCCGCGGAACCCCCCGTCGACGAGATCCGGGCCGCCGTCCGGACCGTCGACCTGCACAAGACCTACAAGGGCCCCGGCGGGGACGTCGAGGCCGTCCGCGGCATCGACCTGTCCATCGCGCACGGGCAGTTCTACGGCCTGCTCGGCCCGAACGGCGCGGGCAAGTCGACGACGATCGGGATGCTGACGTCCCTGGTGGTCCCTACGTCCGGGCGCGCGACCGTGTGCGGCTTCGACGTCGCCAGGAACCCGGTCGAGGTCAAGCGCCGCATCGGTATGGTCTCGCAGGGCAACACCCTGGACAACGAGCTGAACGCCTTCGAGAACCTGGAGTTCCGGGGGCGCTACTTCGGCCTGTCGGCGCGCGACGCCCGCCGCCGCGCCGACGAGCTGATGGAGATGTTCAACCTCGGCGACCGCCGCAAGGGCAAGCCGTTCGAGATGTCCGGCGGGCAGGCCAAGCGGCTGATGATCTGCCGGGCCCTGGTGCACCGCCCCGAGGTGCTGTTCCTGGACGAGCCGACCGCCGGCCTGGACCCGCAGACCCGCGTCAACCTGTGGGACGTGCTGCGCGAGCTGCAGCAGGGCGGCCAGACCATCCTCCTGACCACGCACTACATGGAGGAGGCCGAGGCGCTGTGCGAGCGCGTCGCGGTCATCGACCACGGCAGGGTCCTCGCCAGCGGCACCGTGGACGATCTCAAGGCGTCGGCCGGGGCCGACACCGTCGTCACGGTCGTCTACGACGGGCCCGTCCCCGACGGCACGGCCAAGCTCCGCGACCGCGACGGCGTCACCAAGGTCGAGGTCACCGGCGCGCAGGTCCGGGTGTTCGCCCGGAACGCCGACGGGCTGCTCGGCGAGCTCGTCGCGATCGGCGCCGCCGCCGGGACGGGCGTCACCGACGCCTCCCAGCTGCGGCCCAGCCTGGAGTCCGCCTTCCTCACCCTGACCGGACGGGAGTACCGCGAATGACCGCCGCCTCCACCCCGGTGGGCACCGCGCCCGCCGTGCGGCCCACGCTGCCGCGCACGTTCCTGGCGATGATGGCCCGCGAGCTGCGGGTGCTGCGCAAGAACTTCGTCGCGACCTTCGCGCGGGTGCTGATCCAGCCGCTGCTGTTCGTGTTCGTGTTCTCCTACGTCCTGCCGAAGATCGGCGGGCCCGGGACCCGCGCGATGACGGCGGCCGGCGGCGGGTCCACCTTCTCCACCGTGCTGGTGCCCGGACTGGTCGGGTCGGCCGTGGTCATGCAGGCGATGATGGCGGTGATCTTCCCGCTGATGATGGAGCTGAACTGGCAGCGCTCCATCACCGACCGGGCGCTCGCGCCGCTGTCGGTGCCGATGCTGGCCGTCCAGAAGATCACCGCGGCCGCCCTGCAGGCGCTCATCGCCGGGCTGCTGGTCTTCCCGTGCGTGCTGTTCGTGCACGCGTCCGGGCAGGGACCGAGCGTCCACGTGGGCAACTGGGCGACGCTGGTGGCCGTGCTGGTGCTCGGGTCGGCCATGTCGGCCGCGGCCGGGCTGTGGCTCGGCACCCTGATGGACCCGCAGAAGGTCCAGATGATGTTCGCGCTGGTCCTGCTGCCGATGTCGATGCTCGGGTGCGTGTACTACCCGTGGGCGGCGATGGACCACATCCGCTGGCTGCAGATCCTCGTGCTGGCCAACCCGATGGTCTACGTGAACGAGGGGCTGCGCGACGCGCTCACCCCGCAGGTCGGGCACATGCCCGCGTGGGCCTACCTCAGCGTGCTGGTCGCCGGGACGGCGCTGCTCGGCTGGCTCTCGACGCGGACGTTCACCCGCCGCGTCCTGCAGTAGGACGCGGCGGGCGCCGGATCGGCCGGTGCGCACCGGCTCGCCCGG